>NZ_CP037421.1:4899956-5199956 GCF_007748155.1 Gimesia panareensis
CCTGCATTAAACAACCTAACGGTTGTCCGCATCAAGATTTATTTAACTTACACAGAATCGTTACCCGCGTTGAGTGCCACTGGTCGGCGTCAAAAGCAAACTGGACTACCTGGTGGTTGCAGACCGGAACCGCAAGTTGCTGTATGTCCTGACTCCTCATGAGGTGAAAGTCTATCCGCTGTCGGCTGTGATGGAAGAAGTGGCGGACCGGAAAGCTGAATTTCCCCTGCAGGAGTTCAGCCACATTTATCATCGTATCTATCGGATTCGTGGTTACCTGCTGGATCACCCCATCGCCTTTACAGAGAATCAGCAGACCCATCTGTTTGTCCTGGATATGGGCAAAAACCAGATGCTGGTAGCGAAAACCCCCGCGTTTGAAATTCCTGAAGAACTCCTGGCTCCCGGTCTGATCACCGCAGCCCCAAATTCAGGAAATCCTGCTCCCGGCTCACCTGCCCCGGCAGCAAAGCACGCGGCTCCAAACCCGCTGAAGTTTCCGGCTCTGATTGCCGAAGGGGAACCGTTCTCGCATCAGCTCCCCGAGCAACCAGAGACGCGCTATGAACTCATGTATGGACCACAGGGAGTGAACCTGAATGAGAAAAACGTAGTGACCTGGAAACCCGGCTCGAAACAGGTTGGAAAACAGGAATTCAAAATCAAGGTCACACAGGGAGACAAGGTTTCCTTTGAGCGGGTGGAAGTCGAAGTCGTCTCCCGCGATCTGGTCAAAATGTATGGGGGGCTCGACAAGCTGCAAAACTTCCCCCGGCTTCACCTCGAGCTGGAACCTGCGAAGCTGATCCCGACTCCGGATTATCAGTCGCTGCTGGTTCTACAGGGGAAGAAAGTTCATCGTCTGACGGGGGATGGCATCAAGGACGTTCAAACCTATGAGCTGCCGGAACGCTATGAGTTTATCGGCGAGCGGGACGGGACTTTCCTGGCCCTGGATCAGGGCCGGTTTCAACTGGATCTGATCGATCAGAAAAGCGGCCGGGTGAAAAAAAGTATTCCCCTGGACAAAGCGGGAGTGCCGGTGCTGGAGATGACCGATCTGGCGGTGCACCCGAAGTTGGACATCAGTTATGTGGCGATCAAAACGGGTATGGAGGTTCCCCGCTACCGGGTGCTGGTGGTCAATGAAAGCAATTCCCGGGTGATCGCCCCGGATGAACTTCTGGGAACGTGGGGCTGCGTCGATCCGTCCGGAAAAATGCTGTATACCGGCTACCGGGATCTTTACCGGAATGGGACGAAGTTCCATATCAACCCCGGCTGGCGTCTGCTGGAGGTTCCTCAGTATGGTAACCTGGATTTCCTGATCAGCTTCAAGCTGCGGAGAGGGATGCCGGTGATCTATCAATATATTGACAACGCGGGAGGTAATGGGAATGGGATTCGCCTTTCTCCCGACGGGAAACGGATTACGTATCTCTCGAACGGTGGATTTCCCTCACTTTCGCGTAACCTCGCTGGCTGGAATGCAACACAGTTCAAGCAGAATCCGGTGGTGTATGAAACGAAGGGGCGCGGCGTATGTACGCAGTTGGCGTTCCACCCCACGTTAAAAATAGTTGCAGTCCCTGGCGGAAATTCAGCGGTGCTGTTTGACCGTGAGACAGGCGAGGTACTGGAGAACAAGCTCCTGCTGCTGGACCGGGGACTGGGCGATGTGAAAGTCGCCGATCTGGCTTTCTCTCCCGATGGGAAGTCACTGCTGTTTCACTGTCAAAATCCGTTCCAGGGCAATTACGTGAGAGCAGTCCCCCTCAAACTGACTCCCACGGAACAAAAGCAGGTGGGACGCAAGATCAATCTCGCGCAGAAAAAACCACGACCGGTACCATCGATCAAGCAGGCGGAACTGCAGGCGTTGAAACTGGACGCCAAACCGGAGAAACAGACTCCCCGACAAATCGCGGAGCGATTCAATCCCTCTGTCGTGCTGATTAAGACCGAGACCGGTTCAGGAACGGGCTTCGTCGTGGGCAGTGAAGGCTATATCCTGACGTGCGCCCATGCGGCTCCTGAAGATGAAAAGATCCTGGTGGAGTTTCAGGTGGGGAAAGCGTCCCCTAAGGAAGCTGAAGCGACCATCATTCACTGGGACGAAGAACAGGACCTGGCACTGCTCAAACTGAATCAGAAAGTGAAGCTCTCCCCGGTCGTGCTGAGTTCCCGCACGACTTTCGACTCGGGTGAACATCTCACGGTGATTGGGAATCCGGGACTGGGCGAAACGATCCTGTCACAAACACTGACTACAGGCGTGATCAGTAATCCGAAGCGGATACTTCGCGATCAGCCGTTGATTCAGATCTCCGCCGCGGTGAATCCGGGTAACAGTGGCGGCCCTGTCTTCGATGATCGGGGCCAGGTCATCGGACTGGTGATCTTAAAGGCCGATATCGAAGCGGCCGGATTTGCGATTCCCTCGACAGAACTCCGGAAGTTCCTGTTGTCTGTCACCAGGGGGAAACCGGTCGCCAGTAAAAACTGAGGAGATCTGATCGATGACTGCCAAACACGCTTTTCTGACCGTTTTGATCAGCATCGTCATATTCGCCCTGCTGGGTGCGGTGGGCAGCCAGTTGGTGCATGTTTTGTTCCCCAATTATTACAGGGCAGTCTTTCGCATTCCAGAAAGTTCTCTGTCCAGTCCCGCTCAAGTGGGAATGCAACTGGGAATCACTCAGGGGGCAGGTCTGGGAGTCTTTCTGGCCCTGGGAATCCTGGGAATCACTGCCTGGCAGGCACGTGCTCAGACTTCTCCAAATATAGAGACAGCTGCCACGACAGCTAGACAGGGCTTCTGGCATGGTAAGCTGATCTGGGCTCTGGTGACTCTGATGCTGGTGGTCTTCTGCAGCGCGGTCACTTTTGTTGCAGGAGGAATCATGGCTCAGCAGCAGCTCTACCTGAGGATGCGGGCAGAGAAGCAAGAGATCCTGGCTCAAGTTCTCTCGGAAAACGACTATCCCGGTCTCAAATCGGAATTTTCCTCGGCAGCCCAGGTTTACCTGACGGGAACCGTAGTGAATGAGGAACAGTGGGAGCATTTACGCCAGCAGCTGGTGCAGGCCTGTGGAACGGATGAGGCAGATAAAATGATACGGCTGGTCGAAATCAAACAAGGCTCTCAATAAAACCACGAGTCTGATGCACAGCACATCGAAACAGACAAAAAGTTAAACGATGCTGAGCCTGCCTTGCTGCAGGACCAGATCAGAGCGTGTCAGAATGTGTGGCTTGATACGATTCCCTGTCAGTTGAGCCATTCGATTTCGAGGCAGAGCGTGAACATTCTCTTCTCTTTCCTGAAATCCCGATATAATAAAAACAGAAGATGTTATTCATAAACAATTGCTGAAACCGGATCCGATGGCTGAAAAATACTATATTGAATGTGACTGTGGAAAACGGGCGCGGGTAGAGCTCCATGAAGCAGGTATGGATAAGCGCTGTCAGGCCTGTCAGCAGATGGTGCGGGTTCCCGATACGATCACCCTGCAGCAATCATCGGGAGACAATTACCCCCTGCTGCGGCCGCTGGAAAAAATCCTGGCCACTCTTCGGGAAGGAGAGCCTCCGTTCGACGGTCTCTGCCATCACTGTGAGTGCCGGGACGCTGATATCCTGATCCCTGTCAAGCTGCGGATCCTCATCGAACGCTACATGAAAGATGATGGCGGGATTCGCCCGACGATCACGGGGGGAGTCAAACTGGTGGCGTCAGCCGCGGAAGAGTACTGGAAAGAAGTCTGGTTTCCTTTACTCCTGTGTAGCGAATGTCAGAAAGAATATATTGAGGACCGGGAACAGAGACGACGCAAACGCCGCTGGGAATTACTGGGGTTGTTCGCGTTACTGGGGGCGTTTCTGGTTTTCGCATACTTCTTCACAGCAATTGTTGCCTTGTGCTCACTTTTCTTCTGGCTGTTGCTGGCCTTTTGCTGGGCCTCCCAGTTTCGCAACCGAATCAAACTACAGGCCTGGCAGCTCCCCTGGCTGGAAGAGATCCGCTGGGTCTCCGAAGCACTGGCGATGGAAGATGAATATAACCTGGAGACAGGCAAAACATTGGATCTGCGTAAAATCCGACACATTATCGAAGGATCAGAAAACACGGACGACAACCTGTCGCCGATTCAATGGTGGATGCAGCAATTCAAACGCAGCTATTTTGAAATACCCTGACGTAACAGGAGTGCAACTGAATCCCCTGAAAGCCCTGTCCTCCAACAATCAATGCCTGAGGAAGCAATGACAAGAGATGATTAAAACATCCAGTCATCTGGCAGGACAGGTTTTTGAGTGAAAGGATGGTGAAGTGATGCAAAGCGATGAACAGGAAATACGCGATCTGGTCAGTACCTGGCTGGAAGCGACCAAAGCAGGTGACACGGAACAAGTGCTGGAACTGATGGCAGAGGATGTCGTCTTTCTGGTCGCGGGTGAGCCACCAATGGTTGGAAAAACCCCATACAAAGAAGCGGCGCAACCTCACCCCGATCAGCCGGTCCCAGACATTGACGGAATCAGTGAGATCCAGGAGATCAAGGTGCTGGGCGACTGGGCCTACATGTGGACGGAGATGGAAGTCAAGGTGACGCCGCCCGGCGGCCGCCCGGTGAAACGGGTCGGCCACACATTGTCAATCCTGCATAAAGAGAACGGCAAATGGGTCATCGCCCGTGATGCCAACATGCTGGTACCGGTAACGGAGGGCTGACATCGAGAGTAGTTCTGAAGTAACCGCAGCTATTTTTCGGATGGGAACAGAGGCAAAAAAAGAACACCGACCGGATTACATCGCGCCAAAACTCTTCCGGTCGGTGATCCGCTGATAAATTTCTGTTTACTCTGCACCAAGTGCCTTCATGATCTGCTCGACACGCTGATGCTGTTTGCGATCTCCTTGTAGCAGGATGACTTTATTTGAATCGATTTGCAGCTGCTCCGCGTGGTTGGAAGGCATGAGAATTTTGTGATTATCGTTATCAAACAGGGAATATTCTGAAATCTCCAGTTGAAACCGTCTGGCAATCCTGAATGCCTCAATCGTTTTGGCAAATGATTCTGCAGCCTCTTCCGTGTCGAAGAAATAACCTCTCAGAGAAGTTTCCACGCCCCAACTAACAAGCTGGGCATGGCTGATTCCGGGCTTATGGTAGGTTGCTGTTCCTGGTTTCGGCTTTTCCTGCGTCTCAGCTGCCTGTGCCCCCTGATCTGAGTTCACAGACACTTTTGTTTGCGGGACAGTTTCATCTTTCAGCTGCTTTGGCTCTGCACCAGCACTGATGGGCAGCAGCGTCATGACCATCAGTCCGCAACTAACAGTGAGCAGACAAGCAGCAGGTGAGAGCGTAAATTTCACTCGGGAACGGGCAATCATTTTAATTCTCCTTTTAAAGGACTGGAACTCGCCAAACTGTGCCCCTGCGACAGGTAGTACAGATTCAGAATGAGACAGTGTATCGACAACAGACAACAGGGTTTTCGCATATAATTGACGGGAACTGGCTGAACGTTCTATCGCCAGTGCATCACAACAGCATTCCATGGCCATCAACATCTCACGTCGTGCGAACCAGGCAACCGGATTCCACCAGAACAGACTTGTAATCACAAACGCCACCAGACTTGCCAGCTGATCGCGACGGACCAGATGCGCCAGTTCGTGTGCCAGAACATGACGTAACTGCTCTTCACTGGCCACCTCTGAAAAAGTACGAGGCAAGATGATGGTTTTCCGGCGCTTTCCACTCCAGAGCATTGGTGAACAAGCTGCATCGATCACAACAAGTGCAGGCTTCTGCTTAAGATGAAAGTGAGCACAGAGCTGCTGCAGAACCTGTTCGGCTCTCTGTGAGCCTGCCTGAAAACGAGTTAGTAAGTTTCGCATACGGAAATGTTTTGCGATCAGTTTACTCCATAGAATCAAAGTCCCCAGGAGGCTGAAAACACTGAACAGAACCGCTGAATTCCACAACTGGCGGGGCTGAGTATTGTCTTCAATTATGTTTCCGGTATCGGCTAAATCGTGTGCAACTCTGTCATCGTGAATAAAAAGACTCCCATAGAGTTCCGTTGCCAGACTTTTCTGTGCCGACTCACTCCATTCCATGACCCGTGTTTCAGGGAGTATGGGAACCGTCATTAACGGTGGTGTGACCAACTTCAACAGCACCAGCAACCAGAGAATCTGCCTGAGTGCGGGACGATTTTGTAAGACAGGTAACAACCCTACCGCCCAGAGGAACAGAGCCAGCACCGTTACCAGCAAGAGATTCCACAACAGGCAGTAAAGCAGAAGGGGCATGGGACTATTTTCCTAGAGGTAGTTTCAAAACCCAAAACTACGTGAACAGTTTGGTATAGTATTTGTACGAGTACCTCCCTCGAAAGGAGGTCTCATTATGACCATGACCCGCGTGTCACGACCTGCCACAGGTCGCAACATTACCGGGTCCAGGACGGAACCAAAACCACAACTCTCGGACGAGCAATGGCTTCTGATCAAAGATCTGTTTCCAGAACCACCGGTAAACGCAGCCGGAGGGCGGCCCAGAGTGGCTCCCCGCGAGTGCCTCGAAGGAATCCTTTGGGTATTAAGGACCGGTGCCCGATGGAAAGATTTACCAACATTTTTACCATCTCCCAGCACCTGCTGGCGGCGTTTCAAGGAATGGACCGAAGACGGTGTCTTCCTGGAAGCGTGGCAGCGATTGCTCGAACACTTAGACCGCCGGAAGCTGGTTGTCTGGTCGGAAGCATTCGGGGATGGCACATTCTGCCCCGCAAAAAAAGGGGCGCCGATGTCGGAAAGACAAAACGGGGAAAGGGAACCAAGCTTATGCTGCTGGTCGACGGAAACGGGCTCCCTCTCGCTTTGGATCGTGCCAGTGCCTCTCCGGCAGAGGTGAAGCTGATTGAATCCCTGCTGGACCAGCGAGTTTTGCCACGCGACCCCGATCGCCTGATTTATGATCGTGCGGCCGACAGCGATCCCCTGCGCACAGAGCTGGCGGAACGGCAGATAGAGCTGATCTGTCCGCATCGCAAGAACCGTGTGAAACCAGCGACGCAAGACGGGCGTGCTCTGCGGCGATATCGACGCCGCTGGAAAGTCGAACGCACCATCAGCTGGCTGTTCAACTTTCGTCGTCTGGTAATACGATATGAACGATACAGTCATTTGTTTTTAGGATTCGCACAACTCGCGTGCGTGTTCACCTTACTTAATAAGTTATGAAACCACTTCTAGTCTTTGATTTGTTTGATGATCTTTTCTATCTCTGCACGCTTCTTTTTGTCGAGATTCACCTGCTCTACCAGCGACAACAGCATCGGAGTCAGTGAACCGCCGAAATGATGATCTGCCAGATGCTTCAACTGTCTGCCGACATATTCCTGTCGTGAGATGGTGGCAGAAAACAGATGCGCAAAACCGGCCTTATCGACTGCTACCAGTCCCTTTTCCATCAGACGATCCAGAAAGCTCTTCACCCCCCCGTGTAAGGAATGCTCATGTCGACCATACATTGCCACCACGATCTCTCGTACTGAGCTCCCTTCGGGGTGCTTCCAGAGAATTTCCAAAACTGTGCGTTCTGCGTCCGTAACATCAGAACCTTTCGAAGGGTTTTGCTTCTTTGACATGGGTGCTCCCTAAAACATTCTCATACATCCTGCATGAGATGTTAATGCATTTTGCATGAGATTCAAATGCTATTTTCCAACATTTTTCCAGAAGCGAATTTAAGCGGTGGCCTGTGAACGGGATACGTTTTAGAAATTCATATCCCGTTCATGCATCCCAGGCCGATTCAAGGCAGTTTCGGTTTGACCGGTTTCGTACTGCCTTCAGCCTCGACCGGGTACTGTGCATGATGAGCCTGCATGCTGTCGATCAGTGCCTGCATCATCTGTTTGAGCTTCTTCGGCTTGGACTTCGCCAGGTTGTGTTGTTCGAACGGATCTTTCGCCAGGTTATACAACTGGTAGTGCGAGCCTTCCGATTCTTCGGACGGGAAGTAGTGATAGATCACTTTCCAGTCGCCGTCCCGATACACCGTGAAATAGTTGCTGCGATGCGGCGAATGGGGATAGTTCATCAGGAACGTCTGCGGACGCGAATGATCCTGTTCTCCCAGCAGCAACTGATCCAGGGGGAGGCCATCCATGATGTAGCCTTGGGGAGGCAGAATGCCTGTGATATCCAGAATCGTGGGGAAGATGTCATAGACCGCAGCCACCTGGGTCTGAATGACATCAGCGGGGATGGGCAGCTGCTGCTGATTCTCATTATCTGGGTTCGGTTTCGCCCAGGCCGCAATGAAGGGAACCCGCATGCCCCCTTCATAGTGCGCGCCTTTCTTTCCGCGGAGCGGCGCTGCACAAGCCACGGCGTGCTGGTGCCCCAGTGGTGCGTCAGAGCCGTTATCCCCCAGGAAAAAGATGAGTGTATTTTCCGCCACGCCCAGCTTCTCCAGTTGCTGCATGATATCGCCCAGTGACTTGTCCATGCCTTCAATCAGCGTGGCGAAGGCCTGTGCATTCTTCGGCTTGCCCGAATCCTTATAATGGTCAGCAAACCGGGGATCGGAATCGAAGGGGGCATGCACTGCGTAGTGCGCCATGTAGAGGAAGAACGGCTGTTTCTGTTTGACGGTTTCCGCCAGCGCTGCATCGGCTTCGAGCGTCAGCGCCTCGGTCAGAAAGGTGTCGGTGCCATGATATTTATCCAGGCCGGGCACGGCGTGATGCGCGCGACGGGTCCCCAGTCCATATTTTTTCTCAGCATAATAACTGCCCGGTGCCCCGAATGCAGCGCCGGCGATATTCACATTAAAACCGAGATTGAGAGGTTCCGCACCCGGAAAACCATCGGCTCCAAAATGTCCTTTACCCACATGGATCGTCCGATACCCTTTTTTCTGTAGCAGGCGCGGCAGCGTGACATCTTCCTTGCTTAAACCTTCCCAGTCCCAGTTGGGCGGCCCTTTGGGGCCCTTGTTATTTTTAGCGGGATTGATCCAGTTGGTCGTATGATGCCGGGCTGCATTCTGGCCAGTGAGAATCGAAACCCGGGTCGGCGAACAGACACTCATCGCGTAGAAATTATTGAAGCGGATCCCCTGCTTCGCCAGACGTTCCATGTTGGGAGTGATGTAATAATCATTGAGGGGATAACGTTTCGGATTTCCCTCGGCGTCGGTCAGAAAGGGAACCGAAGTATCCATGACTCCCATATCGTCCACCAGGAAGACAACAATATTGGGTGGCTGTTTCGCATTCAGCTTCGCTGCCTTGAGAGGGGACACTGAACTGAGAACCAGAAAACAGACAGCAGCCAGTGCTGACAGACGCAAGACTCGTGAATTCATGGGAGCTGAGTTCCTTCCTGAAAGAGCGCTGAATAATGACGAAGAGCAAACTGGCGGAATTTGCAATGGAACCACTATAACAGGCCAGCCCCGATCCTGTCTAATGCTGCCCGTCTGGAACCGCATCACTGCTGGAAATCAATAGCAGCCGAAGTGTGAGATAAATAATCAGATTCTTGAATATTCAAATTGACAACTTGGTTTTACCAGAGTAAATTGACTCTTGTAAATTCACACCCAGACAAGGAGAGACGGATGAACGCCAGCCAACTGGGTCGGGTCCAGCTGCAGATCATGCAGGTCCTCTGGGATCGGGGCCGTGTCAATGCGCGTGAAATCACAGACACCCTCAACCAGCATTCAAACATTGCCCACAGTACAGTCCAGACACTGCTGCGTCAGCTGGAGGCCAAAGAGGCTGTGGCCCACGACGTCGAGGATCGCACGTTTGTGTTTTACCCGCTGATCAAGGAAGACAAAGTCACGCGGCAGGCCACACGCGAACTGATCAATGATATTTTCGACGGCTCCGCAGCCGGGCTGGTCGCCTATCTGCTGGAGAATGAAAAGATCCCCAAATCAGAATTACAGCAGCTGCGCAAGCTGATCAACGACGAGTAATCGCGAGGCACGCGCTATCGGCAGGAGGACAAATCATGATGGAGACAACGGTCGCTTATTTTGCTGTGCATGTTCTACTTCAATCCACACTGCTGATTGCGGTCGGATGCCTCGCGATGCGGTTCTGCGGCCGAGCGAAGCCGGTCGTGCATTCTGTAATCCTGCGTGTCACCCTGCTGGCGGTCCTCATCTGCCCACTGGTGTCGCTCGCTGCAAATTATCTGGGTGCAACCAGCTATGCCATGCTGCCTGCCTGGGACAACAATGATGTTCTTGTCACAGAAAGGATTTCCGCTACCGAAGCGTCAAGCTCACCGTCACTGGAGAACGGAAGCAGCCAGCAATTCTCTACACCGCACGTCTCAACAGAAGCAATGCCCCTGCCGCAAGATCCCGGAATGACTGCGAATATGCCTGTGGCAGGGGAAGTTTCCCCCATAGCTGCAGATAACACGACAGTGCCATCAGAATCATTTGTTAATGAGAAAACAGGGCTCAGCCTGCAGGCTTTGATTAGCTGGGTCGTGACGCTGATCTGGTTGTCGGGGGCTTTGTTTCTGCTGACAAAGCTGCTGCGGGCCTGTCATGGAATGACCCGGGTGGTCAAAAACAGCCAACCGGCGGAAGCGCAACTGCAAAACCTCTGCCGGGAGACAGCAGAACGGCTGGAACTGCGTCCGCCCGAGGTTCGTATCTCCCCCGCCGTGCATTCCCCCTGCCTGACAGGCATCCGCAAACCACTGATTCTGCTCCCCGCACAGAACAACCTGTCGGACGCTGTGCTGCGTGATATTTTTCTACATGAACTGGCTCACCAGACGCGACGGGACTGTCTGTATTTTCTGCTGGCTCGTTTTGCGACCGCGGTCCTGTTTTTTCAACCGCTGGCCTGGTGGCTCGCGCGATGCCTGGAACAGCTGGCCGATGATATCTGTGATGACTATGTAATCCACTACGGTTCCGGACGAAAACGTTACGCGAATACGCTCGTCGATTTTGCGGAACGGCTGCCAGCCCCTTCACTGGCGACCGAAGCGGGGCTGGCCATGGTTTCACACCGTTCCGCATTGAGCCGTCGCGTGCTGCGGATTCTGGACTCATCCCGCGTGCTGACGCTCCGCCTGCCTATGAAATGGGTGGCCCTGATTCTTGTGCTGGGATTCTTTGTAACTACCAGTGCAGCCGTGCTGGTGAATGCCCGGGCAGATGGTTCTGTAGAAAAAGAAGACGCCGGGGCACAGACAGACGAGGATCTGGCAGCAGCGGTGAAAGCACAATCCACAAAACAAAAGCAGGACGGAAAGAACGCAGGATTACACCTGAGGGGGAATGTTGTCAACCCGGCAGGTCAACCGGTTCCCAATGCATCGATCGGTTATGTCAGTACAGGCATGGATCAACGCCAGCGAACCAGGCTTACCACCACCGATGCACGGGGGAATTTCGAGATTACGATTCCCGCCTCCGATCCACGTTACGCCGCCCTGCACAATGACAGGATGCTGGTCGCCATGGCTGACGGTTTTGGCCCGGCAGTGGAAAGCGTCATGCAGTTTGATACTTCCGGGGAAATGCGCAAATCACTGCTCAAACGAATTGCAGCATCGCATGCTTCCCCGGAATTTCTGGAACAGGCCCGAAAACGAATCCAAAAAGCCACGCCCACGTTGCAACTGGTCACCGATGACGTGCCTTTAACAGGCACCGTGGTCGATATTGAAGGGCAGCCTGTGACAGGCGCCCGACTGCAGGTGACGCAGCTTCATGCTACTGAGTCCGGCTCACTCGACGACTGGGAACAGGCAGCGCAGAAACCAGGTGCCGACTTTTATGAGACCCGCATGCTGCTGATAAAAAGTCTCGGAAATGATGTAGGCGGTGCCACGCTGGAATACATCCCCAGCGTGGTCACCGACCGAAACGGTCGGTTCACTTTCAAAGGCCTCGGACACGAGCGAATTGTCAAGCTCCTGATTTCCGGCCCGGGGATTGCCACGAGTTACGCTTTTGCCCGCACCAGACAGGGAAAGGCGATCGAACTGCCCATGCAGGCACGCAACCCCTCTTCGGAAACCATCGTCTATCATCCGTCTGAATTCACCCATGTCGCGGGACCGTCTCTGCCTGTCATCGGGGTGGTTCGGGATGCGAAGACACGCCAACCGCTGCCGGGAGTCACCCTCCAAAGCTATCATCTGGCGGGCCGCCGAGTGTCAGGCTGGAGCGAAGGCCTGGTCCAGGCGGTCACCGACAACCAGGGACGTTATCGCCTGGAAGGCTTACCGATTGGGAAAAACGAAGTCATCTGTCTGGCAGCCCGCGATCAGCCTCATCTGCTCTACAAATTCAGTACGGAACTGAATGCAGGCAGCCCGCCCCCCCAACAGGACGTGGAACTGGTCCGGGGAGTCTGGGCCACAGGCCGGGCGTATGATCGAGTCTCTGGCGAACCGATTCGCGGCGGGCGACTGGTATATGCCCCGCTGCAGGGGAATCCTTTCGCGAAATCGATCCAGAAGTCTTATGCCCTGCTCACATCGCATTATCGGCTGCAGGAAGATGGGACCTATCGGATTCCCGTGCTGCCGGGCCCCGGGGCTATTGGGGTCATGGCAAACGATCACATGCTCTATCAGCGCGGCCAAGGGGCGGAGAAGCTGATCGATCAAGACAACCCATTCAAGGCTTTGAAGACGACACCTTTCTGGATCGTTGCCACGAACTACCACGTTCTGGCGAAAGTCAATCCGGCAGAAGACGCGAAATCAGCCCAAGTCGACCTGCCGTTTGATCCGGGACCGACTTTGCGGATCAACGTCGTCAAACAGGATGGCACAACCTCTCTAAGTGGAAATTACGTCGGCATGATGGAAGAATTTCCGAGCTGGAACGGCTTCGAGCAGGGACAGCTGGAAATCAGGGGTTATCGGTCTGATCACCCGCGGCGCGTTCAGGTCATTGATCCGGAAAGCCAGCAGGCTGGTTACCTGTTAATCAGCAAGCAGAATCCAACCGATTTGAAAATTACCCTGGAACCCTGGGCCGAGATCACGGGGCGTCTGGTCGACGAATCAGGTAATCCAAAAGCTAGAGTGATACTCTCTAACGTTTATCAGGCCATCAGCAAAGATCCAAACGTTGCCTTACTGCCTCCCAATCCGGAGCAGAAATCGGGAGGCACCGTCAGCTATCTGACCGACGGAAACGGACGGTTTCAGATCCGGGGGATGATTCCCGGGGCAAAATACAGCATCGCAGCCCGGGAAATCCGCAAGAATGGCGGCTACTTTGAACTGGGCGATTTCCTCAAGGGAAAGCCGCTCCAACCCGGTGAGGTGCGTGATCTGGGCAACATCATTTTCAAAAGGCCGACCGAAACCAATTGACGAGGTCGCTCCATCCTTGACCAGCAGTATGACAGGCGATCATTCCTGCAGACGTGCTTTTTTCCAACGCCGTCTTGACACCTGTGACAGATTGTCCTACCCTTCCCTGCGACATAACGTCCCAGGTCTACTGAAAGGAAGCGATGACGATGGTCAAGACGCCGCGCGATGTCACGGAAGCAGAATTGAGTGTCTTACAGGTACTCTGGCAAGAGGGCCCGGCCACGATTCGGACGATTACGGAAATCCTCGAACCTGAACGAACCGACTCGTACTATTCCACCGTGAAAAAACTGCTGGAACGGCTGGAAACCAAGGGATTTGTGAACCGGGAACCGGCGGGCATCGCCTTCATCTACCAGGCCAGTATTGAGCGTGACGAACTGGTGGGGCGGCGCCTGCAGGAAGTGGCGGAGACGCTGTGTGAAGGTTCCCTGACACCGCTGCTGACTCAACTGGCGCAGCACAATGATCTGAACCGGAAACAGCAGAAGGTGCTGATGGATCTGATCGACGACCTGGCCCGACAAAACCAAAAACCATAAGGAGATGGTAATGGATCTGCTCTGGAAACTTTTACTCAGCAATGCGGTGATCGCCGGTTGTCTGTTCGCACTGGTCCTGCTGGTCCGTCGCTGGGTGAAGAACCCGGCCGTGTTACACCTGCTGCTGTTGCTGGTGTTGATCAAGCTGATCACCCCAGCCGTCTGGTATCCACAGATTGCACTGTTCGCAACGAATACCGAATCCCCTGCCGCACAATCTGAGCCAGCTTTTTCGCAGGGAATCGCATCCGAATCGAATTCCCATCGACGATCGTCTGCTGAATCAGGTCTGACCGTTCTCAATTCCCTGAAAGAGGGCTTGAATAACAGGGAAACCGCTGCTCCCAGGACGACAAAGACCAATCTCACATCTTCTTCGACAACCGGGTCGGCTCCACCAGGTGAAGTCACCACTCAACCAACCTGGTCGGAACGACTGATATCGTATTTCGCTGGACAGAAATGGAGGTTTGCCTCCTTCGCGTTCCTGATCTGGGGTGTCGGCACCGTGGTCTGTTTTCTGACAGGAACGATCCGAATTCTCCGCTTTCGGAAACTCTTAAAACACGTACAACCCGCTTCTGCCGAACTGCAGCAGCGCGCCTGCGCACTGGGAGAACGCATCGGTCTCAAATCGGTCCCCCGGGTCGAACTGATCCCGGGTGCGATCTCTCCCCTGCTCTGGGCATTCTGTTCACGCGCACGGATCATATTGCCGGAATCACTCCTGCAGGAACTGAACGACGCTGAAATTGAAACATTGCTGTTGCACGAACTGGCACATTACCGCCGCGGCGATCACTGTGTGCGCCTGCTTGAATTCATAACGACTGGACTCTACTGGTGGTACCCAATCGTGTGGTGGGTCCGCCGGGAAATCCGGGTAACCGAAGAAGCCTGTTGCGACGCCTGGGTCATCCAGACTGAACCCGCCAAACGCCGGGCCTATGCAGAAGTCCTCGTCAAAGCGACCGGTTTCGTATCCCAGGCGCAGCGCATCCCCGCAGCCACGGGCATGGGTTCGCAGCGAATCCTGGAACAGCGGCTGACGTCGATCATGCGGGACTCATTGAAGCACCAGATTTCGCGGCGGGGAAAATTTCTGCTGGCGTTGGTGGCATTGATGTTATTGTCACTGGCTCCCCTGCCCGGCACTTCGCGGGCGGAAACCAGGGTGGCAGAGAAACCGGACCGGCTGCCGAGCGTGGAAACGATTCTCAATGGTTACCGGGATAACCTTCAGCGGTTACTGCCGCTGGAGATGACGTACCAGGTGTTGATTAAAGAGAATATGAACTGTATCAACAATGATCGTCAGCAGCTGAGAGATGCAGAGTTGATGACGACACTCAAACACACTGATCTCAAAACACCGGATGGAAAGGTGGTCTACAACGAACTACAGTTCGCATATGTAGTCGGTGAATCATTAAGGCGTGCAGAGGAGCTCAGAGCCAGTTTGACTCCGGATCGTATCAAATCACGACAAGAGGGCTGGATTTCAGATCGCAGCTATTTCTGGTCGGATGGGAAATCATTCCAGCGCCGCTGGCCGGGTAATTTAAAAAACTCCGAACTCGATCTGACGCCCCGAAAATTAACTCAGGCTGCGCTCCCGCATTATTTTAAATCCATCTATGTTTTGTCCGCCATCAAAGGAGCCACGCCGCCATATCGCGTCTGGTTTGGTGCCTCTTCAAGTTTTCCCCAGGGACAGGGACGCATCACGGATGACTTCAATCGGGTCACTTCTTACAAAACGAGGGCACCGCTGGCCGTTTCCCAGTTCCCATGGGATGAAAAACAGGACTGGCAGCACCTGGATTATTTCATGACCCGTTCAACTGAAGACTATAAAGTGGTCGGCTGGCGGAACTTCCAGGGACGTCGCACGATTGTCCTGGATGGCTGCTTTACGCCTATCCATCAGCAGACAGGTCTACGCAACCGTTATCGTATCTGGGTGGATCCTGAGCGAGGCTTTTTGCCGTTGCGAATGGAAATGACCGACGTAAATACCCAGGGACAAGCGGTGCGCGAGGTCTATCGGTATCTGGAGGTCGAGCAGATCGACCAGTTCGCGGACAGCTATTACCCGGTCAAAATCCATTTCCAGAATTACACCGTCGACAGCCCTGGCATTCAGAAGCAGAATGAGAAAATCAGGGAGAATAATCTGGACCCCAAATCACTTACTCCTCTGCCGTTAGTCCCCGGGCGCAGTGAAATCTGGACAGTCACCAGCTTCACGGCAAACAAAACGATGGAACAGAATGAGCTTGCCTGGGAATTTCCTCAGGGGGCCGTTTACTGGAATGATCTAGATGGGAAAAAGTATGTGGCTGGTCGGCCAGAACAGGGTCCCTTGCCTGCATCTCCACCTCCGCCGCTTCAGCCAGGAACACCAGCGCCGCCTCTACAGGTGAAAGCCTGGCTGAATGGCAAATCACAAACACTGGAAGCGCTGCGGGGCAAAGTCGTCTTCCTGTTGTTCATCGACGGAATTCAGGAAACAGATTACTCCCAGATTCCTGCAGACATGCAAAAGCCGCTGGAACAAATGCGGAATTTTATGAAAGCATTCCATGCCAAATATTCTGAGAAAGGGGTTGTCTTCCTGGAGGTCCATCCACCAGGTACGGAGCCGGATAAAATCCGTGCGTTTCATCAGTTCCGTCAATTTGAAACGCCTGCCGCCATCGACCTGGCCAGCCAGCAGGGAGGTAAGACGAACATCCTCTATAACGGCGTTGATATGGATTTGAATTTTCTATTGATTGGTCGGGATGGCCATATCGCCTTCACCCAACAGTCCCTGGAGAACGAACAGGGAGAACTCTATTACCGCTATGTAGCGAACAAGCTCTCCATCCCAATACATGAAAATATTTCAGAAGAGGAAGCGATGAAAAACGGGATGCGAATTCTGGAGTACATGGTGAGCGAACAGTTGGATCAAGTACTCGCAGTTGAGAAAGAATGAAGCAAAATATACAGCTTCACTCGGCTGGTTTCGCTTGAGACTCATCCGGCACCTGCGCCAGTTGCTGGTCCAACGTCTCCCGCAGCTTCTGCAGGTCGCGTTCGTCGAAGCCCATCTGGGAGTAGACGATCTTCCCTTCCGGGGAGATGATCAGTGTGCGGGGAATGTATTCTTTTGCGAATTGAAAATAAACCTTTCCATCCACGTCAGGGGCAGCCGGGAAGGTGAAATTGTTTGCCGCACAGAACTGTTGCACCTTCTCTTTCGTTTCCTCGCGTCCGATCACCAGCAGGCGAAAGTGTGGATTCTGTTTTCGCTCTTCCCAGATCTGCTGGATATGCGGCGATTCCATCCGGCAAGGGCCGCACCAGGTGGCAAAGAAATTGATCAGGAGCACATCACCACGCGCGTCTGCTAAAGAAAACTCCTGATCATTGATCGTCGTCAGCGAGAAGTCTGGCGCCGGATCCCCTACATGAACAACCGATGAATCCGCCAGGAGTTTCGCCCGGGCCGCCTCGTACTCTGCCAGCTGTTTTCGTGCGAGGGATGGTAGAAAGATCCAGATCTGGACAACATACAGTGTAGCCGCCAGCATCACGATGCCGGCGATGGAGGCCAGCAGACGGATGACATGTCCTCGGCGTTTGTCGGTATTCCAGCGGAGTATCATCATCCCCAATGAAGAAACAAACCCAACCAGGGCAATCATAACACCCGCACTCACGACATAGAGAATCGTATTATATGTCTCTCCACTCATGGCGACTCCGCTTTAAGAGCCCGCAGCTTTTTCCGCACCAGTTTCGACTGTTCGTCATCCAGAATTTCCCAGCAGGCCAGGCCGTTGCCGACCAGATCGAATTCATCGAACTGCCAGACGATCTTGCGGTTATCGTCGAGTTCGAGGATCTGTGGATTTTCAGGGCCGGCGTGACAGTTGCCGATCACCAAATTGCCGTTGTCGAGTTCCTGCAGGCAAGTGGTCCACTTGAGGGCTACATTGGTGCCCGGGACGCGTTCTTTGACTTCCCAGATGGTGCGTTTATCGGGTGTCACTTCGCGAACGCTGTGACCGCTGCCCGAGGCGATGAGCGTATTGCCGTTCTTGAGACGCAGGGCGCCGTAGACGCGGGTGCCGATCGGATATTCCCAGATCACCTTGCCGTCACGATCGTATTCAATGACAACGCCCGGCTGTTCGGAACAGACCAGGTAGGTCCCCTCCGGCGTGATGCGCATCAACCGGGTGGACTGTGCGCCCCCCTTCTTCAGGGGAAACTGATGCACCAGCTTGCCGTCCCGGTCAACTTCGATGATCCGGCCGACGCCACTTTCGACGATTACGGTATTGCCATTGGGAAGTCGTTTAAAGGCGTGCACATCGACCCGCTTCCCGGCATTGCCGTTGCTCTTCGCGGAATCGTACGTCCAGACGACTTTCTTAGCGAGGGAGATCTCTTTGAGCCCGGTCCAGCTATCGTGAAACAGGATGTTCCCATTGGGGAGCAGCTGCACATCGTGATGGCCGGCGTGTCCCTTGGCGGGCCCTTCTGTCTCGTACGACCAGAGGACTTTACCTTTGGTATCACAGATCGCGAGAATATTTTTCTGGTAGGATGCACTGACCAGGACCAGTCGTTCCGCGGAAGCGACGGAGGTCATCAGGAGAGCGATTACAAGAGCGAAGAACTGCGCGGCGCGTGGCATGTTCATGGTGATCCTTATCTATCGTAATTCAGAAACAACTGACTGCATATCGATGGTAGTTCGTCTATGATAACAGTGAATCCTGACAGCCGAAACCGATTTTCTGTTTCCGGTCATACCTGGAAGAAGATAGGATACCAGGGGCATAGAATCCCTCTACCAGGTACAGCAGGGCTCCCCATCGTCTCTGTCAGACAACATATTTAAAATTAAAGCACATTTTTTACAAAAGATAGACAAAACCAGTAATCGAGAGTTATTAACAGTAGAACGCTGCTTTGCATTTTCCCCTCGACCGCTCAAGTCATACGATGGAAGGAGCTGAGATGTTTTTTCGCTGCACGTTGATACTGTTGGGGCTGCTGATTCACAGTCCGCTCGATCGTACCTGCTCAGCCGCTGACATTTTCGAAAAGCCAGTACGTCTGCAGGCGGATGGGAAAGTCATCGACACGGGGGAACACTGGGGGCACAGCAGTCCCTGTATCGAAGACCTGGACGGGGACGGGCGGGATGATCTGATCCTGGGGGATTTTCGAGGCGGTTTTCAGTTCTATCAAAATGTGGGAACCCAGCAAAAGCCGGTCTATCAAAACAAGGGCAAGATTCAGGCTGACGGCAAAGACGCCAAAGTGAATATTTACTGCTGTGTCGGTGCGCAGCCGCGGTTTGTCGATCTGGATGGTGACGGCATCCGGGATTTCATCAGCAGTTCCTATGATCCCGGCTACTGCTATTTTTTTCGCGGACTGCCGGACCACAAATATGCTGCACCGGTCGAGTTGAAAGATAAAACTGGGGTACCGGTACAAAGCGCTGTGAAACCGAAACAGAAAGTTCAGTCGTTCGGCAGTTTTTATATGCCGGTCGACTGGGACAACGACGGAGATTTTGACCTGTTGATCGGCTGCTTTGACGGTCAACTGAAACTGCGGATCAATGAAGGAACAGCGGAGAAATACGCCTTTGCTGCAGATAATCTGACCGTGAAGGCAGACGGTAAACCGCTGGAGGTGGAAAAACACTGCTGTCCGGTGGTGGCTGACTGGGACCAGGACGGCCTGTGGGATCTGCTGGCGGGTAGCGATGAAGGGAGTGTTACCTGGTTCAAAAATGTGGGCTCAAAAACGGTGCCCAAATTTGCCGCTGGTAAGGTTCTCGTCCCGAAGCATGCTGGGGACGGTTATAATCAGGTAATCTGGGATGAGAACAAGGTCGTACCCGGGATTCGCTCTCAAATTGAAGTCGTTGACTTTAACCAGGATGGTAAGCTGGATCTCATTCTCGGTGATTTTTGCTCAACATATGACTTTCGTGAGGACCTCACTAAAAAGGAAAAAGCAGAGGTAGAAAAACTGTTGTCAGATGCGAAATCACTTGGAAAAGCCTATCGAGAAAAAGTGCTGGCCCTTCAGGAAGATTTCAAAAAACGCTATCCAGGAGATCAAATCTATAGCGAACAGGCTACGAAAGAATGGAGCAATGCTTACAAAGCCTTAAAAGAAAGCCCCGAGGCAAAACAACTTGAAAAACTCGACGCACAATTCACCAGACAGATGCGTCCCTACTTGGCAAGTACCGATGGAAAGCGAGACCACAGCTATGATCTCGCCAGAGGGCACGGCTATGTCTGGCTGTTTCTGAGGAAATAATGAGCAATCTCACAACGAATACTGAATCTGTTTTCCGCACCTGCCTGCTGCCATCCGTGCTGTGGTCGGCCTGTATTCTCATCACAGTATCTGGGTGTGAAAAGTCTGAACTGCCGGAAGCGACTCCCGAAAAGAGTCCTGATGCAAAACTTCCTCAAGAGGAAACCAGTCCCCCGCCATCAGATCAGCAGACGCAGCAGGCAAAAAACTTAGATCGGAGCGAAGGCGAGCAGGTCACCGTGATTCTGGAAGTTCCTGATCAACCAGTTAAAGCTGGCGCAAGCTTCCCGCTGACCGTCAAATTCGAAATCGCCCCGCTGTGGGAAATCCGCACACTTGATGCACAACCCGCAAAGGTCGCTACTCAACTTAAGCTGGAACTGCCGGACGGTTTTCAAGCAGCTGGAGACTGGCAGGCGCCTCCCTCAGGACGGTCGCTGTCCCTGGACAACCATCCGGTCTATGCAGGTGAGGCGGAATTTCGACAGACAGTCCAGGTGGACGCCGATGTCAAACCGGGAGAATATACACTGAGCTGCCAGGTACAATACCAGGCCTGTGATGAACAACGCTGTCTGAGTCCTGTGCAGAAAAAGCTGCATGTGACTGTACTGGTGGGCGAGTCACAGACAAACGATTAAAATGCTGTCTGTGCTCTCGCTTCCTTGCTCAACCCTGATCCCAGCGTTCAATGACAAAACAGTCGTTGATCTGTTCGATCCGAGACTGAATCCGGAGAATCCGCTCATGGGAGAAGCCGAGCGTGAGCATGTTGAACGCAGATTCCGGACTGGGATTGTGAAAATATTCATCTGCGGTGCGGCGGGGGATCATCGTATCCAGTGGAAAGTCACTCGACCTGACAAATGAGAGAATACAACAGATCAACTGATCGTCGTTGAGTGCGACAGTCTCATGCGGGGAGCGTGTTTCAGATCGATATTCGAGCAGACAGTTCCAGACCACGTGCTGCACCTGCGTCTTCGGATCAAACAGATCGACCAGATAAGCGGGCAGGAATTTCAGAAACCCCTCATACGACATCGACAGTGGTGCATCCTGCTGTCGGGTGATGAAAGCGTGGTCCAGCTGCTCCCAGGTTTTGTGAGCAAAATCGCGGATAATCGCATCACTCTCGGCTCCTGCTGTCTGGACCAGTTGAGTCCCATCGATTTCCGTTAGATACTGATCCGGGGGAAAGGCTTCGTGGATGAGTCGGATCACAGTCCGATCGTAATCCTGTCGCCAGTCCTGATTCTGTAAAAGCATCATATTCCTGATCCTTTATATGACCAGCGTCCTGAGGGGCATCAAAGACAATCCCTTTGTCTGAATGCCATACTCTATATCTACCTCTATTTATCCCTTGCTGAGGAAATGCTTGCAATCCCAGTTTTTTTTCAAAATGCCGGTAGTGATCAGGAGGCGTTCCCCGTTGAAGAGTAAAGACGGGGCATTACGCTCATGCCCTGCAAAAAAGCATTTCATAACCTTTTATATAATTGAAACTTAAACAACAGAACATTTTCTGTTCTGTTTGATCCTCCAACTGGTTCTGCCAAAGAGTCCCAAAGAAAGCCTGTGCAGGGCACTGATTAAAAATCGTACGACAGTATCGGGCCAGCTGTTTTTATATTTGACACTTGTAGTCCGATAAGGGGGAACCTGCTTATGCGTAAAATCAGTACTTTGCTCACAATGTTCGCGCTGCTGCTGTTTGTCAGCGACGCCTTTGCCCAGCGGGGCGGGGGAGGTCGTGGACCACGCGGCGGTGGCGGTGGTGGTGGCGGGATGCAGATGATGGGTCAGGGAGGCGGAGGAGGCCAGTGCCAGGGAGGCGGCGGTGGCGGCGGCGGTAACAGTTCGATGATGCAGATGATGATGCGTGGCAATGCCATGACGAACCAGACTACGACCGACACGGTCGACATGGTCACCCAGATGATGATGTCGATGGACCGGAACAGAGACGGAGTGATTTCCGCAAACGAAGTTCCTGCGCCGCTGCAGAACCGTTTGAATGGTGCTGATGCAAATGGTGACGGCGTCCTCAGTCGACTGGAACAGATGGCGATCATCGACCGGACAAAAATTCTGAGCGGTCGAACCAATGCGACGGGAATTGGCCTGAATGAGCAAATCTTTCAGCAGCTCGATCGCAACCGCGACCAGACCATCAGTCGCAATGAAGTCCCCCGTTCGTTACAGCGTCTGTTCCGTACGCTGGATACGAATCAGGATGGTTCACTGGATTCAGAAGAGCAGGCTGCTGTTCTGGCGAAAGTGAAAGACCGATTGAACCCAGGAACTCAACGCAAGAAGGAACCTGCCTTGTAGAAATATCACAGCTGAAACAGCGAATGTGCCGGGAATCAATTTGAGACATATGGTGTGCTCCTTGGGGGCGACTGCAGCTTCGAGTTCCGAGATCGAAGACTGTAGCCTGCTTTGCCAGTCGCAGAATGGTTCCTGGCACTCTTTTTTTGCCTGGCTTTCTTTTTCTATGACCTGCTCCCCTGCCCAGGCTGTACTTCACTGCAGTCCCTTTCGCAGCTGTCTGACTGCGGAATTCTCTTTCTCAGCCGGTTCTATTCTGGATTGTTCCCGGCGGCTCATTTAAGATAGAGTCGTACCAATTTGCTCTCCCACCAGAACTGAACACCAGCCTGAAGAAAGCGACTCCATGAAAGCTGTTGTGCGCCCGTTAATGCTGATCTGCCTGCTGAGCATTGCTGTTCCCTCCCCAGGCTTCGCCCGGGAAACGACGAGTCTCCTGGAGCAACAGCTTCAGCAGGCGCCTTTGGATCGACTGGTGCAGGAAGCCCATCGGCGGGGTAACCCGAAACGTGGCGCCCTGATCTATTACAAATCGGTGGCCGCCTGCATCAAGTGCCATGACAGCGGTGACCAAGCCACTCCCCTGGGACCGGATCTGACCAAAGTCGACAAGAGTGCCAGCGATGAATATCTGATCGAATCGATCCTGTTCCCTTCCCGTAAAATCAAAAAAGGTTATGAGACGGTCAACCTGATCACGGTGGAGGGGAAGCTGATTTCCGGCCTGATCGCTGAAGATCGGGACGAGGCACTGGTACTGCGTGACGCCGCCAATCTGGGACAGGAGGTGATTATTCCCAAACGCGACATTGAGGAAAGAACCACTGCCGGCAAGTCGATGATGCCGACCGGCCTGGTGGGGACACTGAATGACCAGGCGGAGTTTTACGATCTGGTCAGCTATGTGTTTGAAATCGCTCGAGGAGGCGCACCCCGTGCTGCTGAGTTAAAGCCCTCAGCGGAAGAACTGATTGTCAAAGACGACACGCAGAACCTGGATCACGCGGGGATACTGCGGCGAATGAATCAGCGGGATTTCGCCGAGGGGGAACGCATCTATCACGGTCTGTGTAAAAACTGTCATGGTGTGGACGGCAATACGCCTTCCCTGCCGACCGCGCGGGCCTTTGGAAAACAGCCCCTCAAATTCGGTGCTGATCCCTACCGGATGTTTCTTACGCTCTCCAAGGGGAACGGCCTGATGGGACCGATGCAGCATCTGAGCCCCAAAGAACGCTACCAGGTCGTGCATTACATCCGCGAAAAATTCATGAAGCCGGGCAACCCCGCTTACCTACCTGTCACACAGGCTTATCTCAAGGAATTGCCTCCGGGAACGGGCTCGGGCGAATTCGATCTGGATATCGAGCGTGACTTTGGACCGGCGCTGGCTTCGCAGCTCTCCCGGATTACTACCAGTGCTCTGACCGTCAAACTGAATGAGCAGACCACGATTTCCTATGACCTGCATACGCTGAACCAGGCAGGACTCTGGCAGGGCGGGTTTCTCGATTTGAGTGAAACCCAGCACATCCGGGGCCGCGGCGAAGGTGTTCCCGAACCGAAAGGAAAGAAACTATCAGGCCTGGCCGGCTGGCAGTGGGGTCACGGGGGAACGCTCGATTATCCACGTGAAAACCTGCGTCCGCGGGGTCCGCTGCCGGACAAGTGGCTGCACTACCACGGTCAATATGTGCACGGGAAACAGCTGGTGCTCTCTTATGCCATCGATGGCCGCGAAATCCAGGAACTCCCCCAGGCGATTCCAGGACAGACAGCGGTGCGACATCGACTGCGCATTGGGCCGGGAAAAGCACTCGTCCTGGCCACGGCGGCTCCTGAATACCAAAACGCCAATTTCACTGACGTACTCGTTCCCGGAAAGGAACGACCTCAAGAACGCACGGGAGCCGCATCGGGAGCACTGGTGGTCTGTGGTAAGTCGGCGGGTCAGCAACTCGGTCCGTTTACAGCTTCCGCGGTCGTGGGCGATACAGCCGGCCTGAGCTGGGAGCTTGACGGGAAACAACGTCTCGTCTTATCGATCCCCGCGGATCAGAAATCGCGACTGATCGACATTGTCTGTTTTGCCGGGAAGGGGAACTCTGATCTGACAGCAGCACAGACACTCATCCAGAAAGAAGCGGAGCAGAAACCGATCGATCCCCGATCCCTGACACACGGCGGCAAAGCGAACTGGCCCGGCGTCTTATCGACCGTGGGATATCCGGGTCTGGAATCCGGGGCCTATGCACTGGATACGATCACGATTCCGGACCAGACGCCCTGGAACACCTGGTTTCGAACTTCGGCACTTGATTTCTTTCCCGACGGGCGGATGGTCGTTTCCACACATGGGGGCGATATCTGGATCGTTTCCGGTCTCGATAAAGACCTGTTGAACGTGAAATGGAAACGCTTTGCGGGTGGACTCTACGAACCCTTCGGCATCAAGGTGGTGAACGGTCTGATTTATGTCACCTGTAAAGATCGACTGACGCGGCTGCACGATCTGAACCAGGATGGCGAAGCCGATTTCTATGAAAGCTTTTCCGCAGATACCGATGTCTCGCGGTTCTTCCATTCGTTCAATTTCGATCTGCATACCGATTCGCAGGGGAACTTTTATTACACGAAGTGCGGGCAGTATACGAGCTATGCCCTGCCGGGCGCGGTGATCAAGGTCTCTCCCGATGGTAAACAGTGGGAAATTTACTGCACGGGCTTCCGTACTCCTAACGGCATGGGAATGCTGCCCGACGACCGGATGACAGTGAGCGACAACCAGGGCAACTGGATGCCCGCTTCGAAAATCAGCCTGGTGAAACCGGGCGGCTTTTACGGCTATGTGCAGACACATGCTGGTGGCAAGAACTGGGCTCCCGATGGGGGGCGGATTGACCATCGGAAGGTAGTCCCTCCGAAAACGTTTGATCCACCGATCATCTGGATGCCGCAGGATTATGACAATTCTTCGGGGGGACAGTTGTGGGTCGATGATCCCCGCTGGGGACCGCTGTCAGGTCGCCTGCTGCATACCAGCTTTGGGAAGGGTTGGCTGTACTACCTGATGCTGCAGGATTTCGACGACGTGAGCCAGGCCGCGATCATCAAACTGCCTTTCAATTTCAGTACCGGAATTCATCGGGCGCGGGTCAACCCGGCAGACGGGCAGGTCTATGCAGTCGGTCTGGACGGCTGGAACGGCGGCGGACGCCGGGGACTGCGCGATAAGGGTGTTCAACGGCTGCGTTATACCGGTAAACCATTATCGATGGTGACGGACTGCCAGGTGGAAGCGGACGGTCTGCAGATCGATTTCAACTTTCCGCTCGATCCTGAGAGTGCCCGCGATCTGAAATCGTATGTCGCGGAACAATGGAATTACCACTGGCGACCGGAATACGGTTCGGACATGTATTCCCCCTCCACCGACCGACCGGGAAAAGAGAAACTCAAGATCACCCGCGTTCTGCTCGCCGAGAATGGTCAAAGTGTGAAACTCGTCGTGCCCTCGATCCAACCGGTGAACCAGGTGCATTTGCAGTTGAACCTCAAATCAGAGGCTGGAGAGCCGTTCCAGGAAGAGATTTACTGGACGATTAACAGGGTTCCTGAATCGAATTAAGTGCCTTGCCAGCACTGGGTGTTATGAGCAGAGAGACTCAATCTGTTAACGTGCTGCCAAATCGACGCAGATCAGCTCGCTTTCGCCGCGGAGGTAGAGGCGGTTACCCACGAGGGCGCAGTGGGAGAAGATGTTTTCGTTGCCCGGATCAGGAAAGAGATCCAGCCGTGAGTTCACTTTGAACTGTTGCGGATTGCCGTCCACCAGGACCAGTCGGCCCCCCTTGCCGATCACGAGAATCCGCCGGGAGTCGGAAACGATTGCCGCATAATCGCCGAACGCTTTATCTGTGGCGTTCCAGGCCGTTTTCAATCCGTCTTTCCAGTTCAGACAATACATGTCGTACCAGACACAATAAATCTGATCGCCGATTCGGACCGATGAACTCATGTCAGGATTCAGATCTTCATTGAGGGCCACCGGCGTGGGAACGATCATGCCATCAGATTGGAAATCATAGAGACGGGTTCCGTTATTTTCTGTTGAGATCAGCAGTTGTCCGTTGAGCGCCAGGGGTGTGGGTACATTAAAGTCCCCGGTATATTTGGGAACGACCGTCCATAACCGCTGACCGGTTTTGACGTCCCAGCCTCCCAGAGAAACGGCATCGTGGCCTACGATCTGTAGGCGGCCGCCGAATTTCCCCGCGATGAAGGAGCCATAAGCGGCTTCCGGTCCCGGGGTCTGCCATAGCGTTTTGCCGGTCTGTGGGTCAAGAGCGACCACCGAAGCGGTTTTGGCTCCCGGATTGACAATCAAGCGGTGATCGACAATCAAGGGTGAGGAACAGGCGCCCCAGGTGGGCCTGGGATTCACGCCGAAATCGCGATAGATATTTTTTTTCCAGACCATATTTCCCGTGGCGATTTCCACACAGTGCAGATCGCCGAATGCGCCGAGCAGAATGACCAGGTCGCCATAGATCAAGGGGGTGGTCCGGGGCGAGGTGCCGTAATCCAGTTCCCCCGGGGCCAGATATTCCAGCACCCACTGCACTTTTCCATCGCTGGCGGAGAGACAGCGAAAGATATCAGTCTGGTTGTCCAGTCCGCGGTCTCCAAAGATCACCCGATCTTTGGTGGCAGCGATTCCCCCCAGACCGGAATAGGCCAGTTTAAAATCCCAGACCCGTTTGGCAGTCGCGGGCAATGACGCTGGCAGTTGCGCGACAGTGCCATTCCGGAGCGGGCCCCGCCAGCCGGGCCAGCCGGGCCAGACTGACGTGGACTGCTCTGTCTGCGGATCAGCTATTTTTTTTTTCGTGGTCTCCTTGCCGGGCTGTGCCCCTGGTGTTTCCTGTTCGAAGAGAACAAATCCCAGCAATGATTCCAACGACTCACAGAGTTCGGGGTGTGTGACCACATTCATGAGTGCAGCAGTGATCTGCTTCTGTTCTGCAGCATTCACGTTTCCGCCCGTAAAAGCTGAGATGAAGGGAACCGGCTTTGTTTCCGCAACGACACGCAGATCCCCTTTTTTGATGGTGCCACACCCCTGCAGGAGCGGTTTGGCATAGCTGGAGATGACGGCCGCGGCGCGCACGTCTTTGTCAAATTCCAGAATTTTGCAGGCCCCATCACTGCAGGCCTGGCTGATGTCCAGCTTTTGGGGGATCTGGACATGGGCATTTTTCAGAATCGACATGGCTGCCTGATGCTTCTCTGCACACTCAGACGGCCCGAAGAAGATGCGGTAGCCCTGCAGGTCTTTGGCTGTTTGAGCAGGATCCCCGGCAGGGACGACAATCAGTCCGGTCTGGGTCGTCTCCCCTTTCAGATCAGAGAGTCGGGCGACCGGGTGCACTTTCAGTTTCAGCGCGTCTGCATCAGCGAGAATGACGGATTCTTTCCCGATGATCAGGCAGGCCTGGTCATTCCCGTTTTTGGGCAGTACCTTGGCCAGTGCTTCTGAGAATTTAACCTCGACTTTTCGTCCCAGTTGCGTTTCCAGGTATTCCCCCAGCTTTTCATATTTGCGCTGAGCATAGCCTTTCACACAGGGACACGAAAGGGGCGCTGCCAGAGGATCCATGACAATCAATGTCAGGGATTGCGGGCTGTCTTTCTGATCTGCTGACTTTTCTTTGGACCAGGCAGGTAAGGCACTGAAAGCCAGACAACACATCAGGCAGCACAGGGAATACGAGATCTGTTTCAAAGTCACTATTCGCTCCTCATTCAGACAAGTAACAAGCGGGAACCGATACCAAAAGAGAGATGCTCAGTATGTGCCGTTCCGCTTCAGCTTTTTTTCTGAGAGGTCTCCGTCGTGGCTGTCGGTTTGCGGGCCATGACGATGATGTGATTGCGGGTGAGATCCATCATGTAGACTCGATCCCCATCGGGTGAGACCATGATCGACACATTTTTGCAACCGGGAACCAGTTTGACTTTGCCGACAAAGCCGAGGTATTTTCCGTCGGTGGAATAGCGTTTGATGTACCCCAGGTTTGATTCCGCAGTATAGACTTCCCCTTCTTTCCCGACAGCGACATTCATCGGATTACAACAGCTGCCGAAGCCTTCCACGCCATTACGATCACGTTTCCCCCAATGCTTGAGCAGTTTGCCGGTGCGGTCATAATGATTGACCCGGTGCCGGGAGTTTTCCGCGACGAAGATGCCGTCTTCACAACACTGGACGTCCATCTGGCCACAACAACCGCGGAGTCCTGTGACGACCACACTCGGATTGCTGAAATCTTTATCCATCCGCCAGACATCGTATCCGTAGCCTTTGATGGCGGAGCAGGCGATGAAAATTTCTTTTTCGTTGGCAGACAGGGAGGAGACACGCATTTTTCGTTTGGACATCGCTGCCACCTGCGCATCAATCTGGGCGTCGGTCGGCTCTTTTTGCTTTTCCTCCGCCTTGGCCATCAGTTTGTATTGTTTGAGGATCCGCTCGTAAGAGACAATCCGTTTCTGGTCCTGTTCGGTCAGCTTTTTATCTTTGTCTTTGAGCTGTTTGATCATGTTTTCCAGACGGGGAATCATGCTGGAAACCGCGCTGGACCGGGACTTCATCTGCTGAACGACCTGCTCGCGGAGTTTCGCATTACTGGCTTTAACCGCTTTGGCATGCGGGGCTTCTTTAGTGACAAGAATTTTGCCATGGCTGTCCAGCTTGAGTAGTTTACCGCTGCCGGCGACGTAAATAGATCCGTCTTCATCGACATTGATGGCCTCCGGTCCAATGGGAACTTTCCAGGTCTCCAGTAATTTTCCATCCGGATCAAAGACGCGGATTTCTCCAGGACCACTGCCACAAGCGGCCAGCAATTGCCCCTCCCTGTCGAGACAGAATGAATTGATCCGCATGCCGGGCAGCAGTTTGCTGCCGACTTCAATGACAGCGATCTGTTCGTGAGTTCCCTCGGGAACTTTAACCGCTTCGGTCTTTTTTTTGAGTCCCTCGATCAGAGGTGATGAGATTGCAGGTTGCTCCAGGGGGGTCACATTGGGCTTTGATTCCCGAATTTGAAGTTTGGGATCAGTAGAGTGAACTGAGGTGATCACAACCAGGGTAAAACCACAACCCAGAACGGCTGACCGCCACATCCAGAGAGAAGAATGAGTACCGTGCATCGCTGTCCTCCGATAGCGAAAGAGAATTGTTTCAGAGGCCGTCTTGCCATGTCCTGTTGCACGGCCCCACTTCAATACTGCTATTCAAAAGCGGTATTTTGCTATGTATGAATTCGTCTGCGACTCTTCGATCTTGAAATAACGGGACTGAATCTGTCCCGGATCAGAAAAATATATGTGAGAGAGAAAACTCCCCGATGATTTGACGGGCAACACAAATTATACATGCGTATAATATGACGATATTTGCGATAGTCAAACACTCTTCATCTCTTTTTCTGAAACTGTTAACTGCAATTCACAGGAACAGTTTCAGAGTAATGACTTAGAATATATGTGAATTCTATTATCTGAGAAAATTCTGCAATCTCAGCTCTTCTTAGACAGAATTCACGGCGTGCGATATTCAAGTTTCTGCAGAGAATGTCAAATTATCTTGAGAAATCTGCGATGCGGGATGTTCGCGTCGAGTTTTGCCGGGCAGTGTCGCGTATAAAACTTCTGCCGATATCCCCGCGACCGTTATTTAGCCGGCTTCCCGTTCCGCCGGTCAAACTGAAACGGATTGGTTTTGTCCGGAGTTACGGTCACCTTAAGGGGCGGAGCGATCCCCCCCTGGTCGACCTGCACACGCAAGATATTTTTGGTTTCATAAGGTCGATCATAAATCCAGACGTGTCCATCGCCGTGGATGTAGAGGATCGGCTTCTGGAACTTCAGGGCATCTTGGGTGAAGGGCTCGAAAAAGTCGTCGTGGTTTTTGGCCGGCTTCGCGTGCCCGAAGAGAACCAGACTGTTAACTTCCTGACCAAAGCGGCGCAGATTGTGTCGAACCCATGCCAGGTCATCTGCGTGGCGCTGTTTCCATTCAGCAGCATCCTGCACGCGACCGCCGACGAGGTTTAAGCCGATGAACAACACGTTCCCTTTCACAAACGAAAAGTTTTCTTCCCGTTCAAGCTGCCGGAAAACCGGCAGAGTGTGCTGCCAGCGACGATCGAACCGCATGAAGTACTTTTCCCATAACTGCCAGGCCTGTTCCGGATTGCTGCAGTCGTTCCACTCATTGTCACCGGGAATGATAAACACCGGCTGCTTTGATTCCCTGAGCATGCCAAACACTTTTTTGTAGACAGCCTCGTCGCAGGGAGTTTTGCCGGTCTTGATATCGCCGAGATGCACGACAAACGCGGCATCGTCGGGAATCTCTGCAATCTGCTGTGGCAGCTGTATATCTTCGACCGGCTTGTAGGGAACATCTCCCATTACATAGAAGGTGACCGGCCCCGCGGCCTGGTCATCGGGTTCCGGTTGCAGATCCTGTCCCAGGACGGGCGAACCGATCATTAACAGCAGCAGGATTCCCAGAAAAGGTATCTTAGATGACATTGGAGGTCTTCCTCAGTGGGGAGCGAATGAAAGTTGACGAGAGTTCCAAAGTAGCGTACCGCAGCCGAAAAGTCACCTCTGGCGCTTTGACAAAAAGCCTGCATTATTACGAGTGAATCATTTCTTTAACAAATCATAATATGCGGACACCTGATTGAGATCAGGGGGTTCGCTGCGGAGTGCGATATGGCCATCGGGGCGGACCAGGAACAGCGTGGGATCGATGACGCCCAGTTTGGCGTGCACGCTGCCTGTTTCATCGATCAACCAGCTGACCTGGGCAGAGGGAGTCTGTTCGAGTCTTTCCGGCGGTGTTGTGGAAATGAGATAGCAGGTATCGCCGGGTTGCAGAACGGATTCGATCTCAGCGATATTCGGTGCATCTGTTTCCTCCGTGGCCAGCCAGAGGAGCAGATGACCGGTCGTGCGCATGAGTTCAAACAGCGTGAGTGTCGCGCCGGTCTGAGGATTGAACAGCGGGCCGGCTTCCGGCAGACAGTCACCCGGTCGAGGACCGAGCCAGTTCTGTTGCGCGGTTGTCCCGTCGGCATGAAAGCCGCGGACCAGAGGGCTGTCGCGGTAGTGAAATGCGATCTCGGTTTCCGCCTGGGCTGCCTGCTGTTGTCCCCGGGCGGAGAGCAGCATGGCACACAAGGCGCGTTTGACCCGTTCGACGGCTGCTGGTTCGTCGGGGATGGTGCGTAACTCTTCGGCGACGTCACCCGAGGCACCGACCGCATCGGCAATCGGGCGGCGTTCGAGTTCGTAACTGTCCAGCAGACCGTCGCCGGCGTCTTCCTGGACGACGTGCGCCAGTTTCCAGCCCAGGTTGAAGGCGTCCTGGATGCCGGTATTCATGCCATGTCCCTCAATGGGGCTGCAGGCGTGCGCGGCATCTCCCGCGAGGAGCACCCGGCCGGAACGATAATGAGCACTCAACTGGCGAAAGGTGTGATAGAGCATTGGCTGATCCGGATCCTGCAGACAGGTTCCCGGGGAGATAGAAGCCAACCCTGTATTGATATGTTCCAGCAGATTTTCCGGATCGGTTTCGTCGTAAACCCGGAAGTAAATCCGCCAGCGTTCGGCAGGCAGGGGAACCGGATTGAGGGCGGGGGCTTCGATCTGAATGGCGGCACGGTCCGGTTCGTGCTGCCAGCCGGGCAGATAGCCATCGACCACACCCCAGCGGGCCGGGTATTGATGACCGGTGACCTGGATGCCGATCGCTTCACGGACCCGGCTGTGAATGCCATCGGTGCCAACCAGCCAGTCGGCCGAAACGGTTGTTTCCACGCCCGCGGCAGATTTGAGAGAAGCGGTGACTCCCGCAGCGGTATGGTTGAGTCCCTCCAGCGACCAGCCCCGGGAGACCTGGCTGCCCAGGCTTTCCAGACGGGCGGTGAGGATTTCTTCGGTTTCATTCTCAGAGAGGTTCAAGTCGTAAGGGTGCCGACATTCGAGACTGTCAAAGCTGGTCTGTGCGACGACCTTGCCGAGGGCGAAGATATTGAAGCCCCGCATGATGTGGCCACGTGCGAGAAATGCGTCGATCGTGCCCATGGTCTCGAAACATTCCAGCGAGCGGCTGTGAATCACGGTGGCCCGGTCGAAGGGGAGCGGTTCAGGATTGCGGTCGATGAGCAGGCAGTCGATGTTCCGCCGCACCAGCTCGATGGCCAGTGAGAGTCCGGTGGGACCAGCTCCGACGATGAGAACCGGCGTGTGCACTGGTAATGTCTGCGGTTGATTCAAATTCTGTTCCTCTGCTTACGTTGGTTTGATCTTTACAAGACCTGATTCCATTACGGAAACCAGTTTACCAGTTCCACTGCCGCATGCCGCTTTTAATTCGTATTTTTCGCAACCGCCCGCTGCATCGCCCGCAGGGATTCGCGGGCGAACTGTTTCTGTTTGCTGCGAACGTAGGGGAAGGCAATCTTTGCCAGCAGCGTATTTGGCCGGGAGAAGGCGTAAAGATCGTACCAGACGGAATCATCGTCGGGATGCCACTCGACCTGGAAGCGTTCTTCCCCACACTCGGCATGGGCGGGCAACGTGCCATAGGCGAAGGCGAAGCGGGGAAAGGGCTCTGATTCTTCGAGCACATAAACCACGCGGCAGGCATTCAGCACCCAGAAGCCGAAGACCTGCGCCAGCGCGGCGACCGTCTGTCCCGCGACCGGCGGTGCGTCGGGGCGCTGCAGGTGCAGCCAGTCAAAGCGGTAATGTTGCCAGTCTGCCAGGGCCTGTTTTGCCTGTTCATATACCGCTGCCCCCTGCCCCAGGCGGATGCGATTGTGATCGACACGAAAACCGGCAGGAGGGGACTGGTCGCGGGTGGCTTCCACCTGCGAATAAGTAAAGTCCTGCTGTGACTGCACTTTGATAAAGTCGGCAATCTGAGCGGGATCCGGTTTCCGGAAGTGATACATGGTTTCTCAATTTTCAGGCAATGTTTTTGAACCGGCAACAGTCGGCGTACGTTATCAGCAGTACAGATTAAGCGGCAGATCCTCTCAACAGAAGTGTGTGGGCCCCGTGGATGTGAGAAATTCCAAGATGGTTGCAGGTGTCGGGACAGAGGGCGCGTGCAGGGTCTTTCGGCCTCCCCGGGATTATCGAGATGGAGGGTTGCTGTCACTGGCTTTTTTCACGTTGTTGTTTCTTTCTTTTACTGTTCTAATGAGAATGGCGGCTCTGCCGGAATTCCGAAATTGGATTTCTCTGTTTTTTATTATGTTATGGAGTGTTCCTGCGAGTCTCTCGTGTTGGATGCTGCTGAAATACCGAACCGTTTCACTTACGATTGAGCCGGGAACCATTACCGTTCAAGGAATATTTTCTCGTAAAGTCGTCGATCTCGCGGACGTGCAGAAAGTGAGCTGGCGTATTTTCCCCATGGGTTTACGCGTTTATACGACTCCCTGCGAAACGGCCTCTCTCACTGTGAGTCATTTCAGCCCTGAAGACCAGGTCTGGCTGATCCGTTTTTTTCGTCAGATCTTTCCTGAAGCGATTCAGGAGAACTGGCCGTTGTACTGCCTGCATGCAGCCAGCCGGTTAAGGAAAAAGAAACACACGGTGGTACCACCGCCGGGTCCGGATGAAATTCTGATTACACGTCAGCGTTATGATCGCTTTGCCATCCCGGTAATTCTTGTTTCTGTTGTCGCAGCAATCCTGATGGGAATCTTACAACACAACTTTGCCCTGCTTGTCCTGCCACTCCCCTTAGTCATGTTCTGGTTTCTCCTGAGAAAAGGGACTCCACGAGAAGGACAGATTCAGAAACGACTTCTCGTAGAGCGGGATCACAGAGAAACATTTCTGCTGCTGGGTTTTTGGAGTGTCCTCCTGCTTGGCTTTATCATCATCCAGCGACTGGACATGATAACGTCGTTAAAAAATACCTGGATGCTGGTATTGATCGTCGCACTTGTTCCTGCAGTGATTCCGGTTATCATGCGAACAGAAAAAAGACGAAAGCAGCTTGACTTAATCAAAGCGGAACAGGCGATGCGTGAGTGGGAAGTCGAAACAGCGTATGATCGAATCCGCAATGCAGAGGGTCATGCAGGATGATAGAGCGCCCCGAAGACATCCATAACCTATCCGGCCTGAGCCAAATCGACCAGGTCATCCAACCACCAAAAACGGTTCGAACCGAGGGAATTCTCAATCTGATTTTTTTCACGGTTATCTTTTTCGGTTTTGGATTTTTGATAACGCTGGGGGAATGCGCCCAAAGCAGAGTTCGTCTGTGGTTGCTGGCAGGAGGCTGCTGGTTGCTGACGGCTGCCATTTCAATCTGGGGTATCCTTGTCTGGAAGTACGTCTCTATCACTTTCCAACGGGGGAAGCTTATCCTGCAGGGCGTTTTTACCAGACGAGAAATGAAACTGTCAGAGATTGAAGTCGTCAGATGGAAACCGGGAGCCCACAGCCAGATTCAAATCAGGACCGCCAACACAATCGGTACGATCAATCTTCACAACTACGATAAAGAAGACCAACTCTGGCTGATTCACTGTTTTCACGCTCATTTTCCAGAACACTACCAGGAGAACTGGCCCCTGTTCTGTCTGAAGATTGCCTTACCTCTCAAAACAGGCGATCATAAAACTCCTGTTCCACCGAACTCTGATGCTTTTCTGCATACACGCCGGCGCTGGGACCGATTAATTATCATTATGACTCTGATCACGGCTCTGACAGGCATATTGACGGCCTGGCACCTTCAAGAACCGAAATACCTGCTGCTGCCCCTCTTTCCTTTGTGCTGCTGGTTTGTGCGTTACACAGTCCCCAGGGAAGGGGTTTCTATTCCCCTGAACGAGCATCAAGACTTCACTGGATTATCCCGTTTCCTGGCCCTCTGGTCAGTGGCGTGGGTCATGATTTATCTTCTGTTCCGTCTGGCGTTGATACCAACTCCAGGTAATCTCGGTGCAGGTTGGCCAATTACTGTGATCTGGATCGCAGGCCTCTATGGCAAATTCTTCCAGTTTGAACGAAGACAGCACCAGCGAGATATGGAAAAAGCAAAAACAGCAGTGCAGGAATGGGACGCCGGTTCTGCTGAACTGGCTCCCCACAACCAGGAAGGTGCTGCATCATGATCGATCTTCCTGATGCTTTACCGGACTCTGACAATGAATCCCTGGTTTTCCGGCCTTCGAAACAATATCGGAACGGGCAGTTGTGGTCGTTGATTTTTTGCCCGTTCAGCTTCCTGGGGCTTGGAATTCTGATCGGTCTGGAGGACTCCTTCGATGCGCAAATTTTGGGCTTTTTGTGTGTGGTAGTTTTTGGATTGATACCTGCATTGACTGCCCTGTGGGGGATTCTGGTCTATCGAAATGTTTCGCTCACTCTCCACGATAGAACGATGATTCTGCAGGGGGTCTTTCAGCGTCAAAAGATCAACCTTGCAGAGGTGACGGAAGCCAGGTGGAGAACCGACTCCGAACTTTTTCTTAATCCCCGCACCAATCGTATTCTGATTCATCTCAAGTATTTTCATCTACAGGATCGGCTCTGGCTGATTCGCTTTTTTCATCAAGAACTCACTGAAACCGCTCAAAAACACTGGAACCGTTTCTGTCACCAAATCGCGATCCCACTTGAGGAACGACTGCAACTGCTTCAACAACCTGAGACGAAACTCCGTGCTCCGGGCTCGGGTGAGATTCTGATCACCCGCCGACGTTATGACTGGATTGGAATTCCCCTGAATACCTTATTGACGTCGACTGTCATATTGATTTCATGGCATCAGAATCGCTATGGTTACCTGATACTCCCGGCATTTACAATCGGCTGGTGGCTCTTCCTGCGGTACAGTACTCCCAAACGAGGTGAGATTCAGGAACGAATCTGGGCACGTGAGGATTTTCGAGTTTTTACTTACCTGCTCGCGGCCTGGGGAAGTGCTGGACTGATCGGGCTTGTGATTCTCCTGAAGTCAGGCCTTCCTGAATTCGTCAAAGTAATTGGAGGATTCTGCCTGTTTTTGCTCTGTTGTGAACTACATCTTAAAATGTATAACAGCGCTACGGTGCACTGCCGGGAAGCACGCCGAAAAATTAAAGATGAAGCGATTCAGGAATGGGAAGCTGAACAACACCACTGTGAATGAATTCAGAGTCGCGACAGCAGAATGTACGCACAGAACAGGATGAACGTATTCAGCAGCAAACCGATTTTTACTTTTTTCTGCTGCACCGGTGTCAGCGAATGGCCGGAGAAGAGGATGTCGAGCAACAGGAAAAACGAATAGACCTGGATCGGAAAAAAAATGATGCCCAGGACGGCGGCTTTAAAAGCGCGATTGACCTCCTGGTCCAGGTCTCGCTCAGGCGCTGATTCCTCAGCGGTGTCCTGGGCTGCGTCTGTGTCCTCTTCATCCTCGTCCCAGTCGTTCTCGAAGCCTTCGACGGTCTTCCAGTCTTCCTCGCTGATGGTCACCGGATCGTGTTCATCAAGCAGTTCAAAAGCACGATCGGCATTTTCGGCAGCCACCTGCACCTTAATTCCGCCGATTGCATTCCCCAGATACCAGGCCATGCCGACCGCTTCTTCATCGGAGAGAAACACACGAATCCCCTCCGCCTCCAGTTGGTTGCGTACCAGGCTGGCTTCGGTAGGGGTGTTTAACGTGGCGACGGTTACGAAATCGGTGGACATGGACGGCCTCTCTCCTTTTGACACAGATTACGGCACACGCACTTTGACGTTGTCGTAATAGATCGACTGCTTGGGTGTGACCAGGCCGATCATGTCTTTGGTGGGGTGGGCGATGCCCGGAGAGCGGAGCGAGCCGATCAGTTTGCCGTCGATGAAGGCCTGCATCAGGTCTCCTTTAATACGCACGGTGACCGTGTACCATTTGCCTTTTTCCAGCTTGACCGGAAAGACGGCCTGGGTCCGTTTCAGCAGAGCCTGTTCTTCTTCGGTGAGCTTTTCTTTGGCCTGTCGCTTTTTGAAGATCTCGTTATTGAACACGCCCGTCTTGCCGTCACGCAGTGTGACTTTCGTGGGAGAGACCACGACGCGACAGAGATGGCCCGCGTGTGAGCCTTTGAATTTGTGCTGGTTGAAGGTCAGGTTCGTCGAAGGGGAACCGGCGAACTTGAGATCGACGGTGAGTTCCACATCGCTGTAAGGTTCGGTCTTCAACTGATGGACGGCCGCATGTCCGCCCCCTTCGAGTTCGATGCCCTGCAGCACGCCGTCTTTGACGACTGACGAACCTTTATAGAGTCTCCATTGCTTACCGAGTTTCGACTCGGAGAAATCGTCCGAAGCCAGTGTCTTATGATAATCGTCTCCGGAAATGGCTTCGGGAGCCCCTGCGAAAGCTGAGAGGGGAGCCAGCAGACAAACCAGTGTGAGCAGAAAACGTTGATATGGCATGATGAGCGCCTTGATTCAATTTGGAATGGTGAAATTGTGAGTGTGAGATAGAAAAGCGAGAGACAATTCCTGTCTCTGCTTTTCAGCCATCTCTGATGATAATCTGCACACTCAGACATGTACAGCATTACCAGCTGAAATTCCCCCGTCGCTGTGCCGACCGGAGTAGAAGTCACAATAAAACCGGCGGAAGATTCTACTTTTTGAGAGTGCGATAAATGCTGCGAATGGCACGGATGTCTTCGTCGACTTCCGGCTGATCCGGTTGTTGTCTCCGGTTGCGTTCGAGCAGTTCATGCAGTCGACTCCGGAGTGCTGAACTCATCCCCTTGCCGATTCTGAGATTGATCAGCGCAGGATTCTGTTCCAGGGCTGCAATCAGCAGACGAGCCCCGCGATCGGTAATCTGATTGCGGGTTAAATCGACCGAGCGTAACCGTCGGTTGATCTGAATCAGACGGGCGATCTGGGCAGCTCCCGCATCCCCCAGGTTGTTCGACTCTTCTCCCAGGACCCTGGTGGAGCGATCATAGCCCAGATCCAGTTCGATTAAGCCGGGGTGAGACTCCAGCGCCGCAGCCAATGCTTCTGTTCCCTCTGGTCCGATTCGATTACTGGCCAGACTCAACGAACGCAATCCCTGGTTGGAGCGGAGTCCGTCCGCGAGGGTCACGGCTCCCGCATCCCCGAGCTGGTTGACGCTCAGATAGAGTCCACTCAACCGCTGATTCTGCTGAACCAGTTCCGCCAGGACGTCTGCGTCCTCTGCCTGGATTTCATTGCCGCCCAGATAGAGCAGCCTGACAGCCGTTTCATAAGAAGTAAGAGTCCGGGAAATCAGCCGAACTCCTGCGCTGCCCAGCTTCGTATGCACCAGATCCAGTGTCCGCAGCCGGGGATTGCGTTTGAGCATCTCCGCGATTTGCCGGGCTCCTGCAGTGCCAATCGGATTGCGTTTGAGCCAGAGCGCCCGAACAGAAGGACTGTCTGAGATCGCCTGCGCGAGCGCAGCTGTGCCCGTCTCATCGATTCGGTTACAGCCCAGATAGATCGTCTGCAGCGATTCATGTTCGCGGATCAACTCTGCCAGCGCCTGTGCGCCGGCATTGCCCATGCCATTGGCCCCCATGAGCAGATGACGCGTGTGCGCATTCTCCCTCACTGCATCCGCGACCAGCCTGGTTCCCTCCGGTCCGACGCACTGTTTACAGAGATCGACGCGCCCATCGGGGAGATGGCTGCCGCGCGTGAAGACGAGCTGCTCTGCGACCGGTTGATTCTCTTTGAGATGCGCGACAATCGGCTGCACTTCTGCCGGATCACAGGGCGTGAACTCATTTCCGACCGGACAATAGACAACGCGTTCTTTCATGGGAGTCCCGTTCCTTTACCAGCTGGTTTCCCGATAGTCTTTGAGAAATTTCCCATACACATAGTGCCGCTCGTTGATGCCCACAAACACCGGATCACAGACACGGGCGGCACCGTCAATTTCGTCCAGGGGTGGTTGAAATCCATTCTGTTGCATCCGGGCTGTTTTCTGATGGGGAAACTCATTCGTCACCCAGCCGGTATCGACGCTGTTCATATAAATGCCCCGACCGGCGAAACGTTCGCCACTGGTTCGGGTCACCATATTCATGCCCGATTTGGCCATATTGGTGTGCGGGTGATATCCGGTTTTGGCATCCGTATTCAGCTGCCCCTCCATGGCCGAGACATTCACGATATAGCGATCCTCGTGCGGGCTGTTTAACAATAACGGTTCCATTTTCTGGATGAGGAGAAAGGGGACCAGCGAGTTCACCGCATGCACTTCGAGCAGTTCAGGCAGAGAGACATCGCCCAGTTCCTGGATCCAGCTGTTGGCCTCCCGCAGGTCTACCTGCTGACTGTCAGAATCGAGGAGTCCCGGCGGAAACGCCCGCTGATTATCCTCGGCATCTTCGGGCAGAACCGTTGTCTGTGACAGCATGGCAGAGAGCGCGAGTTCTTCCGGGAAGCGACTCAGTGTCTGCGCGTCGAGCGCTGAATTCTGCGTTTGTCCTTCTCGATAAATCAACCGCCGGGCAGATTGAGCGAGTCGACCGGGAGCAGACTCCCCGTCCAGTAAATGACGATAATAGGCGGCGGGGCGCCTGATGGTCTGGGAAGCGTTATTAATCAGAATATCCAGGTGAGAACAACTGGCCTGCAGGTCATCGCATAACTGATTCACACTCTGCAGACTGCGAAAATCGCTGCCGAAGACCTGTAAACGATCGTGCCACTCCTCGAAATCTGTTTCGGCAGCATAGCGACGTGCGGCATCACAGGGAAAGCGACTCGTCACCAGGACGCGGGCTCCGCTGCGCAACAGTTTCAGGGCGATCTGAAAGCCGATCTTAACGCGTCCCCCGGTGACCACCGCGATCCTGCCAGCCAGGTCGGCGGTCTGAGTGCGTTTCTGATAATTTTCCTGACCACAGAAGGCACACATCAGATCGTAGAAGGGATGCAGCTGCTGATACGACCGCTTACAGATATAACAGCGACGGGAGTGATGCAGCGATGTTTCCGGGGGGCCGACAGGGGTCGCGTCATCTGAATACAGATAGCGGCCGTCGGTTTTCGTTTTGCGTTTTCCCCGAATCCCAGCCTGTTCGATCAGCTGCCGGTCACGATTGCGACCAGCCTGTTTCTGGATATTTTTGACACGTTTGGTCAGTAAGGCGGCCTGCTTCCAGACTTTTTCAGAAGCCGTTGCTGAATTCAGACAGCACTCCGGTTGCCCCGACAGCAACTGCAAGATCCGGGCACAGTGCAACAGTTCTTCCTCACTGACCTGACTCAACGACAGGCTCTGCTGCTCCATGAACTGCTGCTGATCTTCCATCTGACAGACCTCACTCGCTGAAACCGCGAACCGGAACGGGCCACCATCCAGGCATACGATGATTTAAGGTTGCCCCGGGCAGGACTTACACCTGCATCCCGCAGTTGACAGCTGTGCATCTTATGATCTTAGACCACCGGAGCATAAAAGATTGAGATGGCTCCTGAATATTATGAACGTCTCATTGACTCACATCTCGAACCAAAACAAATTGCCCCGGGCGGGATTCACACCCGCATCCCGCATTTGCATTGCGGATCTTATTATCTTAGACCACCGGAGCAGATCCAATGTAACCAGCTGACTGAGTCTGGTAAACCGTCTCTTCAATTTCGTTTTCGGCGTCACAATCGCGAACTTTTTCTGCGGTTCGCCTCTCACTATAATGTGCGACTCATACCATTTTCAGCTGACACTTTATCCTGCAGACAGGTTCAGGGGAGACTGACCAGAATGACTGATTCCCAGCCAGACCCAGATACCAGTTTCGAACACCGCCTGCAGATATTGCAGGTCGCGCTGACAGATCCGGATTTTTTGAGCAGTCATCGGGCGTCGGAATGTCTGGTAGCTCTCCCCTGCGGCAATGCGGAAGCTGCGGTCATCTGCGAGGCCCTCAAATCCGATTTGCCTGAAACCAGACGCCGCGCAGCATATCTCTGCGATCTCCTGTCGTTGAACGGAAACGAACTGGTCCCCGGGTTACTGGCTGTTCTCAATGACCGCCTCTGGATTACACGGGAATCCGCAGCGCTGGCCCTGGAAGCGCATGTCAGTCAGGAATCGGTGCATCAGGCGCTCCTGGAACGGGTCCTGTTTGACAAAAACGAAATCGTGCGTGATGCCGCACTCCGATCTTTAGCCTACACGCTCGATCGACATCGCCAGACACTGGACGCGCTGCGTGCCGCCTTGAAACATTCCCGACACACGGTGCGCACGCGTGCTGCGACAGCACTGGCCCGATTTCCGGACCTGGCCTGCTTTAATGTCGCCTGTCTGACTGAAACGCTGACGGATTCGCACTGGCGTGTCCGTCTCTCCGCTGCGAATACGTTGAGAACCTGCGGTCCTGCTGCGATCGCCGCGCTCCCCGCTTTAATCCGCAGGCGCTACGATGGCGACCGTCGCGTGCGCACAGTAGCGCTGGAAGCGATTCGAGCAATCTATCCCGGGACGCCCCGCAGGCTGCATCGCATCTTTGAATCCCTGTTAGACCGGTTTTATGATGCGCAACAGATCCTGGAGAACAGCTTCAAAGAATCTGACTTTCCACCAGAGATCGAGGCGAAATTCGCAGCACTCTGCCTGCAACGGATCGACAAGCTGACGAATCAGCGGCGATCGGAGGTGATTGCTCCCGCGCAGGAATCCAGCGGGTGGGAGACGGCCTGGGGCGTCGTGAAAGCGACCGAACTGTCGGGGCTCAACTGCAATCCGAACAAGGAATTCACCAGACTGCTTGCCTGGCTGGTTGAGACATGGCTGGAGGAAGAAAACCGGGAACCATCAACTTGAGCCGCGCAGGACAGTATTTCTTGAGTGAATATTTGAGACTCTGACAATGTTCGACATAACTCCGCAGTGCGAGCATCATCTCCTGTTTCAGTGGGGAGGCGTCCGCAAACTCAGGCATACAAACAAAGGGCTCACGAAAGTCATACAGGGGAGCATAGAGGCGATCGATCCAGACATTGTCGGGGTGCGGAACATGTTTCATTCCAAAACCCGGCCAGACGGGCCGGCGACAAAAGGCCAGCGCAGGCCCCAGGCTGATCACATACAACACCAGTAATAGCGCACACCCCAGTATGAGACGTGACATATACTTCACACATCTGCGTTTGGATGAGATTGATGATTCCATGGGCTGCTCCCCCTCTCTGCTTCAGGATAGCTCACGCAGAGGGCGCGAATCCAGAGCAGAATCGAGATTTCCGGCGGAAGGCTCACATCCTGCTGAGTTGATACACATACAGGATCGGCATGACGAGCAGGAGGAACCAGCCGATCAGATCCAGCAGCGAGGGGGGCGAATCACGCCGCAGACCGCGGGTGAGGCCGGTCACCGACAGCCTTTCCTTATTCCAGATCACGACCAGGCCAGGCAGAGACATCAGCACCGCGAATGTTGCCTCCCAGAGTCTGTTGTCCGAAAACTTGCCCATCGTTGCTCCCAGTATTCCGTTGGCGACCAGAACCAGGAGTGTGATGATTCTCTCTTTTGACAACTGCATGCTGCTGATTCTCCTCAGGGGACACGTCCAACTTCACCACTTGACAGCCCCTATGATACGAAAAAGCAGATCGTCGGCAAATTCCGCGTGGGGGAATTGGGGAGAAAGTGAAGGAAAGATATCTGCCTGCAGGCTCAAGAACGCTCTCCACTGTCGGTATTCCAGTAAGCTCATCCGGGAAAATTCCGAAACTTTCTCTTTGCAGTGAGTCATGGATTCTGTCACTATTCAGACAGCGATACTCATATTCTTTCTGAAATGGAAACGGCGCAGCTGATCTCATGTCGAAATATCACGATGATAACTCCTACGCTTCCGATCCGGGGGGCATCTCACTGAGCCGCACCAAATTAAAAGCGTTCAAAAAAGAACTCCCTTTTTTCAAGCGGCTTTTTGCCCGCACCCGGCATCCAGAGGGAATGCTGGCAGAGCATCTGCGTCTGGGAGACAGTCGGGCGGCGATGGTGATGCCGACGCCGGACGGTCTGGTGATCGCCGCCTATACCGACGAACTGGACTGTGTGGCCCTGCTGGCCTTTCCCGACCGCGTGGCACGTGCGTACAACCTGAATCCCGGCGATCGCCTGCTGACGGTGAATACGTATTACCGCGGCTCGAACGTGGCTCCCGATCTGGAGCACGGCGAACACAGCTATCATCGCTATCCCAACTTTTATCCGTTGATCGCTGAATTTCTCTCGGATGACAGTCTGTCAATTGAGCATCGCAAGGCGCATATCAGTGAAGAGGAGTGGGTCGCAACCTACCTCAAAGGGGAAGAAAAACTAAATCGAAAGGGGTTGTTCATCCGCAACGGGAATCCCTATCTGAGCCAGATCCCCGCCAGTGGTGATCCATTTAAATTCGGCCGGTAAATCCCGCGTTGCTCAGGGGTAACCCTCATTTTTGACAAATGTCGTTTTTCTTATTGACAAAAAGACATTTGTCGTTATTAATGGAGACATGAATCAGTCCAAAGAAAAAATCCCGGATGCGGAACGCGATGTCCTGGTCTGCTTGAATCAACTGGGTGAGGCCACGGTGAAAGAACTCTGCCAGGCACTGGAACCGGTGCGGAAGATGGAACCTTCGTCGGTGATGACGCTGCTCAAGCGGCTAGAGGGCCGCAAGCTGGTGACGAAACGCAAAGCCGACAAAGGGAAAGCCTTCCTGTTTCGGGTGACCCGTGAGTCGGTGCGGGCTTATCGGCATCTGTTGAACGACCTGTTTCAGGGGGTGTTCGGCGGCGACACGCTGGCGTTTATGTCTTCGTTCTTCGAAACGCGGAAGCCGACTGAAGAGGAAATCACCCAGTTGCAACAACTGCTGGACGAGCTGCGGACACAGAAGCAAAAAAAGGGAGACCAATGATGAGCGACTTCTTCCATCAGGCCGCTGAGTCCTGGAGCACGTTCATGCTGGCCGCGGGCTGGCAGGCCGCGCTGGTCGCCGGAGTGGTCTTTGTGTTGCTGTTCCTGCTGCGGCGCTGGATCAGCGCACCGCTGCGGTATGCGCTGCTGCTGATCGTGCTGGTGAAGTTTGCCACTCCCCCCTTCCTGGCTCTGCCCACCGGGTTCTTTTCACAATCCTCAGACATGCATCAGCGAGTCGTCAGAGCCACTCCCGGTTACTTCGTAGAGACTACAACCAACTCGGAAACAGATTCCCTTTCCAACGACAGCAATCTGGAACCTACAGCACGGGAAGCGTCTCACTCCGATCAGACAGACTCTGAAACAGCAACGCCCCCTGCTCCTGTTGTCAGGAGCACAATGCCTTCTGCTCGATTCCGCTGGTCACCATTCTGGATGAGTCTGTATTTAGTCGGTTGTGCCGTTACGCTGATTATGCTCGTGCGACGCTATCGAAGTGTCCGACGGATTGTGCAGGCGAGTGAGATCCAGCAGAGCGGTGTCCTGTTCTCTGAAGTGGTCCGGGTGGCTGGACTGCTGGGACTGAAACAGACTCCGGTCCTGCGTCTTTCGGAGGAAACGGACGGTCCGTTTGCCATCGGGGCCTTCCGTCCGGTGATTGTGCTCCCCCGTTCGCTGACAGAAGAATTAGCCCCCGATCAACTTACGATTGTGATCGCCCACGAACTGGCCCATATCCGCCGGCGTGATCTGCTGATTGGCTGGTTTGAAACGCTGGTGAGCATTGCCTGGTGGTTTCACCCGGCCCTGTGGTGGCTGCGTCGCTCACTCAGACAGACGCGCGAAGACTGTTGTGACGATCTGCTGCTGGCAAAGCAACTGGCCCAGCCGGAACGGTATTGTGAAACACTGATCGAAGCTGCTGACAGGCAACGGACCCGGCTGGCAGAACCGCTGGTACTCGGGTTCGTCCATCGCGAACATCCGGCCGCGCGACGTATCCGGCGGTTGATGGATGCGTCTCTGTTTCGAGCAGAGCATTTGCGTTACCCGGCTCTGTTTCTTGTGATCCTGATGGCGTGCATTATGCTGCCTGGGATGCAACCGGATCGACAACCGGTGACCCCGACCACGCTGGAGGGGATCGGCGGCTGGCGGAACCTGCCTTTCCAGCTCAACAAAAGCGAAGCCGCAGTCATTGAAGAATGCAAGCAGCTGGCGCAGACCTACTTCTTTACACATGATGGCCGCCCGGAATTTGCGGAAACAGAGACACGCGAGAAGCTGGAAGCCATTCTGGAACAGTATCCTGAATGCTTTTATGCCCAGTTTCTGCTGAGCACGTGGCATCGTCTGCAGGGACATCCTGAAGAGGCGGCACGCCTGATGAACCTGTCGCTGAAAAATGCCCCGGTGGTTCTGACACAAACCTATCATCTGGGGAACGGAACGCCGGCTGCCGGGATACAAATTCGCCAGATTGAAATCGAATGCAATCGCGTGCAGCACCACAGTCTGGATCCGAGCCTGGTATTGAATTTTGTGGGCCTGGAGACTGACGCAAAAGGAACTGTGAAACTGCCCGTGTTTGACACGGTCTTTCGGACGCGGACCCAGTCTTTTCCGGAAGGCTATCAGGCCGAGTTCCAGAATCTGGGCTGGTTCGAATCCAGGTCCCACGAGGGAACGTTACCCGCTGTGCTGGTCTGGAAGACCTGGTCGCGACCCCGGGACTTCACCCGCACGGCAGCGGAAAGCAAGTTGCTCAAGAATGCGGAAGGGACCCGCACGCTGCAACTGGATCTGGGACCGAACCATTACCAGATTGGCAGCATCTCCCGCGGACAGGCCAATGGCAGTTTTATCAATGAAGATGGCAAAGGACATCCACTCAAGTCGACTGCTCGGCCGCTGCCGGCCCTGTCCAATGCGACCTATATGGATCACGCGCTGATTGAATTAACGGCCCCGGCAGAGTCGGACTTTGATCTGGAACAAGTGGACGTGCTGGACTCCCAGACGAAGCTCCCACTCCAGACATTTCAGTATGGTGCCGGCTTCACCTCGTCAGATCAGCGGTTGTTCCATCTGTTCGCATTATGGGAGACACTGCCGGAAACGGTCGATCTGGTACTGAGCGTGTATAACTATGAGTCGAATCATTTCCGCCTTAAGCTTTCCCCTCAGGTCGGTGCTACGGTGCAGACTGAGGGAGCGACACTGGAAATCAAATACCTGGAGGCAGGTCATCATACCGGCTGGAGTTCCAATACAGGTTTTTTCGGAGAGGCCCAGGATAAAAGTAATACTTCCGAAGTGATTATTGATCTGGTACAGGGAGAGCGCCTGGATGGTGCACTGTGGGTGGTTTCCAAATCAGGCCGCAGACTGAAGCTGGATCATCTCGTCTGGTCTTCCAGCAAGGTGGGTTATCCTCCCACCCGGATCATGCTGCCCTTGAGCGAAATCGATCATTTCGAAATTCTGCCTAAAGTAGCACCTCAGACGATTTACTTTGAACAGCTCCGACTGCCGGCCCGCACAGCGCCGCTGGAACAGCAGTTGCCTACGATTACTTTCCCCGTCCAGGGCCAGGCGCGAAAGTTTACGTCTGAGGTATTCAGTCCCCTGCTCGTCCATTTTGAAAGCCAGCGTGGGCATCTCTATACCGGCATCAGTTCCAATCAAAACGGCTGGGGATTCCAGGAACGTCCGTCAACAAAACAGGATCCGGAATCCCAGACCACGGTGAGCTGGTGGTACCTGGCCTCGGTCGACCTGAGACAACGTACGGAATTTGATGCTCCCCCCTTCCCTGGAGCATCCAATAAATCATCTTTGGGTATGCACAGCAACGTGGGAAGCGCCGGCTTTCTGAGTCGAAAGACGCCTCTGGAGCTGATCGAGTCGGTCCGTTTCGAAATCCTGCCTCAACCGGCCAACTGACCTGGAGCCGGGATCAGAGCTGGTCAAACAGCGATCCGGACTGGGGTAGAAACAGGTTACTGTAGAGCCGGCTGGCGTAGACATCGGTCATGCCCGAAACATAGTCCGAGAGAATCCGCTGGGAACCGGATGCCCGATAGCTTTCGAATTCATCCGGCTTGAGCAGTCGTTCCGGATTATCGAGCAGGGCCTGGAAGAGTTTCTCGACAATCATCTGCCCTTTGAGTTCCAGAATCTGATTCTGCCGCTGTTTGATGACGTGTTTGAACACGAAGTTTTTGAGAATATTCAGGATCGCAGCCGAGTCTGTTTTCAGGCAGGCGTTATAGCGGATCAGCTCGTGCTCGCCTGACTCGAGGTCCCGAATTTCAATGTCGCGGATCAGTCCCCCCACGATGTTACTGATGCCGTGTTTGAGCTGTTTGTGCGAACCGGAAAACAGTTTTTCCGTGTAGCGGGTGATGACGTCTGCCAGTCTGGCATCGGTGAAGGTGGGCAGCTGCGACATGACTTCGGCTGCCCAGATCTTTTCGGAAACCAGCCCCATGGCGATCGCGTCTTCCAGGTCGTGCACACCGTAGGCGATGTCGTCGGCCAGTTCCATGATCGAGGTATCGAAGGATTTGCGGATCGTTTTCGCGTGCCCTTTCGGATTGGGTTTGATTTCGGTCAGGACCGCGCGATCGGAAGTAGAAAAGGGCTCAATAATCCACTCGAGCAGGTCGGCATCGTCGTCGTGAATGCACTTGGGCGGTTTATAGAGGGCGAGTTTCGAACTGGACTCGCTCTGCTGCGACTGAACCTGATCGTAGTTCGCAACCTGGGCATGCGTGGCGGGGTATTTTAACAATCCCAGCAGGGTGCGGCGGGTGAGATCGAGGCCATGCTGCTCCGAAAATTCGCCCAGGCGACAGACGATCCGCAGGGTCTGCCCATTGCCTTCGAAGCCGCCATGTTGATACATGAATTGATTCAGCGCATATTCACCGCCGTGCCCGTAAGGTGGGTGGCCCAGATCGTGGGCCAGGCAGATGGCTTCGATCAGACTGTTAGAGGGAATCAGGGTGGAAATCTGATCCTGAGGGGTGGAGACTCGAAGATGTGAGGCGATGCTGGCACCAATCTGCGCGACTTCGAGGGTGTGCGTCAGGCGGGTGCGGTAGAAGTCGCTGTCCCCCAGCGAGAAGACCTGCGTTTTCGACTGCAGTCGACGGAACGCGGACGAGTGAATAATCCGGGCTTTATCGCGCAGGAACTGCGATTCATAGTTTTCCGAGTCGGGATCGTTAAACGTCTTGCGGGGATAGCCTTCTTCATCCTCCCGCCGGCGTAATATCCAGTGATCTTCCATCGTGGTCTCAGGTCTCTTCAGATTCAGTCACAGCAGTTTCGTTATCGGGCACGGTGCGGGATTATACACAGATCCGGAGTAAATCAGAAGGAAAGAGAGCGGAAGTGGCAAGATCAGCGCAGTGAATCCAGTCTGCTGAAGTTTTGCTAACTGAACCAGGAAAGGAATTCGCTCTCAATCGCAAGTGGATCATCTCTCAGGTGTGTAATAGACAGAACAGTGAGGGAGCGATCCCTGCAGTTGTGAGACAGCCTGGCGGGAAAGACTGGATTGACGAATTGTTAAGGAGGAAATCTGTTCCAGCTTGCCCAGTTGCTGAATCGCCTGGTCTGGAAAGGAAACAGACCGAAAAAGCACATCTGTGATGTGTTTTAACTGACTGATGCGATTCAGCTGTTCCAGGCTGATCTCAGAGTCGGCAATCCAGAGTGATTTCAGGTCTGGCAGTGTATTCAGGATCTCAATATTTTCTGAAGTGAGCAGTCCTGGATCCAGCGTAATTGATTTCAGATTTGTCAAGGAGCGCAGTTGCTGCAGATTCATTTGACCGGAGCGCGTGTTACCGATCCCAATGGATCTCAGCTGAGAAGATTTGAGAATGTACGGCCAGGCTGCATCTGTGATGTCCGTTCCATTCAGAATAAGCATTCCCATTCTGTGGGGAAGTGATTTCAGTCCCTCGTTGGTCACCTGAGTCCGGCTCAGATCAAGACTCGTCAGGGAAGGTATTTTCAGCAAAACTGCCAGTCCGGAATCGGTAAGCACTGTATCCCTCAGCGACACATATTCCAAACGAGGATATTTCTGAAGGTGGTTTGCGATTTGATCTGACACCTCAGTCTTTGACAGATCGAGCGACTGCAGTTGGGGCATCGAACCCAGGGACGCGATGCCAGCATCACTGATGCTGGTCTCACTCAGGTAGAGTCTTCTTAATTCAATGAGATCCTGCAGGGCGGGCAGGCCTGTATCTTCCACGTTGGTCTGACTAAAATTTAACTCCGTCAGCAGGGGTAAAGTCCCTACGACTTGCAGTGCCCCATTTCCGGCCTTAGTCGAAGCCAGATCGAGTGTCCTCAGCTTTTTCATGTCGGACAGATGCACGATTCCAGCATCGGAGACCTGCGTCCCCTGAAGCCTGAGAGACGTCAAATTTGAAAGTCCTGACAATGCCTGCAGGCCTGTGTCATCTACTTTAGTGTGACTTAGATCGAGCGAACCTAATCGTTGCAGGTCAGCAAGATGCTTCATCCCGGCCCCCGTAATTTGAGTATCTCTGAGTATCAGGCTCGACAGATTTGTGAACTGGCCAATGTGTACCAGATCCTCGTCGGTCACTCTGACACCGGGTAAATACAAAGAGGAGAGACCTTTGCAGGCCGTAAGGTGTCGAAATCCTGCCCCTGTAATACCAGTCTCACGAATTCCGAGATTGATCAGTGATGTGAGTGATGCAAGATTATCCAATCCCCTGTCGTCAATGGCAGTCCTGGTTAGGAAGAGGTTATATAATTTGGACAAGCGAGCGACTGACTTCATACCCTCACTGGTGACTTTTGTGCCGGACAAATCGAGTGACGTCAGAGAGGTCAGACCTGAAATCGGTTTCAGACCGGCATCCGTGACATTAGTGTCAGCAAGATTCAGTTGTCTCAGACTATGACATCCAGCCAGGTTTTCCAGCATAGCATCACTGATTGCGGTCCCCTTCAGAGAGAGACTAGAGAGACGAGATAAGGACTTGAACGCCTCTCTGCCCGCATCGGTCACCCTGGATTCGGTCAGATCCAACGACTGAAGCCTCTGGAGTTTTCCCAGCGATTGTAGAGTCTGGTCCCCCACCTGCGTACCGCTTAAATTAATACTGCTCAAACTGCGGGCAGCCCCGAGGTACGCTGCAGCCGAGTCGTTGAGCGCGGTCCCTGATAAATCCAATGTACTTAAACGAGGCGTTGCCGCCAGAAATTCCAATCCTTGCCCCGTGATCGCGTTCGAGGCACATTCCAGGCTATATAACCCCGGTAGTTGTGCCAGTGCGGATAAGCCTGCATCCGTCACCTTTGTGCTGCGGATATTTAGTGAACTGATACTGGGAAACCGACAGAGTGCCTGCAATCCCGCATCATTCAGCTGACTGTTCCAGAGGCTTACACTCCGCAAATGAGGTAGACTCGTCAGTTTCGCGAAACCGGCCCCCGTGATTTTGGTCTGACTTAAATTGAGGGTTTCCAGATTTGGCAGATTGTCCAGGGCGGCCAGTGTATCGTCCGTCAGATCGGCATGATTCAGTGTCAGGTATTGCAGATTCTGACAACCGGCCAGTTGCCGGGCTGCTTTCGCTGACAGGCTGGCGCTGGACAAATCGAGTTGTCTCAGATTTTTCAGCTGTCGGAGTGCTTCCAGGCCCGCTTCGGTGATCCTGGTCTTTTGCAGTCTGAGTTCCTGCAGTTCATGCATGTTTGCCAGATTGGTTAAACCGGCCCCGGTCACGCTGGTATACCCCAGTGAGAGCCTGTTGAGTCGGTGCAGATTCTGGATCGAATCGAGGCCGGCATCAGTAATATTGGTCTGGCTGAGATCCAGGCTGTGCAATTGAGTAAAGACTTTCAGGTGGGGCATGTTCGCATCTGTGATACCTGTGCTGCTGAGGGAAAGTCTGGTCATGCCGGCCGAGTTTTTCAGATATTTCAACCCACTTCCGGTGAACTCAGCACCTGTCAGGGAGACAACTCTGAGCGAGGTCAGTGCTGCCAGGGGAGCCAGAGACTCGTCCTGCAGGTCAGTGTCCCTGAGATACAGCTGCGTCAGTCTGTCATTCCGGGAGAGCGCTTCCAGCGTCTGGGGGGTAGCGTGGTTGAGCGTCAATTCGGGGATACCTGCACCGCGAAAGAGTATATTGAGTGCTTCCGGATCGATCTTCCGTCCCCGAATGGTGAGTTCACTCACCTCGCCCAATGGATTCAACTGGTTGATCAGTGTTGCGATCCGGGTATCCAGGGAATTGGTATAGATTCTAAAGCTGGAAGAATAATGGCTGACAGACACCCCCAACGATTCTAACTCCGCCTGGATCTGCTCCCGTTTCTGTCCCAGAATGGAAGTGACCGGGGCGACCGTTGTTTTCCCGTCCCTGCTTCTCAGGGTGAACAATTGGCCGTCTGAGCTCGCGACCCGCGCATGAATCGGATTCGTGTGGAACTGAAACTGAATTTGAATCCGCCGCTTTCCGGGAATCTTTTCGACAGAGGAATACGAGCGGTCATCTGCACCACCTGTTCCCCAGGGAGGCGTGTCCGGGTGCATAAACATCCGCTGTTTAAGTTTCACCTTGCGGAGCAGCGTCCCGTTCTGCGCATCCCAGATCTGTGCATTCCCCTGGACCAGCAGGTTGAGTTCCTTCCCGTCTGCTGAATATCCCAGCCCCTGGATCAGATCAACAATGTTCCAGTTCCTGAGGGAGTTACCGGTCTGAGCGTCCCGAATGTGGACCACGTTCCCTGCATGTGAGGTCGCAACACGACGGCTGTTCGGCGAGAAAGTCAGATTGCGGACTGGGGTGTCAAAGTCACACAATTTTTTCTCCGGATAGCCCTGCGTTTTCTCATAACGAAACAGGTGCCCTTCACCGGCCCGAAACAAAGCGCTCCCATCGGGGGAGAATTTCAGAATGTCGCCGGGGGAGAGATCGACTTTGAGTGTATGTTCTTTTTTACGCGTGGTGAGATTGATGATCTCAATCGCATCGGAGTACCCCAGAGCGCATCTCAAACCATCAGGCGTGAGTGCCAACATCAGTGGCTCGCGATCCAGACTCAGGGGATCAGTTTGGGATTTAGCAGAGACCAGAATGACTGTCAGGCGTCTGTTTCCCGAAGTAAAAGCGACCACCTTTCCATTACCGGCAACCGCCAGTTGCTTCACTGTGGCATTTTTCAGATCCAGAGTGAAATGAGATTCACCAGAGACAGTAACGGGGATCGACAGGAACGAAGGATCTTCTGAGGCGACTGGAGGGGACTTCAGGTTCGACTGTGCCTTCACGAGATGAATTGAGATCAGAAAGCTCTGCCCCAGAATCAAAAAAAAGATCAGCTTTCGGTATTGAGCCATAAATACGCATCCCTGCTACGGTTCGCATTGTCGATTTCATCAAAGGCAGCAACCAACACATTTGTCCATACCACCACACAATTCGTACAGTAACAGACTCGACTCTAAAAGCAAGGTAAGTCAGCAGTCAGAGAGAAAAAAGCGAGGCTGTGTTTCAGCTGATGTGCGGCCAGTGATCGGGAACGATAAATGCCCGCTCGATTTCCTGGCAGAGTGAGTCCTATTCGGTTAAGACGCTGATCAGAATGGGGCGAGGGGACGTTTGAAAATGGTTTTCCAGATGGTGCTGCAGTTTGTCATAGCAGAGCAGATCAGGATCCGCAGGGCTGCAGAGTGCGGGGGAGAGCCAGTCCGGTTTTTCCCGGATGAGAAACAGCGGGTTCTGTGCTGGAGCCAGAAGCCGGGAGAGCTCGGAACAGCGTAGCCAGGAGGCTTGTGCATGCCCTGGTACGAGTCTGGCTGGTAATTCACCGGGTTGCTCATCATCGGGATGATAGAAGATACACCCTTTGACCATGGCACGGCGCTGGATCACATCCGGATAATGCTGCTGACTCAAGGGGAGCTGATGCTTGAAGAGTCGGTGTATTTTCTTTTCGAAGGTATCTTTGACATTCGGGCCGACAAAGTGGCTGCCGGTCCGGTTGGCTGCGGGGAAATAGAGATAAAATTTGACGGCGGTCTCCCAGTACGTCAGCACGCCAGATTCGTCTTCAAACAGGAAATCAATTTCACCGACGGTCTGCCCGTTTTCAAAGACCTGCTGATGCTGGGCGATGATTTTGACACCACGAATCCGTTCGAGCCAGTAGAGAATCAGCCCCTCGAAATACTCGCCGATGCGAAAGCGGGAATACGGAACCAGGAACGATTCCAGTTCCCGGAAGTCGATCTGATCGAAGTCCGGCAGGCGGGGAGGCTGGATGTCGGCAGCGGAATCAGTAATCAGCGTGGGACTTTCGATGGCCCACTGCAGATCGCGGAGGGCGCGTGACTGTCTGAATTGGGGATCCTCATGCATAACGCAGACGATAGCGGGATCACTGTCAAATAAAAAGGGTGGGAGCTTATCATGCCCCTCCCAGAGCTTTCAAAGCCTCCCACCCACAGCCTCTCCCCCTCTCCATAGTCACGCTTATTCGACCATGGCTGGCGCAGCGAAAGCCCCTTCTACGAGGTCGGTGGTGATGCTCAAGTCGGTCTGGGGCCTGAGCAAAGCATCGTAAGTATACGACTTTTTAATACGCAGATAAGTATTTTTATCTCCCCCCCAGTGCGAATCGATGACTTCACAGACCGCCCAGCCAACGACATGGAAATCCACATGACTGCCGTCGCCGACGGCTGAATCATAGATGGGGATCAGACGCTTTTGTCCCTCGATGGCCTGAACTGCCAGTTTCAGACCGGAAGAAAGACCGGGGTCCCCGCTCATGTTGAGCGGAACCCTGCTGTCGATATATTCATTGGAAGGAATTCGCCCCTGTTCGTGCAGGGCATCCAGGTCGAACTGCCTTAACCCGTTGAGAATCTGATCCCGCATATCCTCGGTACTGTTCAGACTCCCGCCAATATCCAGCGTCCCCCAGTTCCCGGGGATGGTCGCTCCGATATTATCTTCCAGTCGCCCGTCGCCATAAATACTCCAGACATCCCCCAGTTTGGTGTTGTCCCATTCCGATTTGGGAATGGTAAAGGGGAGCACGCCGACCCCGGGGGTCAACAGGCTGCCTTTCTGGAGGATCGCTGTCGAAGTGGCGGAGACTGCGGAATCATTAATTCCCAGGATGCGGGCGAAGAACAGCGAGACGGGGGAGTTGGCCTGCTCGTCAAAGCGGAGTTTGACGCGCACGGTATCGAACGTTCCCCAGTTCAGCAGCGTAAAGTTGTCGTAAACTGTTGAGGGATCGTAGCGGCCAATCTGGATATCGGAATCGAGGACGACGAAATCCGGAATGTCTTTCAGATTATAAGCGACATATTCACGGACACGTGACCTGACGAGAGCCAGATCCTGATAGCCGTCCGCATCGGGAAGCAGATCCCTGACCGCGGCCAGTACCGCGGCATCGGCTGCCCGCTGCAGATCCGCCCGCTTTTTCAGGATGTATCCATAGTCGACTGTAAACGCGACCATGCCCAGCAGGGGGACCATTAACACCGCTGTGAAGACAGCGATCGCTCCTTTGCGTTTTCGCGTACGGCCTGCAGTTGTTTTCAATGTCCGATTTCCACGCATTTCTGTTCCCCTCTTAACATGGAGTCTACTCGATCTGCACTCTGTCTGATCCAAAGATCATTCACGTCGCATGAACGTGGTCGTCTCAAGTGATCTGCCACCCAGTCCCGGAAAGCCGTTTAACCAGCGCACCGAGTCATAGCGAAAGATCACCTGCACCGCCACCGGTTCCCCCGAGAGGATCGTAGTGAGGTCACCATTTAAAACTGCGGTTAAATCACCTCCGAGCAGTGATACATTCAGACTGCGGTAGACATTGACCGTGATGGCACTGTCCAGTTGCGTGGCCGAGATATGCGGACACTGCTGGGCAACGTAATTCAGGACAGTTGCTCTGACTTCGGACTGGTTGAGGGCTGTATTCTGTGAGGCCTGTCGTGCGCCCGCATAAGAGGCATCATTAACCACCTGGGCCATATTGACAAACTGCCCGGAGTCGATAGCGCCCATGGTAATCAGCACCAGCAGTGGTGCCACCAGGGCACATTCCACTGCCGCGACGCCTTTGCGTTGAGAGGAGTTCTGAGCCAAAACCGTCTTGCGATGTATGAGCATGATTCAGTTTCTCCGGTAAATTGTGTTTTCAGAAAGCGGTCATTCCCGTTTCATGGTTGACTGGCCTCGCAGGACAGTCTTATTCAGAAAGGTGGGAACAATCCAGGAAACGTCGGCGTAATTCACTTCGACGGTAGCAGTGATGGTGGTGCCCGATTCCAGCCCTTCCAGCTGGGCCGGGTCAAAACTGATGCGGCAGAGGCTGGCATCATTAGCGCTGGCGATCGTGGTCTGCAGATGATTGCGGATGACGGCTTCCGCGTCAGAGGTGGTGATGGTGCCGACGAGAACTGCTTTGCGACAGCCGGCCCGGGCAGAATCGGTGAGGGCCTGTTTGACCATGCCCATCCTGGTAAATTCGACCAGACCGAAAATCAGGAGAAAGAAGAAGGGAGCGACAATGGCCATCTCGACGGAAACGGCACCAGAACGCTGTTGAACATGAGGCAATCGTAAATTTCGATGCTGCGTGAGCTGCATGACGATGTTCTTTCTGGAAATTTTTAAACTCTCCAACACTAAGTCTACACCATTTTCACAGATGCGCGATTTTCTCTGCGTTTTCCCATAAGATTCAGAAGCGATCCACGTGCGAATCTGCGATTGAATGAATTGTGCGGGATTTCCTGTTGAAAAAGTGTTTTCATTTCTCAACAACCTACTATACAATCGCGGGTTATAAACAACTGATCTCCATGTATATAAATTCAATCATTGGATCTCTCTGCTACGAGATACGACTCAGACCTGAAACCGAGTGGTATTAATTTCCTCTCATCAGAAATGGGATGACCAGGATCATTTCCATTTCACAGTCACGGAATGATTCACCTATGAAGGCGCTGCTCTGCTCTCTGTTACTGATCACACTGCTCCTATCCGGATGCAGCAAACCTTACACACCCAAAGAAATGACCGAAGAGGAGCAGGAGCTCAAACAGCAACTGTCGAAATACCAGGATCAGTTCAAGGCAGCCATGAATAACCCGGAGACTTATGTGCCGGTCGCTGTGGTGGATCGGAAAACGACGTTCCCTGATGATGATCAGGAATACACCAGGGTCCTGGTTCTGCAGCGCGAACAACTTGACCTGGACGATTACGGTTTCAGCCCCCCGGGGAAAGAGGAATCGGAAGCCGACGAAGACTATATCGAAGGCTTCTTCAACGACGTCCTGTTCTGGGTCGATGCGGAAGGGAACATTACTTTCGACGATTACGAGCAACCTCCGGGAACGCAGATGGTGGTGGAATGGTGCATTCCCAACGGAGACTACAAACAGGTCGCCTTACACTTCGGCGGGATTCCCTGCACGGTGATCGACCTGGAGCAGTAAACATTCAGTGAAAAGGAGGACAGACAGTGAAATGCCTGCAGCCTTTATGTTTGATCCGAAAGACATCCCGCCTGATCCCGGTCCTGCTGTTGCTGATTCCGGTCTCCGTGTCAGCCGCCCCAGAGTCGGCGAAACAATCCGAAGCGGACAGCAAATTACAGAACCTGATCAGAGAACTGGAACGAAACGAAGCGCTCTACCAGGATCTGGAACTCAAGTTGCAGGAGCGCTATGAACAGCCTCCCGGAAATGCTCATCCCAAATGGAAGGTGGAAAACAGGACCGAATACTCGATCCTGGTCCAGGGCCAGAAGTTCCGGGAAGAGGAAACTAAGGCCGGCCAGTTCAGAGTGATGCCACAGCGGAATCAGAAAAACCAGAAGTTTTTCATCGAGGGGAGGGATTCCACGCTGTCCATGTTTGATGGAACAACTTACCGCCGATTCAATGAAACTGATTATGAGTCTGTCCTCGCTGGCGGCAAACGCACCCAGAGCAAACGGGGAGAGGTCTCAGATTTGCCCAAGCGACTGGATAACTTCGCGCGGCCTCACATGCTGCTGCAGCTGCGTTATCCGTATGTTCCACTTTCGAACTACCTTAGCGGACAGAAAGCGATGGTCAATTATCCGGGACTTCCGCCGTATCCCCAGCCCTTCCAGGTCAAAGTTCAGATTGAAGGGACCGGGGAGATTCAGGGACTGAAATGCACGAAGGTCGTCATCGAACAGTTGAACGACAGCGATGTCCGTTTCGCAAAACAGATCCTGTGGCTGGCACACGAGCGGAACCTGATTCCGGTGAAAATTATCACGTATCGTGACCAATTATCCGAAGAAAAGCCGATTGAAGAAGCGTTCATCGACGAATGGCAGGAGCTGGGAACCGGTGTCTGGTTCCCCCAGAAAGCTCACATCGATCACTACAATTTCGTTTTATATAAATATAATGGAACATACGAACTCGACTGGCGGAGGCATCTCAACGTCAAACAGGTCACGCTCCATCCCGAGGTGCAGCAGCAGGTCTTTACGAAGCTGAATTTCCCGCAGGGAACCACGGTGAGAGTCCGTAAAGATCATAAGCAGAGTAAATACAAAGTCGGCGAAGAGGAACAGAAACCAGCGAAAAAAGAATGACAGGAATGTTCCCCCACTGTGCTTTCCCGCTTTCAGCCGATGCAACATATTTCTGAAAGGAGTTCCCCGATGTCTACCATGCGCCCCGCTTTGTTTTCGGGATGCCTGATCCTCATCCTGGTTGCGTCAGGTAACGTCCGGGCAGATGAGCCCCAGACCGGGAAATCCGCTCAACTGCAGACGCTGATAAAAAAACTGGAACACAATGAAGGGCTGTACCGGAATCTCAAGCTCAAGCTGGAGTTGCTCTACGAGCACCCTCCGGCTCCCGTTGATCCCGACATCCAGGCGCGACAAATTTCCGATCTCACGCTGATTGTGCAGGGCGAGAATCACCGTCAGGAGAAAGAGACCAGGGGGCGTTTCAGACAGGGTTATATCGTCCCGCCCAACAAGCCTTATAATCATTTCAACAATGGTACCCAGGCAACCAGTCAGGTATACGACGGAGAAACACTGCGCAAGTTACATCAATATGAGCATTCCCCCGGCCTCACCAGTGACGAGGGACGCAAGGGAGGTTACGGTTCCATCTCGCACGAACACGAACGGATGGATAATTTACTGCGGCCGCATATGATGCTGTTGAATCGCGGGCCACGGATTCCGCTGTCAACCTGGTTCAAAGGGCAGCCTGCGATCATCGACTCGCCTGGCCTGCCCAATTACAACGATGGTACAACCTGTCAGATACAGCTGCTGGGCGAAGAAGAATTCCAGGAACTGAAGTGCCTCAAAGTCCAGATCGATCGCTTCCGAAAGGGCAAGCATTTCCTCAGATACATTCTCTGGCTGGCCCGCGAGCGGAATCTGATCCCCGCCCGGGTTGTCATCTATCAGCCGAACAGGTCAAAGACACTGCCCCAAAGTGAAGCCCTGGTTGACGAATGGCAGGAATTGCGTCCCGGTGTCTGGTTTCCCCGGAAATTCCACCAGGACCGCCTGAACTGGATCGCCTACATCAAGCTGCACAAAGAACAGGTCGGCTGGCGTGAAGAATATCTAGAGGTAGTTTCAAAACCCAAAACTACGTGAACAGTTTGGTATAGTATTTGTACGAGTACCTCCCTCGAAAGGAGGTCTCATTATGACCATGACCCGCGTGTCACGACCTGCCACAGGTCGCAACATTACCGGGTCCAGGACGGAACCAAAACCACAACTCTCGGACGAGCAATGGCTTCTGATCAAAGATCTGTTTCCAGAACCACCGGTAAACGCAGCCGGAGGGCGGCCCAGAGTGGCTCCCCGCGAGTGCCTCGAAGGAATCCTTTGGGTATTAAGGACCGGTGCCCGATGGAAAGATTTACCAACATTTTTACCATCTCCCAGCACCTGCTGGCGGCGTTTCAAGGAATGGACCGAAGACGGTGTCTTCCTGGAAGCGTGGCAGCGATTGCTCGAACACTTAGACCGCCGGAAGCTGGTTGTCTGGTCGGAAGCATTCGGGGATGGCACATTCTGCCCCGCAAAAAAAGGGGCGCCGATGTCGGAAAGACAAAACGGGGAAAGGGAACCAAGCTTATGCTGCTGGTCGACGGAAACGGGCTCCCTCTCGCTTTGGATCGTGCCAGTGCCTCTCCGGCAGAGGTGAAGCTGATTGAATCCCTGCTGGACCAGCGAGTTTTGCCACGCGACCCCGATCGCCTGATTTATGATCGTGCGGCCGACAGCGATCCCCTGCGCACAGAGCTGGCGGAACGGCAGATAGAGCTGATCTGTCCGCATCGCAAGAACCGTGTGAAACCAGCGACGCAAGACGGGCGTGCTCTGCGGCGATATCGACGCCGCTGGAAAGTCGAACGCACCATCAGCTGGCTGTTCAACTTTCGTCGTCTGGTAATACGATATGAACGATACAGTCATTTGTTTTTAGGATTCGCACAACTCGCGTGCGTGTTCACCTTACTTAATAAGTTATGAAACCACTTCTAGTCAAATCGGTCGAGCTAGATCCGACACTCCCGGAAAACATCTTTACCCGACTGGACTTTCCGAAAGGGATCGTCGTCGACGGAAATGCGTTGCAGGAATAAGCCCTGGAATTCAGAGGGGAGCATCCACAAAGCCGGTCCGGACATCCATCTCCTGGACAATCCTGTTACCGGAGAGGGACAGTGTGAACCAATAACAGTCCTGAACTGTCATGTCTCCTGTGTTCTCAAAGCGGTGAGAGCCTCCCATCGCCCGATTCAGGAAACGCCAATGACAAGTCGACTCGTCCAGATCATCGCCAAACTCTTCTCGCGGAAGCGGGATATCGTCAACTTTCTGAGTGCCGCCGAGGGTATCGATTTTCGCTTGCGGGATGGATCGGTGGTCCCGGGCTTTCGCTGGTCACAGGTCACGCGCATCGAAACCTGTAAAATTGACCTGATGGTTTACGATGAAGTCGCACTCCGCTTCACGACCGACAAGGGACGTTATGAAATTCTGGAAGGGCATACTGCATTCCAGGAGTGTTTTGCCCATCTGGAACAGCAGTTCGGTCTTTCACCCGAGTGGTATTTCCAGGTGATGGAAAACGCATTTGAAACGAATCACCGGGTTCTATATCAGAAAGAAAGCATCCGCTCGAACTGATTTGTCTGCGAAGTTAGTTCGCGCCGTATCTCTGCAGCGACTGCTGTAATTTGCTCCAGAACGATTTCTGGCTCTCGTATTTGTCAGCGGGGAGTTCGTTTTTCTGTGCTTCCAGGGAATCCAGCTGATTTTTGACGGCGGACGTGTAGGAAAAGTCTGCGTTCGCAAACGGGTTTTTGAACTCCGGGTCGCCCGGTTCATACTGACGCACGAACTGCCCGTTTTCGTCGACTTCGATGTTGGCCGTGAGGAGGGGGAGCATCATCTGCATCTGGGCAGTGGCCAGTTGGCCAAAGTCCATGTCTTTGGTGGCTTCATCCCAGGCGGCGACGACTTCCGCCGGTGTGTTGCTGTTGGGAAAGCGGAGACCATAGGCCGCGCCGGTGCGGGTGAAGCCATCCTGATTCAGATCGACCTGGGCTGCTCCCGGGAGCAGCAGGTTCAGGGCGCCTTCTTCGGAGAGCCCGTCGACATCGATGGGATCGGCCAGCCCCTGCACTTTCTGTACGACCTCCAGCTCTTCGCGGGAGAGTTTTTTCAGGAAGCTCTTGGGATCGACATAGCCCCCTTCGTTGTGTGCGCGGACGATAATGTTGCCGAAGGACTGCTTGAGTTCATCGGGTTTTTCCACCTGGCTGTAACGGCCGGTCCGTTCGCTGTTGAACCAGCTGTCCCAGGAACGCTGCAGGCTTTCGACCGTGGGAGGCTCGGCGTCGGTTGTCTCGGCAGAGACGTACCCCTGCCGCCCGACCTGGTCCAGCATCGCACTGAAAATGTTCTGAACCGCGTGGTCCTGATTTCGCTTGTCCTGTTTCTGCGACAGCAGACTGCTGAGGCCGGAAGCATCGCCGATTTTCAAGGTCATCCCCCATGACTGACTTTAGGAAAGAGTGCTGATAGAGAAAGAGCGCAAGTACACCCTCGTTAAGATATATCGATTATAACGATTAACAAACTTGAAATATTTTTCCGTTCGTGGCGGGTAAACAGGGAGACTGAGGGAGAAAAGCCTGTGTGTTCCGCCTATTTCCGATCAGAAAAACGTGTCATATTCACTGAATTTTTGTATAATCGAATCTCGAAAGCGATTTCAACAGCACCTGAAAGCGGGAGTTTCTCAATGCAAGTGTTACGACAATCTCTGTCGTCTGCCGGTCTGTTAACTGTTCTGCTGGCAGTGATCGTACTGCCGGAATCAGTTCAGGGGGCAGAAGCGAAGTCTGAACCGCAGCAGAATCTGACAAAACTGATTCAGGCGATTCAGGACAACGAACGCCTGTATCAGAATCTCAAACTCAAGCTGACGCGGACGCACACCGATGAGCTGAATCTGTTTCTGGTGCCGGATAAGGAACGGGCGCAGCGGGTCGCTGAGATCTCTCTGACGGTCGAGGGCAAACAGTTTCGCGAACAGATGCGGGAGCAGGGAGAGTTCGTAGTCATCTCAGGCGGACTGGGAGGGGGCATCTCTTCTCCTGAAAAGAAACCGGAACCCAATCGGACCAAAACCGGGACGGAAATCCGGACGGAGGTCAGTAACGGTCACGTCTGCCGGATTTTCAATGAGAGCCTGTTTCCCACAGAGAAAGAGTCGCGGGAAGCCTATGGTCTGATCACAGATCGTATTCCCCAGGTGTCCCACCTGGCACGACCACACATGCTTCTGAATGTCTGGCCGACAGGCATTCCGCTTTCGACCTGCCTGCAGGGACCAGAAGCAGTTCGTACTTTTCTGGGAGAAACCTCTAACAAACGCAGGTACACCAGCCGCACGCAGGTCCTCGACTCCGTGGAATATCGGGGACACCCCTGCACCCGCGTGCGGATGGAGATTCTCGACCAGGACGGACGCGCACGCACGCGACGCGAATTCTGGCTGGCAGAGGATCGGAACCTGATCCCCGTGCAGATCCTGAGTTTTCATAATCGTGATTCCAATTTCCAGCCGACTGCGGAAGGGGTCGTGGAAGACTGGCTGGAGGTTGCGCCTGGTATCTGGTACCCGCAGAAGGCGTCCTTCAAACGCTATAACTCGACACAATTACGTAGAGACGATCAACAGGTCCTCGCCTGGCGGCTGGACTACGATGTGCAATCGGTTGAGTTGAATCCAGAGGTGAACGCTTCGCAGTTTACCCAACTCGATTTTCCGCCGGGAACCAGTGTGAGTGTCTGGGAAAATAGAAAACAGGTCCGCAAGTATGAGCAGGGTGAATAAAGAAAGGCTTGTTCCCCCACCAGTAGTCTGTACCGTACTGATCCGTTGAGAGTTCGCTTTCCGACGAATAATAAACATCATGAAATACGTTCTTCTCTTCGTTCTCCCGGTGTCGATTTTTATCGTCTATCTCTGGCTGTTCCGCAAACGTCATCGAACGGTCGGTTCTCTGCTTGCCCCTAAGCCACTGGAGTCGCTGTTCGATGAAATTGACACGACTCCTGATCAGCCGGTCCCGTTTGGTTATAAAATGTCATGGCTGGCTGTTAAATCGGATGACGCAGAGCGGGTACTGAAATCACTCGATATGGAAAATGTTCAACCTGCTAACTGGCACACAGGCTGTATTGCTGCCTATCACTATCACACTTTTGTGACACCTGTGGTTGATGGCTGGGTCTTTGTACTGGCAGTGGACCTGCCCACTCTTTACACCGCAGCAGACTCCAGTGAATTCACGGCGTTACTCTCTCGGCTTTCAGAAGAATTTGGGGAAGTCCAATATTTCTGTACGCACCGGGTTTCCGAATCTCATTCCTGGGCCCGTTTCATCGAGGGAAAGGAAATCCGGGCCTTTGCCTATGCAGACTCGGAGACCTACGCCAACCGGGGAGACAAAACGTCAGGAGAAATCGAACTCGGCTATCAGTACTTTGATGACACCTCCCCCGAAGCAGAATCTGAGACGTACTGGGAGCGCACAGACCTGTGTTCCCCGGATGAAGAACACGTGATGGAGATCGCCGGCAAATGGAGCATCAATCCGAATTCGTTCGAAGAAAGAGAGTTCCCCGCAGGCGTCGGCTGGATCGGGAATCTGGTGCGGAGTCGTTGATGAGCAGGCATAAGTCAGATGCGAATTTACTGAATCAGTTTGTCGATTGTTTCGGGCGCTTCGACGATCTGCTCGCACCGGATGACGCGCCACAGGAAATGCTTGTGCCCCAGTCAACTGAGACCTGGGACAGTTGGAGTGAATTGGGCCGGTGGCTCCCCTTACGGATGGAAACCGAAGCTTCTGCTTTGGAGCCGCTCTATCAAAAACTGCCGGGACCGCTCCCACAGCTCTACGAACAACTGGTGCTGCACTGGCGGTGGCTGGAGGTGGACCTGGGAAGCCTGGTGTTGCGGGCCAATCCACCGGGTCCAGATCTGGAGGGTCTGGAGGCGACTTTGTTGCGGGATCCGGTGCTGACAGCGACGTTGCTCCCGGCCGGCTATGTGCCCTTTGGTCGTTCTGCAATCGACTATGATCCACTCTGCTTTGATCTCAACGCGATGAATGACGCGCAGGATTGCCCGATCATCCAGTTCGAACATGAAGCGATTCTGTGTCACGCGAAAATCGGTGATCACGAACAACGCTGGCCCTCGTTTCGGGATCTCATCACAGAAGTGGTCGCGCGCGCGGATGTCTGACGCTTCGGAGCACTCTGCATTTTTCGGTTTCCCGGTTGGCATTTGTTCTCTGCCGCTCTATACTCGATTCAATGCACGTCTGTTACGTAAACATATCTGATCGATCTATCCGCGGAGAATTTTATGAAGTGCGCTCTCTATTCCATTCGGCACCGTTCCCGTCTGTCTCTCTTCCTGCCTGCTGTGGTGCTGATCTGTTGTCTGTTTTCCTCTCTTCAGCTAAGGGCAGAAGATAACGAGACGGCAATACGGGAGCCTTTCCGCCTGGACCTGGTGCCGGAAGAGGCCCTGGGGGTGATTGCATTTCGCCCTGCCCAGCTATTGGCGGAACCTGTGATCAAACCGATTCGAGAACTGCTGCTCAAAGACCAGCCCCATAATTTCAGAGAGGGATCCCTGGGATTGATGCCCACCGATGTCAAAGCAGTCACGATGATCTTTTTATTCCAGGAACCGGGGGAGAGCGGTCGCACTCCCTTCAAGAATGTGTTTCTAATTGAGACGATTGAGAAACTGAACCAGGCGCAGATGAAGCAGCTGTTCTCGAAGTCCCCGCTGGTGGAAACAGAATTCCAGGGAAAAACACTGCTGACCAAGGGATCGAACGATGGAGATACACTCGTTTTTCTGGATGAAGATTCGTTTCTCATTTCGGACAGGTCCAGTGGAGTCAAAACAATCATTGACCAGTTGCAGAATCGGGACAATCGGGTCTGGAGCAAACGGCTGGCGCCCGTCGCGACCGCCTCAGTAGCAGGGGGCATTAACATGCAGGCCCTGCGGAGTCGGCTGGGAGAAGCCTTGATCCAACCGCTGACCCAGCGCATACCCGCCTGGCCGATGATCGCTCCTATCTGGCAGAACACGGAAATCGCCACACTCGGCATTACGTTGCAAAAAGGTCTTTCCCTGGAACTGCTCTTCGAGCAGAACAACAACAGCGAACAGCTCAAGCAGTCTCTCGAGGGTCTGCTACTGCTGGGGAAAAATATGATCCGTCAGTTTCAGACCACACGTGAGAAATTGAATCGCCCCCTGCGACCGGAAGAAGTATCCTATCTCAAACGGTTAGAGCAAGTCTTTACGGAGACACAGGTCACCCAGGACAACTCTCGAGTGACGTTTAAGAGCGTATTCAAGCAGGACCTGCTCAGCCAGATGGTGGATCTGACGATTCCCGCAATTCTCCAGGCCCGTGCAGCGGCCCGTCGCTCCGTTTCGAAGAACAACATCAAGCATATCATGCTGGCGCTGCACAATTACCACGATCGATATCACCACTTTCCTCCTGCAGTCGTGATGGGACCGGACGGAAAGACGCCCCACAGCTGGCGGGTGGAACTGCTGCCCTATCTTGATCAGCAGGCGCTGTATGACAAATACCGGATGAATGAGCCCTGGGACAGCGAGCATAATCTTAAGATCGCCGAGACTGTGGTTCCGGTTTTCAGTCATCCGAATTCCGATAAACCAGCAAACAGCTGCTACTTTGCGGTTACAGGCGACGGCACAGCATTTGGAAATAAACAGGGCGTGTCTTTCAAAGATATCACAGACGGCACTTCGAATACGATTGCGATCGTCGAAGCGAAACGGGACATCCCGTGGACCAAACCGGAAGATATTCATTTCGACGGCAAGAAGCTACCGAAGTTCGGCGGATTTTCCGAGAACCCACCCGTCAACGGGCAACCTGCGATCGGCGTTTATTATGTCGGTTCGTGCGATGGTCGAGCCCGAATGATTATGGACAACATTGATGAAGAGCTTCTTAAGACCCTGCTGACCATTGCGGATGGGAAACCGGATCAGTAAATTTCAACGCCTTGAAACAGAATAAAACTGAATGACATTATCCAGACGCAATTCACGCAAGATCGTCGTCGATGACCGGGAATACCGCTGGAGCCCCTCACGGGACTCGGGGTTTATGGTCCTGGTGGTACAGCACAGTCCCGGTAACGGGAAGAAGCTGGAGATTGTGATCTCTGACGATCAGAACGTCATCGTTGAAAACGGCAGTTATTCCATCGAGTATGGCGCGGTGGACCAGTTGCTGATTACGCCGAAACTGGTCGAGACGCTGATCAGGGAGGCGATCAAAGCAGGCTGGAAACCGGAAGAGACCGGCCCCCCGGTACAGCTCAGCTTCCTGGAAGGGCATCTCGAAACGCGTCGGGGGCTGTAGTTTTTTTATACTACCACGAAAGTCACGAACCACACGAAAAAGTTAGTGATCGGTTTTGGTCTCCTGGAATACTGGTCCCTGTCCGACGTTCTCTGACATTCTGCTTGCGTTACAGGTATTGCTTGTGAATCATGGATAGCAGGATTATGATCGTGGATCCTGTGATTTACTCTGATATTCAACACCTGATATGGAATGAGTGCCTGCCATGCTGAAACTGCGCCGATTTGCTCTGCTGTTTGTGACCTCGTTTGTGCTCCTCTCCCTGCTTCCGGAAGTACGGGCGGATGTCCGACTGCCACATATCTTTGGGGACCATATGGTGCTGCAGCGGGGACAGGAGATTCCGGTTTGGGGCTGGGCGGATGCGGGTGAGAAGATCACCGTCAAACTGAAGGATGACAGCGTCGAGACCACCGCCGACGACCAGGGCAAGTGGATGGTGAAGCTGCCCGCCCAGGTGATGGGCGATCCCGTGACACTCACCGTGACGGGCAAGAACACCGTGACTTTCAAAGACGTGCTGCTGGGCGAAGTCTGGCTCTGCTCGGGGCAGTCGAACATGGAATGGCCGGTCTCGCGGAGCAATGATTTTGAAAATGAGCAGGCGGCTGCCAATTATCCGCTGATTCGGCATATCAAGATTCCACGGATTCCCAAAGGGTTTCCGCAGGATGATGTCACGGCTGAGTGGACCGTCTGTTCCCCCGAGACGGTGGGCGGCTATACGGCGGCGGGCTACTTTTTCGGACGCAGACTGCACAAGGAACTGAATGTGCCGATCGGGCTGGTCAATTCTTCCTGGGGCGGAACCCGCATTGAACCGTGGACACCTCCCGTCGGATTTGAAAAGGTGTCTGCGCTGGCAGCGATCTTTAAACAAGTCCAGCTGACCAATCCGGCGACTGGGGAATACAAGTCGGCCCTGGAAGGCTATCTGCAGCGACTGGATGCCTGGACGAAAGAGGCGAAAGTCGCCTTGAATGCAGAGACACCGCTGCAGCCGTCCCCCGCGTATCCTACGGCCATTCAGCCGCTGACGAGTCATACCTCGCCAACCACGCTGTATAACGGCATGATTCATCCGCTGGTCCCTTACGCGATGCGCGGGGCCATCTGGTACCAGGGGGAATCCAACCATGTCGAAGGGATGCTGTATTATGAAAAAATGAAGGCACTGATCGGCGGCTGGCGGGATGTCTGGAAGCAGGGCGAATTTCCCTTCCTGTACGTGCAGATCGCCCCTTATCATTATGGCAACGAATCGCCGACCATCCTGCCGCTGTTGTGGGAGGCCCAGAACAAGGCACTGGACATTCCCGGTACCGGTCAGGTCGTGATTCACGATATCGGTAATTTGAAGGACATTCACCCCAAAAACAAACAGGATGTCGGCGCGCGGCTGGCGCTGATCGCGCTGGCACAGACTTATGGTCAGAAAGACCTCGTCTATTCAGGACCGGTCTTTAAATCGCTCAAGCAGGAAGGCAACAAGCTGCGGGTCACCTTCGACCATGTGGGCAGCGGACTGGTCTCCCGTGACGGGAAGCCGTTGAGCTGGTTCGAAATCATCGGCAAAGAGACTGACTTCGTGCCCGCAGATGCAGTGATCGAGGGGGACTCGGTCGTACTCTCCTCCCCCAAGGTCAAAGAGGCGGCTGCCATGCGGTTTGGCTGGCACAAACTGGCCGAACCGAACCTGGCCAATAAAGAAGGCCTGCCCGCCGCTCCGTTCCGTGCCGGCGAAGTTCCGAAACGGGACTGGCTCTCGCTGAAGGTGGACGAAGCCAAAGATTATCAACTGATCTACGACCTCGATCTGAAGAACCTGGGTCGCGACATCAAATACACGCAGGATGCAAGCGGGAGCTTTACACAACCGTTCAACCGGATTGCTTATTTCCTGGAGCTGCAGAAAGTCGGCGAAGAGACAAAGTATGTCTATGTCTCGATGGACGCGTTTACCGACAATCTCAAGATGATCGGCGTGCCGACGCTGGAGAGCAAAGCGTTTTTCCAGACGAAGGTCGCGAATCTGAATGTAGTTTCGAATTTCGCCGGCATCGCGACAGGGACGGGACTGACAGGAGGGAACATCGAGTTCTGGCCTGGCAATTACGGCCCCACGAATTCGGCCAATATCCCGAACGCGAGTGCCAGCCTGTGGGACTTCGGCGATGAACCCTCTGAGCCCGCAGCCGGCTACGGCTGCATGCAGGTGCATAACTATGAGGCGAAACAGACGATCTTCGCCATCAACCAGTGGAACAGCGGTCCCAACGCAGACCTGGGCATTGGCAACAGCACCGGTCGCACTCGCGACTGGACGTTCATGTCGAATGCGTCACAGTACGATGTGAAGCGGTTGCGGGTGCTGGTGCGGCCGGAGTAGACGGGCTGTTGACGAGTTTGTTTTTTGCTACCACGAAAAGCACGAACGGCACGAAATTCTTTTCTTGCGTAGGGGCTGGCCTGTGTGCCTGCCCGCCTGTTGGGTTGCGGATTGCTATTTACCGGGGATGGATCCTGTTAAATGATTCCAGACTCCGTCAGATAACACCTCGATCCGCGGTCGACCACACAGGGTCGCCCCGACCGCGGATTTGGATTGATCGACGAAGCAATACTTGTGTGAGCAGTGCCTGGTTTTCAGCTGTGTGTGGCTGGTGCCGATGTTTATAATTCGCGGGTCTAATTTCTCTCATCGTTTTGTTGAGACGAATTGATCAAATCGCGGGAGCTGCGACCTCCTGCTCGCTGCGCTCGGTGTGGATTGCATCCGGGCTTACCCGTGGTTGTGTCGTGAGATGCATTGCTGACAGCACAGTTGGGCAAGCCAACTGTGCCACCCGTCGAATTACATTCGGGTGTACCCTTAGATTTTGATTGATCTCCTTTTCTCTGTTATGCGGGATGGGGTGTCAAATCGTGTTATTTTTAGCGTTATGCGGTTTTTTAGCGGGTTATATGCGGTAATAAGCGGTAAAAGTTGACCAGAAACGGAGTGCATCAATGAGCAGTTGTTTTTCAAATCGTGCTGAAACCAGAGGGTTTTATAGTGTGTCTGTGTCATTAGTTCTGAATGTTCCCGTCAAAAAAGTCGTTGCTCGCGCGCGACGCATAACCAGGCATTCTGGTCAGGTGCAGGGCTGTGTCCAGTCCAGTTTATTCAGTAGTGGGGAGGATATGTTGAGGTGGGATTTATTTAGACCAGCAGCACTGTTGGGCAAGCCAACAGTAGCACCCCCAGTGGTGGGGATAAGAGTCAATTAGAGGTGGGAAATGTTTACGTCTGCAGCACTGTCGGGCAAGCCGACAGTGGCACGCGTACCGTTTAGATGAGGGGGGGGATTTATTTTTTTCAGAAAAAAGGGAGCCCCAGTTGCGGAAGGTGGGGATGTTCAGAGCCGCCGGTTTGGTATAAAATGAGAACCGGTGCCTCGCTTTCAGTAACTTTTTTCCTGGTGACCGACTGTGCTGCTACGCCTGTTTCTGTTATTCACGCTGATCCCCCTGGCCGAGCTCTGGCTGCTGCTCTGGTTCAGTTCGCTGACCAGTCCTGCGGTCACGTTCGGTCTGGTGGTGGTGACGGGGATTCTGGGCGCGACCCTCGCGCGGAAACAGGGAGCGCAGGCCTGGAAGAAGATTCAGACGAACCTCGTGCAGGGACAACAGCCTACCGGCGTCGTGCTGGACGGCGTGATGATTCTGATCGCGGGAGCGTTTCTGATCACCCCTGGCATCATGACAGACATGCTCGGATTCGCATTACTCATTCCCCGCGTCCGCGATCTGCTAAAGGTCCATCTCGGGGAATGGATCCGGAAACGAGCCCTGATGCAAGTTCAGAGCCAGACGAGCTTTCATTCGAGCCACGCCGGCTTCCAGGACTTTGGCGGCTCTCACACCACGGTCAAAGAAGAAGATATCATCGATGTCGAGTTCGTTCGTAAAGAATCTTCAGAAACAGATTGAACCGGGTTTACAATTGCATCGGGTGTGCCGACTCCTATAATCAGAATGAGGTAGGAAACAAGGCCTGCACGTTAACTTCCTTAAGTTTTTACCCTCTGATGCAGCGGCGTTTTGTCGCTCGATCTACTCCCAACGTACCTTCCCGATTTTTCATTGTCGATTCAGGAATCTGTAATGTCTGCGTCCCACTTACGATGTCTGTTTTCCGCTGTCTGTCTGCTGGCGCTGGTTTTGTCTGCGTCCACACGTGCTGTTGCTGACGAACCTTACTGGAACCAGTTCCGGGGACCGCACGCAGACGGCACTTCAGAGGCAACTGGCCTCCCCACGACCTGGAGCGAAAAAGAGAACATCGTCTGGAAGACCGCGATTCACGGTCGGGCCTGGTCGTCGCCGGTGGTCTGGAAAGATCAGGTGTGGGTGACCACTTCAACCAAAGACGGCAAAGAACTGGGTGTGGTCTGCGTCGATTTCAACACGGGGAAGATTCTGATCGACAAGAAAATCTTCGACGTGGAAAAGCCGCAGTATATTGATCCGAGTAACTCGCATGCTTCGAGCACCCCGATCATCGAAGACGGCCGGATCTATGTGCACTATGGTGCTTACGGAACCGCCTGCCTGGATACCAGAAACGGAGCTATCCTCTGGGAACGTCGCGATTATCCCTGCAACCACTGGCGCGGCGCGGGATCGTCGCCGATCATCTACCAGAATCTGCTGATCCTGCAGTACGACGGTTACGATTACCAGTACATCGTCGCGCTGGATAAAGCGACCGGTAAAGAGGTCTGGAAGAAAGACCGCGACATTGATTACGGCACCAAGAACGGCGACTTTAAAAAAGCGTTCGCCACGCCGCGAATTATTGAATACGATGGTCGCGTGCAGCTGATCAGCCCGGCGGCCAAAGCGACGCTGTCTTACAATCCATTGACGGGAGAAGAGTACTGGAAATTTTATTATCCCCAGCACTCCGCTGCGAACCGTCCCCTGTTTGACGGCGAGAAAATCTACGTCGGCACCGGTTTCGGAAAAGCGCACCTGTATGCAGTCAATCCGGGTGGCAAGGGAGACGTCACCAAGTCGCACGTGAAATGGATCGAGCAGAAAGGGATTCCTTCCAAGCCGTCCCAGCTGCTGGTAGACGGCCTGATTTTCATGATCGACGACAAGGGGATCGCTTCGTGCCTGGAAGCAGAATCCGGCAAACTGGTCTGGAAAGAGCGGATGGACCGCAGTTCGTTTTCCGCATCGCCCATTTATGCAGACGGCAAGATCTACGCCCCGGATCGCGAAGGGGTGACGCGGGTGTTTGTTCCCGGCCGGGAATACAAGGAACTGGCGTCGAACAAGCTGGACGAAGGCTGTGTGGCTTCACTGGCGGTGGCCGGCAAGTCGCTGATTCTGCGGACTGAGCACTTCCTGTATCGAATTGAAGATTCGTCAGCCGGGAAATAGGCGACGCGTTCTCAATCGATTACGCGTCGGCCGCGGTCACTGCGAACTCAAGGCGGACGGCGGTCTCTTTACCGACGGAGAGTTTACCAGTGAAGAACCAGGCACCGCCCATTTTTTCATTGAGGCTCACCTGGATATCAACGGTCTCCCCCGGCTTGACCATCCGTCGGAACTTGGTGTTGTTCAGCCGGGTGGCAACGGGTACTTTGTCGCTGGACGGGGCGTCTGTTTTCGCGATGAAGACGGCAGCGGCCTGCATGGCGGCTTCACAGAGAATCACGCCGGGCAGAACCGGGTGGTTGGGATAGTGTCCCTGGAAGAGGTCCAGTTCGGGTGAGACGAACTTGCGGGCATGGATGCTGTTTTCATCCAGCGCGACGACTTCATCGAGCCACAGAAAAGGTTCCCGGTGCGGAATACAGGCTTTGATTTCATCCAGATTCACGAGATCGATCCGTTTCTATATTGTGAGCGGGGCTGTGCGGACAGGGACTGCCGATCAGATGCGGGCGGCAGCGGGAGTCAGATATTTATCGACATCGTTACTGACGATCACGCCGTAATTCACAGCGCCCAGCCAACCCGACATGATGATTCCGACCGAGCCGGCATGGTAGAGGCCTTCGATCTGTTCGGGGAGTTCCTTACTGACCTTGAGCCCTTCGAACTTGGTCCCGAACGACGCCCCCTGCAGATGCTGCGTGTAGCGTTTGAAGGTCCGCGGGGTGGAGGCTTCGAGGTGATCCACCCGATCGCGGATGTTGGGAACATACTGTTCGAGGCAGTCGAGCGTGGTTTCGATCAGATGATTCTTGTCGGCTTCGTACTGATCATCAGGAAGATCGGCCCAGTCGCTGAAATTGGCGTTGGTGGACGAGACGATCAGAGAGCGTTCGCTGCCGGGCCGGGTCTCGGGATAGTAGAACGAGAAGGTGCGGCTGCTGACTTCTTTACTGAGCATGGCTTTGATGTCGAAGCCTTTGTGCTCGGAATGGAAGAGCAGGTCGCCACAGAAATCGAGTTCGTCGCCCGGCTTGAGCGCGATGTAGACCTGCGTGCTGCTGTTGTTGAGACGGACGGCTTTGGTTTCCTCGACATACTCGGGATCGAAATGCTCTTCGCCCACGAGGTTGAGTATGGTGCCTTTGATGTTCGAGTTGGACATGATGGCTTTACAGCCGATGCGACGCCCGTTGACCACGACGCCGGTCACGCGACGGTCAGGAGTGACTTCGATCTTTTCGACCTGGGTGCGGATGCGGACATCGACACCGTTGCGTTCCATTTCGGCCTTGATCAGTTTGACCAGGTGATCGGTACCGCCACGGAAGGTATAGACGCCTTTCTGCATGAAGTTCGAGAAGACAATGCCGTAGGTGATGGCGGGATCTTCGAGAGTCGAACCGTTGGCGTAGGAGATCGGTTCCATCAGCAGGCGGACGACATCATCTCGGCCGGGGAAGAATTCTTCAAACAATTCGCGAGTGGTTTTGCCCTGATCGTCGAAGAAGTTCATCTTGCGGGCGGTGTCAAAGAAGTTTTTGACGGTTTCAGATTCGATGCCGAATTTTTCGATCAGCAGGCGGGTGAAGTCATCACGGGTGAAGGTGGTTTCCAGCGAGAACTGCGGATTTTCAAACCGGACACCCCGCAGGGGAACGATATTATCTGCGATCTCCTGGGTCCAGTATTTGCGACAGCTCTTCAGCATGCCATACGGGAAGCCATGGAGCGAAATGTCAAAGATGTGCCCGTTCTGCCGTTTGAACCAGGTGGCCATGCCCCCGAGCTGATAATGATGTTCCAGCAGCAGCACGGAGTAACCCTGCCGGGCCAGAATGTTGGCGGAGGTCATGCCTGCCAGACCACTACCAATGACGATGACATCGTATTCGTCTTTTGCGTCTTTCAAAAAGTCTTTGGCCATAATATTTCAGCGTCGTATACAGTTCAGCAGATAAGAAAAATCAGGACCGTGAGGGACCCCAGGTCCGGGCGTAAGATGATAACGTTGCTTCTCCTGTTTATCGAAAATCAGGGAGTTTGTCTACTATACCAGAGTAAAAGCGAATACTGTGACAAAAGTGTGACAATTCCAGGGCGGAGAGTTATAGAAATACTGGATTTATCGCACAGTGAAGCAGAGGTACAGCATGTCAGAAAACAGGGAATCGGCTTACTTTGCGTTCAGCAAGTGCAGATTGGCGATACTGATTCCGGAGAGCATAGAACCGATGATGCCCAGGAAGCCCTGATCGGTACCACACAGAAAGAGGTTGTCGAGGGGCGTGGTGCCATCCAGGATTTTCTGTGGTGCCCCGTAGACACAGCCGTTAATGTGGCCGGTGAATTTTTTGATCGTGCGGGGGGTAAACGTGTCCACATCGACCACGTGCGGACGAAAGTCGGGAATGTAACGCAACGAGGATTCAAGAATCTGGTCGTACCAGTATTTCTTCTCGGCGATGTATTTATCCTCGGGCAGATTCATCCAGTAATCGGGATTGGCGAGAGCCGTGATGCGGATCGAGCCTTCTTCGAGGGGCTGATCGTACTCGAAATTGTTGGGCGAGCAGATAATGCCGCTGCGGACGTCGACGGGTTCCTGCGACTGCTCGTAGTAGAAATCTTCCGAATCGTTGTAGAAGACGATCGTTTCCTCATGCCCCAGTTCCGCAGGCTGTTTATCGAGCACGGAGATGGTTTCGACAAAGGAAATCTCACCCGGGATGAAACGCTCGTCGGCAGTCACTTCGGCACCGCACAACTGAAGCGTTTCTGCGGATCCGGCCGAGGAGAGGACGTTTTTCGCTTCGAGGATCTGCCCGTCATCGAGCATGACGCCGGTGACATGCTTGCCGTCGTTGAGCAGTTGCTGGACTCCGGCGCGAAGCTTGAGTTCACCGCCGAGCTCTTTGAATTTGCGAACCAGGTTTTTCAGGATCAGCCGCACGCCTTTGTAAGGGCGGGCAAAGCCTTCCTGATAGATGCTGCGGAACATGATCACGAACTGGTTGAAGTCCATATCGTACTCAGAGGGACTGCCGTAAAACATCAGCGGGCAGAGCAGCATGTTGATCAGCAGCGGATCGGAAATCTGTTCGGCCATGCGTTCTCGGGCCGAGATCCAGGTCTGTCCGAGATCGCCGATATTGTGGGAGTCGATGTCTGCGACGAGTCGACGGAAGCCGTCGATCTGGCTGGGGAACTGTTCGGCAATCTGGGCTTCGAAATAATCGAACTGATTATTGAACCGCAGGGTATGCCCGGGAAAGACGACCGAGGAGCCACATTGCGGGCTGAGGTCGAAGTCGTCCCACTGAAAACGGAGTTGCCTGAGAATCTTATTCAGAGGGCCCCGTTTTCCGCCTGGCGGCGAATAATTGGTGACGGCGTGCAGACCGACATCATGATTGCAACCGCGCAGGCGATAGAAGGAATTCAATCCGCCGATGGTGGTGTGCCGTTCCAGAATGCACACCTGCTTCCCGTAGTACGCCAGTCGGATCCCCGCAGCCAGCCCGGAAAGGCCGGCACCAATAATAATCGAATCGTAGGTCATGGCGTCGGGAAGGTTGGAGAATCAGACGGTGCTTTCCGCATCCTTCAGGAGGGGAGTCAGGTAGGTAACAGTGCTGTCCATGGTTACCAGTTCGCCGTAGTCTTCTTCCGGAATCTGTACGCGATAGAGTTTACGCAACTCCATGACGATATCCAGAAAGTCCATGCTGTCCAGTTCCATCTGTTCCCGAAATGGAACGCTGTCATCGAGTTCCGAAAGATCTTCATCGGGAGCAATTCGAGCCAAGATATCCAAGATAACCGATCTGATTTGTTCCGGCGCCATGCAGAAACTCCAAACTTTCTAAAAATCCTGTTACGTCGATCTCAAACAGCGAAATGTACAGATTCACTGTGAAACCCTGAGAGGGGAAGCCTCTTATAGCAAACCAACAACCTCCCCGCCAGAAGCCGGGAAACAAAAACCCGCCCCTCACGGGAAATACTATAACTTGATCTAAACCGAGATTTAAACCGACTCAGGCAGTAAGAACGCAGAGTTTTTCAGAAAATCTGCACAGATACGGCCTATTTGTGAAAGGAAGCTTGGTTTATGCAGAAAACCAGCCTGCATCGGAGAGAAAAAGCAGAGATTGTCTACCGGTCAGTTCAGGTAGCGTACTTTTTCACAATCAGGACGGAATTGATGCCCAGCATCCCGAAGGAGTTATTCAGAATGCACTCGACCTGCTCCAGTTGTCGCGGTTCATTGGCGACGATCTGGGTCAGTTTGCACTCCGGATCCTGCTCATCCAGGTTCAGTGTCGCATGAGCGATTCCATCTTCAAAGGCCGGCAGATTCCCCAGCAGTTCCAGTGCGCCAGCGGCCCCCATCGCATGTCCGATAAAGCTCTTAGTGTTGTTGATCGCCAGATTCGGGCAATCTCCAAAGACGGAGGCGAGGGCTTTCGCTTCTTCGATATCTCCCTGCTGGGTGGCGGTCGCGTGACTGCTGACGATATCGATGTCGGAGGGTTCCAGACCGGCACGGTCGAGGGCCAGGCGGATGCATTCTGCCTGACGCGAGGAATTGGGGAGCACAAAATCGCTGGCATCGGAATTCATGGCGTAGCCGACGATTTCCCCGTAAATAGTGGCTCCACGGGCCAGGGCATCGGGGAGTCGTTCCAATGTACATACTGCGCCCCCTTCGGCGACGACGATTCCATTACGGTCTACATCAAAGGGACGACAGGCTTTCGTTGGGTCTTCATTGACGGCCAGTGCCCCCTGGCTCTGGAAGCTGGCAAAAATCCCGAAAGTGTGAATACTCTCGGAAACACCGCCACACAGGGCCAGATCGACTTCGTTCAGCCGCAGCATCTGCACCCCCTGAATAAAGCCGGCATTTCCTGCGGCACAGGCAGCCCCCAGCGTGAGGTGGGGGCCGGTAATGCCCATATTCAAGGTCACTTCACCAGCTGGATTGTTGGCGACAGTGCGGGGATTATGATGGTGCGACCAGACCTTGGTATCGTAATCGAACTGCGAAATTTCGTAGACTTCGTTCTCGGTTTCGACGTTGCCATGCTCGGTAATGCCGAGATAAACGCCTACCCGGTCCCGGGCGACATTTTCCCAGTCGAGGCCGGAGGCATTCACAGCTTCATTCGCACAATAGACGGCAATCGAGCCGGCTCGCGTGCCCCGCCGGACCTCTTTGCGTTTCTGATACCGCAGGTCATCGAAATCACAGACACCGGCGAGGACATGCCCCATATAGCGAATGTCGTAATCCACGACTCCCGAACGTCCTGCCAGCAGACTTTGCCGAAATTCCTCCAGATTATTGCCATTCGGAGCTGTCAGGCCAATTCCGGTAATGACAATCCGGCTTTGATCATCCATTGATTGATACCACTCTGATCGATGTATGTTGTCATGAAGATTACAGGCTGCACGATCGAATCTGCCGCGCAGGGGTGAAGTGTTAAATGATAACTCAAGGAGAGTACCCGTTCTACTGTAAACACGCAAGTGGCGCGGCAAACGAGATTTGTGATTGAAGGTAGAATGCAGGACAGTCTGAAAACAGTCGCTGGATGAGAATCGTCGATCTCATGATATGAGTCGCGGGAATCTCTGATAGTTCTTTTCGAGATCCAGAAGACTTCACATTCGCCACGACATTGAACAACTGTCTGTCTGCAAATCGAGCTGTTCGGGCAGAAGGTGATACCCAGAGACCTGAAAAGCCGGATATAATCTAATTTCTTATAAAGCGATGCAATTCAGGGACTTATATGAAACAGTGATCTTAGATTCAGCTGGAGATGTGAAAAAATCCTGATTGGAACCGTCCAATCTCCGCCTTTGTGTACGATTATCAGTATGGAACCAAGCGCAGACACAACTGGAAATCCCGAAACGGCAGCAGCTGGCGTGCCCGATGAGCATTTCGTCTCATTGCTGGCGAGGCACCATAGTCTGGTCCGCGGCTTTATCGGGACACTTCTCCCCCATCAGACCGATGCGGAAGATGTTTTCCAGCAGACCTGCCTGGTTCTGTGGCGAAAATGGAAGACATTCGATGCCACCCAGAGCTTTGCCTCCTGGGCCTGCGGGATTGCCTTTTATGAGGTCAAGAATTTCCAGCGAGTCCAGAGCCGGGATCGCCACTATTTCTCTGATGAGGTTCTCTCGCTGATCGCAGCCCAGCAGAACAAGTCGCTTCCGGAGTCGGAACAGCGAAAACAGGTGCTGCAGGACTGCATCCAGAAACTGGACCAGGAGAACCGCAAACTGATTCTCGACTGCTATCACGGTCAACAGACAATTCAGGAAGTAGCAGATCAACTGGGCCGCTCGCGAGATGCGATTTATAAAAAGCTGGCCCGTCTGCGAGTCAAACTCATGGAATGCATGCAGCAGTCATTACCATCCGCGGAGGCAGGTTCATGATCAACTCCCCTTCTCCCGACAATAGAACCATTCAACTGATTGATGCCCTGCTCCAGGAAACCATCAGTGCCGAACAGCAGGCGGAACTGGAACAGATTCTGAAAGCGGATCCCGAGCAGAGACAGCTCTACGTCGATTATCTGCAGGTGCATTCCGGCCTGTCCAGCTGGGCTGCTGAGACACGCGAAGCAGATCCGTGGGTCCCGCAGCCGGTTGAGACGCGAACTGATTCCCAGTGGAATCCTTCGCGTTTTGTACTGCTGTTGCTCTCCTCCGTCGTCGCGGCGACACTCCTGCTGTCTCTCTCTTACTACGCCGGCTGGAGTATTGGCTCCGGGCAAGAATCACACATCTCGAATACTTCGGAAACGAAATCCGCTGAGGACTCTCCCGCAGCCAGTGAGCCGCAAACCGATCACATCGCTCAGCTCACGCAAGCCGTGGGAGTCGAATGGGACACGCCCCGCGATCTTCAGACCGGAGCCGGCTTACCGGCTGGATGGCTGAAACTGAAACGAGGCACGATTCAGGTAGAAATGATCAGTGGCGCTTCAGTCCTGGTCGAAGGCCCCGCTGCCATCAAGCTGATTTCGCCCCTCAAAGCATTCTGCCAGTACGGCAAGGTACGGGCCTCGGTTCCGGAGCAGGCGCATGGTTTTTCCGTCGCCACTTCCCGGCTGAACGTCGTTGATCTGGGAACCGAATTCACACTCTCCCTGGATGAAACGGGTAACGGGCAGGTGCAGGTCATCGACGGAGAAGTCGAACTGCACGCTGCCGACCAGCAAAAAAGTAACACACCGCTGCAAAGTCTGAAAACCGGCGAAGGCGTGCGTTTCGATACCGAAGGTTCGCTCAACCAGTTGCAGGAAGCGATTCGTCCGCTGATTGACCTGGAAGAACTGTCACAACTGGCGGCCCGGCAGCAGGAACGACAGCTGTCGCAGTGGCGTGAGCAGAACGCACAACTCAAAACCGATGCCAGCCTGCTGGCCTATTATGATTTTGAAGAACCATCCAACTGGGTCCGGACCCTGAAAAACAAGAGCCAGCAGCCGCTCTCCTCTGCCACGGACGGGGCGATTGTCGGCTGCCAGTGGACTTCGGGACGCTGGCCCGATAAACGGGGGCTGGAATTCAAACGGACCAGCGACCGCGTGCGGCTGCAGATTCCGGGTGAATACCAGTCCCTGACGTTCATGGCCTGGGTCCGCATCGAAGGCTTTGATCGCTGGCTCAGTTCACTGATGCTGACGGATGGCTTCAATCCCGGTAACCCGCACTGGCAGTTGAGCGACAAGGGAGAAATTATTCTGGGCGTGAATACAGGCGAGGTGAAGAACTTTTTCTCCCCCGTCGTCCTGCAGCCCGCCGATTTGGGCCGCTGGATTTTTCTGGTCACGGTTTATGATCATCAAAAACGGGAAGTCGTGCATTACCTGGATGGCACTCCCGTAAGCCACCATCATATTGAGAAGCCGGTCCCGCTGGTCATCGGACCTGCCGAGATTGGCAACTGGCGACCGCAGAACCATTCGGGCGCACACAGCATTCGCAGCCTGAATGGCCGCCTCGATGAATTTGCCGTCTTCGGACGGGCACTTTCCGCAGACGAGATTTCCAGACTATACCAGGCCGGAAAACCGAGTTCCTGATTGATTTCCCGGCACCATTTTAGTGACATAGTTAAAGAGACCTGACACACCTGAACTTCATTCCCGACGAATCTTCAAGACGAAGAGGCCTTGATGCGAAACTTTACCCTCGCGCTCATGTTGTTATTCACCAGCCTGTCTTCCAGCGAGCTGACTGCTGCGGAAAAGAAACCGGTACTCCCGGCTGACCATGCGAAACGGATGCAGCAGGGCCTGGAACTGTTCAAGAAAGAAGTCCGCCCGCTGCTGGCAGCCAAATGTCTGAAATGTCATGGCGGCCAGTCCGTCAAAGGAGACTTCGACCTGTCTACCCGCAAGAAGCTGCTCGACAGCGGTATGATTGAGAAGACTGGTAAAGAGAGCTATCTGATGGCGCTGGTCGAACACCGCGAAGAACCATATATGCCACTGAAGGAGAAAAAGCTCAGCGAGAAAGAGATCGCCAGTCTGTCGAAATGGATCGACCTGGGAGCGCCCTACGACAAGCCGCTGGCGACCGGAGACAAAGCGGAAGACGGTCCGCTCGCGGTGACCGACGACGATCGTCGGTTCTGGTCCTTTCAGCCGCTCAGTCAGCCAGCGATCCCCAAAGTGAAATCCAACAAGTGGGCGCGCAATGAAATCGACCATTTCATCCTGGCAAAACAGCAGGAAAAAGGACTGACGCCGAATGCTGAAGTCAGCAAACGGACCTACATCCGCCGCGCTTACTTTGATTTAATCGGCCTGCCCCCCACTCCGGCTGAGATTAAAGAGTTTCTGGCCGACCAATCGCCCGACGCGTATGAAAAACTGATCGACCGGCTGCTGGCCAGCCCGCATTACGGCGAACGCTGGGCCCGGCACTGGCTCGACATCGCCCGTTTTGCAGAGAGTCATGGCTTCGAACATGACTACGACCGCAATTACGCTTATCACTACCGTGATTTCGTGATCAAGGCCCTCAACCAGGATATGCCTTACGATCAATTCGTCCGCTGGCAGCTGGCCGGCGATGAAATTGCCCCTGACAATCCGCTGGCTCTGATGGCGACTGGCTTTCTCGGTGCGGGAGTATTCCCGACCCAGATTACGGCAAACGAAGTCGAACGGACACGCTATGACGCCCTGGACGACATGCTGAATACGACCGGCCTGGCGATGCTGGGACTGAGCGTGGGCTGTGCCCGCTGCCACGACCATAAGTTTGATCCAATCCCCAGCAGCGATTATTACCGAATGCTCTCGACGTTCACGACCACGGTCCGGACGGAGATTGAAGTTGATCTCGATCCCGAAAAATACCAGCGGGAAAAAGCCGCCTTTGACAAGGTGCACGCCCCGCTGGTCAAAGCGTTACGCGAATACGAAAGCGGTCAACTGAATCCGAAATTCGAACAGTGGCTCAAACAGGGGAAGGTTGACACCAGTCATCTCGATGATTGGATTGTCCCCGAAGTGACCAGCCATTCATCCAAGGGGAAAGCCCGCTTTGAAAAACTGGATGACGGCTCGATCCTGGTCAGTGGTCCGAATATCAACCAGGACCACTTTACATTCCGCCTGAAAACCAGCGTCAGTCCGCTGCGTTCGATCCGCCTGGAAACATTGACGCACCGCAGCCTGCCTCACCAGGGCCCCGGTCGCGCTGTGAACGGCAACTTCTCGCTGACCGCCTTTAAGGTCAAAGCCAAACCAGTGGGAGATAAAAAGGCCAAAAGTCAGGATATCAAACTGACGAACGCCCGCGCCACGCATGAGCAGAACCAGACCACGCTCTCGGCAGCCAGTGCGATTGACGGACAATACGGGTCCGGCTGGGCGGTTGACCTGGGAGGCATCGGAAAAGACCAGGCGATAGTCTTCGATCTCGAAACACCGCTGGAATTTGAAGGGGAAACTGAGCTGACGATTACAATGTCATTCACCAACAACGTGAATCACAGTATCGGGCATCCACGGTTTTCGGTCACCAGTGCCAGTTCCCCGGCTGTGAAAACCAGCTCTGGCAGTCCCGAACAGCTGGCCCAGGCGCTGCAACTTGTGCAGAAGGGGGAGCTGACGAAACTGGATGCCGGCCTGAAGCAAATTCTGAAGCGTTTTTACGAGGCTCAGGATCCGGAGTGGGTCGCGCTGTCCGGCAAGGTAGAACAGCATCTGAAAACCGAACCGCAGCCGGCGTTGACGAAAGTCATGATCTGCAGCGAAGGTCCCGACATCAAACCGGTGCGGCACCACAGTCAGGGGAAAGACTTTTTTGACGAGACTTATCACCTCACGCGAGGCGACACGGATCAGAAAGGAAAAGTAGCGCAGCAGGGCTTTCTGCAGGTGCTGATGCGAACACCGAAAGAAGAACAGAAGTGGATCGAAGCGCCCCCTGAATCGGCAAGCACCTCTTACCGCCGGACCTCGCTGGCGAACTGGATGACCGATACAAAACAGGGCGCCGGATCATTACTGGCCCGCGTGATGGTGAACCGACTCTGGCAGCATCACATGGGAACCGGCATCGTCAGCACTCCGAACGACTTCGGTCTGCAGGGGGAACGTCCTACGCATCCGGAATTGCTGGACTTCCTGGCGAATCAGCTGGTCAAACACCAGTGGCACCTCAAGCCGTTGCATAAAGAGATCATGCTCAGCGCCACTTATCGGCAGTCGACCGACTTCGATGCAGACAAAGCAAAGCTGGATCCGGAAAACAAACTCCACTGGCGGCGCACGCCCCAACGGCTGGAAGGAGAGGCAATTCGCGACTCGATCCTCTATGTCGGCGATCGGCTGGACATGACCATGTATGGCCCCGGTTCGCTCAAGACTGATAACCAGCGTCGCAGTATCTATTTCAAGATCAAACGCAGTCAGCTGATTCCGATGATGCAGCTGTTCGATGCCCCGGAGGCGCTGGTCAGCATTGGCCAGCGGTCGAGTACCACAATTGCGCCGCAGGCCCTGCTGTTCATGAATGCCGACTTCATCCGCGAGAGTGCGAAGTCCTTCGCCCAACGTGTGCAGAAGCTGCAGCCGGACTCGCTCGAAGAGGCGGTCGCTGATGCCTACCAGATTGCCCTGGGACGCAAACCGACGGCCAGTGAAACCGCAATTTCAGTCGAGTTCATCCGTCAGCATCAGCAGTCGTACGAAGCCGAACAGAAGCCGGAAGCGAAATTACTCGCACTCACCGATTTCACCCATGCCTTGATCAGCACCAACGAATTCATTTACCCAAACTAACGTCGACTTTCTGTGAGACCGCATTAAACAGTCAGCAATATTGAATTACTCCTGGAGGAACAGGATGTCACAACCCATAACAGAACTGCCCACAATCTCACTCAACCAGTTACTGGCCCGACGACAACTGCTCAAACGGGCCGGCAGCGGGCTCGGCACGCTGGGCCTGCTCAGTCTTCTGCAACAGGAAGGAATTCTGGAAACCAGCCAGGCGGCGCCTTCTCTGCAGGCCACGAATCCGCTGGCCCCGAAGCAGCCCCATATGCCCGCCAAAGCGAAAGCGGTCATCTGGCTGTTTATTAACGGCGGTCCCAGCCAGGTCGATACGTGGGATTACAAACCCGAACTCGAAAAGCGGGACGGCGTGGCCCTGGAAGGTTTTGACAACAAGACTGGCTTCTTCCAGAACGCGGTGGGACCGTTGATGAAGAGTCCTTTCAAATTCAAACAGTATGGTGAATCGGGGAAGTGGGTCTCGGACATTTTCCCACATCTGTCCCAGCATGTGGACAAGATGGCGTTCATTCATTCCGGTTTCACAGAGTCGAATAACCACAGCCCGGCCCTGTTCATGATGAATTGTGGTGTGCCCAAAATGGGGCATCCCTGTGTCGGCTCGTGGGTGACTTACGGTCTCGGTTCGGAAAGTGACAGCCTGCCCGCGTTCGTGGTGATGTCGGATCCGCTGGGAAGAGGCTTACCCAAGGGTCAGAGTCTGAACTGGGGTGCCGGTTTTCTGCCCAGCGTTTTTCAGGGCACCTATTTGAGGCCGACCGGTGAGCCGATCGATAACCTACAGCCGCCAGCCGTCTTAACACACAAGGGACGCCAGCGTTCGCAGCTTGACCTGGTAAAAGCACTGAACCGTCAACATCTGGAGCGAAACGAAAGTGATCAGGAACTGGCGGCCCGCATTGAGAGTTTTGAACTCGCTTATCGCATGCAGAGTGCAGCTCCCGAAGCGTTGGATATTTCCCGCGAGCCGAAACACCTGCAGGAACAGTATGGCATTGGTGACAAAAAGTGCGAGCACTTTGCAAAGCAGTGCCTGATCGCCCGACGAATGGTCGAACGCGGCACCCGTTTCGTACAGATCTACTCCGGCGGCATGGAGAACCAGCGGAGCTGGGACGGACACCAGGACATTAAAGGGAACCACAGTGGTTTTGCCGGCGAAACGGATCAACCGATCGCGGCGCTGCTGGGTGATCTGGAAGCACGCGGGCTCCTCGATGAAACGCTGGTGATCTGGGGTGGTGAATTCGGTCGCCTGCCGATCGCTCAGAAAGGGGCGAATCCCGGACGCGATCATAACCCGCACGCTTTCACCACCTGGCTGGCCGGTGGGGGAGTGAAAGCGGGGACGACCTACGGTGCCACCGATGAGATCGGCTTCAAAGCAGCAGAGAACAAAGTGCATGTAAATGATCTGCACGCCACGATTTTAAGACTGCTGGGGATGGATCATGAGAAGCTGACCTATCTCTACAGTGGGCGTCGGTTCCGTCTGACCGATGTAGGAGGTCATGTGATTGACGAACTGATTGCCTGAACTGCTGTCTGAAACAGTGTCTTCAGGCCATTTCGGTTTCCTGCCGGAATCGCTTGCGATACTCAGAAGGCGAGAGGCCCATCAGATTGACGAACTGTTTGGTGAAATAACTCTGATCATAAAAGCCGGATTCGAGTGCGATTTCGGAGACCCGTTTTTCGGTTCGCGTCAACAGTTGACAGGCGGCATTGATGCGGACCCGCAGAATGTATTTTTGAGGAGTAATCTGATACAGCTTTTTGAATTTCCGATCGAGCTGACTGACCGATAAAAAGATCAGGTCGGCCAGATCGGAGATCTGGATGCGTTCCTGGTAATGTTCCAGAACGTAGGCGATGACCTGGTCCAGTTCCTGGTAGGATTGAAATTCGGAGCCGGCCACTTTGATATCCCGCAAGACACCCGCCACACCGATGACTTTGCCGCCATCACCAAACAGGGGGATTTTGCTGCACAGATACCATTTGAGATTTCCCTGACGATCGGGGATCAACCAGACCTGATTGGGAAGTGGAGAAGCGGATTCCATCACCCGTTGATCTTCGGCTACGTACTGTTCCGCGAGGTCTTTGGGATGGATATCATAATCGGTCTTGCCGATGATGTCCGCTTCGCGGGGAATCGCACGCACGTCCATCCAGGCGCGACTGATTTTGATAAAACGTCCCTGGGCGTCCTTGGCAAAGAAATAGGCATCGGGAATATAGTTGAAGAGTTCTTCCAGATGGAGTTTGTTGTCAAGGCGTTTCAGGAAATCGTCGCGGAATTTCTGAGGATCTTGCATGCGTAAATAATACAAATTTATGCGTCATTCCTACAAGACGATGTTGATCTTTGCGTCTACGATATGCGAAAATAAACGAATCAGGGTTTTCTTGCGCGTGTGGGATATTCGCGCGACGGTTCCGAATCAGTCGAAATGAAATTGACCAGTTGATTCTGCCGCTTTCAGATCCGAATTCGTATTCCAAACATTGAGGTTCATCATGCTGAAGTTCACTGGCAAAGGCACAGCGCAAACCTGTAGCGGAGTTACCCGCAGAGACTTTCTGCAAGTCGGTTCGTTAGGCGCGATGGGACTTTCACTCCCGCAATACCTGGAAGCCAAAGAACGCGGGCTGGTCGACAAGAAAAACGACAACCGGGCGGCGATCATGATCTTCAATCTGGGTGCTCCCAGCCAGCTCGATACGTTCGACATGAAGCCGGACGCCCCCTCAGAAATCCGGGGCCCCTTCAAACCCATTGACACCGCTTCACCGGACGTCAACATTTCTGAAATCTTCCCGCTGCATGCGCGAGTTGCGGATAAATTTTCGCTGGTCCGTTCCTGCTACCATACTGCCGCTGCCGTTCACGATGCCGGCTGGCAGATGATGCAGACCGGGCGGTTGTTCACAGGCGGAATCAATACGCCCCATATCGGCTCCGTAGTCGATTATCTGCGGGGTCGCAAAACCGACCTGCCAGCTAACGTCGTCCTGCCGGAAACCATGGGCCGTGGAGGCGGAAATCTGCCCAATGGCCAGGCGGGTGGTTTCCTGGGTAAAGCCTATGATCCGTTTGCCCTGATGGCTGATCCTTCCAAGCCGAATTTCAAAGTTCCCGATATGCTGCCTCCCCAGGAGATCGGCACCGCCCGTCTGGAACGGCGTCGTAAAATCCGGGATGTGGTCGACAGCACCATCGATCATTTCGAATCAACCGAAGACGCGAAACTGCTCAACGGCAATTTCCACTCTGCCTACCGCCTGATGACCAGTAAAGAGGCCCGCGAAGCCTTCGATCTGTCGAAGGAGCCCACCAAAGTCCGTGAGCGTTACGGCATGAACCGGTTTGGGCAATGCTGCCTGTTGTCCCGCCGCCTGGTGGAATCGGGAGTACGGTTCGTGACGATCAATACCTTCCTGACTGTGTTCAACGAAATCACCTGGGATATTCACGGCTCCAAACCATTTACCTCGATTGAGGGGATGAAGAATATTGTGGCTCCCATGTACGACCAGGCCTACAGTGCCCTGATCGAAGACCTGTATGACCGGGGGATGCTGGACGAAACCCTGGTCTGCAACGTGTCTGAATTCGGTCGTACCCCCAAAGTCAATCCAGCCGGAGGCCGTGACCACTGGCCTCAATGTTTTACCTGTTACTTTGCCGGCGGTGGCGTTCAGGGTGGACGTGTCGTCGGTAGCAGCGATCCGATTGGTGGTGTGCCTGCAGATCGACCGGTTTCTCCCGGGGATCTGGCAGCGACCGTTTACCACAGTCTCGGTTTCGATCTGCACACGGTGCTCCCCGGCCCGGCCGGTCGCCCCTTCCCCCTGGTGGATGTGGGTAAGCAGGAAATCCGCGAATTGTTTTAACGCGTAACCTCAGTGCAATGATTCAACTGAGTTTGAATAGACGTTGATTCCCTCATCGGAACAGGGAACTGACTGCCCTTGGCGCTGCGCCGCCAATGCGTACATTTGAAATCTCATGACTGTTTTTTATATACGAAGAGAAGTGCTCCATGACTCCTCGCAAATCTGTCTTACCGATTCTGTTAACCGTGCTCATCGCAGGTGTGTTCTTTCCTGAGCCGTCTCTCGCCGAGCCAAAAACAGGCAATACAATTCAGTTATTTCCCAAATCCATTGATCTGCGCGGCAGCGAGGCCCGGCAGGGACTCTCGGTGCAGACTTTGACCAACGGAGAAGTCACCGGCCCTGTGACCGCGAAATTTCAGCTGACCTCCAGTAATCCAGACGTGGTGAAAATTGAAGACCAGACCGCCATTCCGGTCGGCAACGGAACGGCAGTGATCACAGTCCAGTCTGGTTCTAAAAAGTCCAGCAGTAAAGTCGCTGTTAGTGGCCTGGACCAGCCGCATCGCTGGAGTTTCAGAAATGATATCGAGCCTGTCCTGACGAAGGCGGGCTGCAATTCCGGTCCATGCCATGGTGCCCTGGCGGGGAAAGGGGGCTTTCGGCTCTCCCTGAAATCATATGATGTCCCCGGGGATTTCCACACCATTGTGGAACAGGCCCGCGGGCGACGGATTGAACTATCCGATCCGGCCCGCAGTCTGCTGCTGATCAAACCGACCGGAGCGGTCCCCCATAAAGGGGGCGTCCGCTTTGAAACGGATTCCCAGGAATACCGGATTCTGGCGGAGTGGATCGCCCAGGGTGCCACTCCCCCCGCGAAGACCGATCCGGTGATTGAGAGCCTGGAAGTGCTGCCGGGACGTTCGATTCTCACCAAAGGACAGACACAGCATCTGCTGGTTCAGGCCCGTTACTCGGACAATTCAGTTCGCGATGTCACCCGCTGGACGGCATTTTCTTCCGTCAATGAGAGTGTGGCCCAGGTCGATGGCGCGGGAAATGTCGAAGTCACCGGATTTGGTGAAGGAGCGATTGTCTGCATCTTTTCCAGTAAAGTAGCGATCTCCAAGATCACGTCTCCCTACCCTCAAGAAATCGCCCCTGAAGTTTACGCGAGATCGCCGAAGCATAACTTCATTGATGAACTGGTCATCAAACAGTTGCAGCGGCTGAACCTGCCTCCGTCTCCCCAGGCCAGTGATGCGGAATTTGTCCGCCGGGTCTATATCGACACGATTGGAACCCTGCCCAAACCAGCCGAAGTCCAGGCATTTCTGGCTGATCAGAACCCGGATAAGCGGAACCAGTTGATCGAAGAGCTGCTGAACCGACCGGAATTCGTGGACTACTGGACGTACAAATGGTCCGATCTGTTGCTGGTCAACGGGGAACTGATTCGTCCGCAGGCCGTCAAAGCTTACCACGACTGGATCTATCAGCACGTGAAACAGAACACTCCCTGGGACAAGATGGTACACGAACTGATCACCGCCCAGGGAAGCAGTATTGAAAATGGCGCCACCAACTTTTACGCCATCCACCAGGATCCGGAATCGATGACGGAAAATGTCAGCCAGGCGTTTCTGGGACTGGCGATCGGATGCGCGAAATGCCATAACCATCCGCTCGAAAAGTGGACCAACGGCCAATATTACGCGATGGCGAACTTCTTTGCCCGCGTGCGGGCCAAGGGCTGGGGAGGCAGCCAGGGCTCAGGGGATGGGATTCGAACCTTGTTCGTAGCGACCAAGGGGGATCTGGCTCAACCGCTGACTGGAAAACCACAGCCCCCCACTCCCCTGGACGGCCAGCCGATCGACATCAATGCCCCTGAAGACCGCCGCGTCTATCTGGCGGACTGGCTGACTTCAAAAGAGAACCCGTTCTTCAGTCGCTCGATTACCAACCGTGTCTGGGCCAACTTCTTTGGCGTGGGTCTGGTCGAAGCAGTCGACGACATGCGGGAATCCAATCCGGCCAGCAACGAAGAACTGCTGGCTGCCGCGTCCGACTACCTGAAAGACCAGGACTTCAATCTGAAAGCCTTGATGCGGGTCATTCTGCAGTCGGCCGCTTACCAGCGAAGCAGTCAGCCGCTCCCGGAAAACAAAGAGGAAAAACGATTCTACTCCCGCTATTATCCCCGTCGTATGATGGCGGAAGTCCTGCTGGATGCCATTTCCCAGGTCACGGAAGTGCCGGACGAATTCACAAAATACTATGAGCCCAACCCTCAGAAGACGGATTTCTATCCCAAAGGGACCCGGGCAATCCAGTTGTATGATTCGTCTGTCATTTCCTACTTCCTGAAAACCTTCGGTCGGAACGAGCGGATGATTACCTGTGAATGCGAACGCTCGGAAGAACCGACGATGGTGCAGGTGCTGCATCTCTCTAATGGTGACACAATCAACAATAAGCTCAAAGTCAAAGAGAGCCGCGTCACGAAACTGCTCAAAGCAAAACAGTCAGACCAGGAACTGATTGATCAGATCTACATGCTGTGTCTCTCTCGCAAACCGACGCAGGAAGAAACCACGCAGCTGTTGAATATTCTGAAAGAGACGCCCGAGGCGGAAAAACGACAGGTGGTCGAGGACCTGTTCTGGGGTGTTCTCAGCAGCCGTGAGTTTCTGTTTAATCACTGATTTCTATCGTTCTATTGACGAATTACACATTTATCCAAGTCGCTCACTTGAGGCCATATATGTTGAAACTTTCCATCCAAGCCCTGCTGGCCATCGCGTGTCTCGTGCTTTCGGGACATTTACAGCAGCTCTCGGCTGCTGATGCACCGATCGATTATGCGAAACAGGTTGCCCCCCTGTTCCGCAAATACTGTGAAGGTTGCCATAGTGCCGATGATGCCGAGGGGAAATTTGCATCCGACTCGTACGCCGGTCTGCTCAAAGGGGGCGAGCACGGCCCCGCTTTTCTGGCCGGGGACAGTCAGTCCAGCCGACTGATCCGCATGATCAAAGGGGAGCTTAAGCCGCTGATGCCCCCGGAAGACAGCGGCGAAAAACTGACCGCTGACGAAATCGCGGTACTGACAGAATGGATCAACCAGGGAGCCAAGGGGCCATCGGGCAAAGAACCGGTGCAGATGGAACTGACCGTTCCCAGGATCAAGCCGGCACAAGCAGTCTCGAAACCGATTGCCTCCCTGGTCTGGTCTCCGGACAGTGACCTGATTGCCATCGCCCGCTTTTCAGAGATTGACCTGTTGTCAGGCAAATCGAATAAACTGGTACGAACCATCAAAGACCTGCCCGGCAAAGTCAATTCGGTGCGTTTCAGCAATGACGGCAAGTGGCTGATCACCTCTTCGGGAACGACAGGCCTGTTCGGTCAGGCGGCGATCTGGGATGTCGCCACCGGGAAAAAGCTGCACAAATTTGTCGGCCATAAAGATGTTCTCTACGCAGCTCAGGTCAGCCCGAACCAGAAATGGCTGGCCACGGGAAGTTACGATCACAAAATCATCCTCTGGGATATTGCGACCGGCAAAAAAATCAGAACCTTAAGCGGGCATAACGGCGCAATTTATGACCTCGCATTCAGTCCGGATTCTACTGCTCTCGCGAGTGCCTCGGCTGATGCGACGGTAAAAGTCTGGTCGGTGGCGACGGGTGACCGACTGGATACACTGAGTCAGCCCTTGAAGGAACAGTCGTCGGTCAGCTTCAGTCCCGACGGAAATTATATTGTCGCTACTGGCGCGGATAACCGAATCCGTAAATGGCGTTTCGTGTCCCGCAAATCAGCCCGCATCAATCCCCTGGTGATTGCCCGCTTTGCCCATGAAAGCCCCGTGATTCAGATCACATATTCTCCAGACGGAAAATTGCTGGCCTCAATTTCGGACGATCATTCTTTGAAGATCTGGGACGCTGATCAGTTACGTCTCCTGCATGTGATCGAGAATTTGCCTGCGATTCCCACCTCGGTGGCCTTTTCACCTGATTCTCATATGGCACTGGTGGGCTTCAGCAACGGACAGTTAAAACGCTTTCCATTGCCTTCCAATCTGCCTGCTGCCACTCAGGGACAAGCGATCGCGAAACAGGCCGGCAAAACGGATTCACTCGCTCCGATGGCTGCAGGAAAACCAGCTCAGCTGAAAGAGCAGGAACCCAATAATCAGCCGAAGCAGGCCACTCCACTGAAAGCTGCTTCGGTTGTCGCCAGCGGTCTGATCAACTCCACTCAGCCAGGCCAGACGGACGTCGACCTGTATGCTTTCAAATCCAAGGCAGGTCAGGAATGGCTGATCGAGACCAACGCGGCCCGTAAGAAATCCAAGCTGGATACCAAAATCGAAGTCCTCGATGCAGAGGGGAATCAGATCCCGCGTGTTGTTCTGCGTGCCGTTCGCGATTCTTATTTCACGTTCCGCGGTAAGGATTCCAACATTGTCAATGATTTCCGCATCCATAACTGGCGCGAGATGGAATTGAATGAGTATCTGTACTGCAACGGTGAAGTCGTCAAGCTCTGGCTCTACCCCCGCGGTCCGGATTCGGGGTTCAACGTTTATCCCGGGGTTGGCAGACGCTATACCTATTTCGGTACTTCTCCCATCACCCACGCGCTGCACGAACCTTGCTATATCGTGGATCCGTACCCCGCGGGAACCGAACTGCCGCCGAATGGTCTGCCGGTGTTCACTCTCTATTATGAGAACAACGATGACGGCAGACGGGAACTGGGTGACGACTCCCGCCTGATCTTCAAAGCGCCAAACGATGGTACTTACCTCGTCCGTGTTTCGGATGTGCGGGGATTTCAAGGCAAAGACTTTCACTATGACCTGACGGTCCGTCCCAGACAGCCTGACTTCAAAGTCACCCTGAATGGAGCGAACCCCAAAGTGAATGCTGGCAGCGGACAGGAAATTGAACTGGTCGCCAAACGCATTGATGGGTTTGACGGACCGATTCGTGTCGATATTTCCGATGTCCCGCCGGGACTGCACGTCACCAGCCCGATCATCATCCAGGCCGGACACGACCGGGCTTATGGAACGGTCTATGCCGATCCGGTTGCAGAAACGACAGGGCCCCTCGTCGCACCACGCCCCACTGACTCCCGGTATCAGACTGTGACAGTTTCTGCCACCGCTACCATCGCGGGCAAAGAAGTCACACACAATGTCAATCCGCTGGGAGTGATTCGGTTGCAGAAAAAGCCGCGGATCATCATTCGCATGGTGGAGCTCAATTCCGATCAGTTGAGCCTGGCGGGGGATCAACTGGCTGAGATTCCGGACAAACCACTGGAACTGACCATTCATCCCGGTGAGACGATCGCTGCCAAAGTGGTTGTGCTGCGGGATGGTTACAAAGGCGTGGTCGGCTTTGGTCGAGAATATGCGGGCCGCAATCTGCCGCATGGTGTCTTTGTGGATAACATCGGACTCAACGGCCTGTTACTGCTCGGCGATCAGAGCGAACGAACCTTTTACCTGACAGCCGCCAAGTGGGTTCCCGAGACAACCCGCCTGTTCCATCTGCGGGCTGACCAGGAAGGAAGACAGACTTCGCTTCCCGTGTTACTGCATGTAAAACGGAAAGACAAACTGGCCGACCGTTCGAAGTAAATTGGCTTGTCCAGAGAGAAGCTCCACGCGATCGATTACCAGATTTACTTTGCCAGCGGCTGAGAGGGATTGGATGCCAGATCAGGCAGGGGTGCATGGGGATAGTCGACGGGCTGATAGCGAATCGCCAGTTCGGGCGTCATCAGTTTTTTACCGCCCTGAAATCGGGAATTCAAAGCCCGGTCGAGGATTCCACTGGTTAACAGGGTTCGTTCGACCGGGTAGCTCGGTTGCCCGGTGTGAATCATGCGCTCGATGGCTTTCAGCAGATAAGCAAAATGCGGGTGAGCGGGTTCTTCTCTTTCTTCGAACTGAGTGGCCAGCGGTTGCTGTTGCCCTTTGAGTTTCAGTGCGACCGAGGTGCGATTGACGGATTGCAGCATGAACAGGGCTCCCAGGAACCCATCGTTGTACTTGAAGAGGAATAGCCCCGCATCGGGATCCGCACGAACATCCCCCTGCCTCACTTTGGGCACTACCGCCAGCGCTGCATTAAATACATCCTCCGAAACGAGGCCATTATCGAGGGTCTCCCACATGGCGTCTCCCTCTAAATACTGTACCCATTCCACGCCTGTTTCAGCCCCCTGGCGTCGTTCCACCAGACATTGAAAACACTCAAGTGCGTGGATGCCATAGATGTCGAGCCCCGAGTAACCGATCCCGACAGCCGCCTCAATTTCACTTCCCGGCGGAACGTTGATCTCCGGTTTCCGATAGGTGAGGGGAAGCGACGAGCCGGCCATGAAAGGCACTTTCATCTGTTGTGCACGATCATACATCCACTTTGCGTCATTCCAGACGGGTCCGGGATGTTTGTCATTAAAGACAGGAACTACGCGGTGATACTTCTGGAAGGTATCTGTAATTTCCCGGAAAAAACGCCGACGCGGATAGAGCTGCTGTCCTTTTTCATTGAAGGGATAGTTGCCGTGTTCGCCGATGCTGATCACGCCATCCACGGGAATCTGATCACTGCCAACCGTGACTGCTTTTTCAATTGAATCGAAGATGGGTACGTTGTATTTCGCAGCCATGCGGCGTGACAGATCCCGATGGGAAACCTGATCCACGTATAAAGAGGACAACTTGAGTGCGGGGCCCGGCCCACCATCCTGCTTCCAGCCCTCCAGAATTTTTCCAATCAGCACATCGGCGTGTGTTTTGGGTTCATAAATGGAGACCACCGCGGCGACCGACTTTGGTTTAACCGGGCTGGTCGATGTCGCATTCACAGTCTGTGTGACTGCACCACAGGCAACCGCTGCCGCTCCAGCCAGCCAGTCCCTGCGCGAGATGAGTTCAGGATTCTGCATCGTTTCACTTTCGCTCTGAAAGGATTCCCTTTGTGAACCAGAAAAACAGGCCATGTCTGTTTCTGATCAGAAAACCAGATTTTTTAAAATCAGCTTCTTCGACCTGTCTCTACAGACTTCCTGTCCTGCAAATAAAAAGTTCCTGAGAAGCGTTTGAGAACTCCCAATCGCTTCTCAGGAATCAGATGTATCGACAGAATCAGATCCTCAGTTTCAGGTTTGGCCGGAAAAGGCTTTACCTGGAACTAGTCCTTCTTTTGAAACAGGTCGTGTTTCGGATTGCCTCCGGACCGCAGGTAGGCCAGCAGATCCAGGGCTTCCTCTTTCGTCAACGTATCCACCAGTCCGGTGGGCATCATGGACGACTTGGAAGGCATCATTTCTTCGACGGTATCCCGGTCGACCGAAGTCAAATTACTGGGATTGGTCATATCGGTGAGAACCATCATGTTCTTGCCATGCAGGTTAATGACCCGACCGTTAACGACCCGGCCATCATCCAGAACGAACATGGTCGAAGCGTATTGATCGGAAATCACCTTGGACGGCTCGATGATCGACTCCAGCAGGTTCTGAGCATTGAAGCGGCCCCCGGCCCCTGTCAGATCGGGTCCGATGGTTCCCCCTTCACCTGCGAAACGGTGACATTTGAAACAGGTCGCGACGGCAAACATTTCCCGTCCCCGTTCGAAGTTCCGCTGCACATCATCGTTATTGGCAGCATGCAACAGTTCTTCGACCGTCCACTTTTTCACAAGCGGACGCGGCGGTCCCTGAGGAATCGGATCGGCTTTTTCCAGATTGACTTCCAGCACCGGCTTGAGCGCTTTCTTTTCCGCATCGGTCAGTGTCTTGATGGCTTCAGCACGGATATTGACCAGGAACTTGTTGAAGGACATGCCCCCTTTGTGGGCCGTCGATTTCAGATACCATTCAAAGTAACGTTTACGCAGGTCGTTGTTCCAGCCGCTGGCCAGACTGCTGAGCACTTTGGCATAGTGAATCTGTTCTTCCTGGGTCAGCGCTTTGTCCTGCAGAGCCAGGGTTCGCTCAATCACCTTGGGAGCATTCAAATAAACCAGCAAGCGGCTCAATTCCCGATTCATGAAGACATCATCGGAAGGATACGCTTTGTCGATCTGGGCCAGCACGTCGATCCGTTCACGTTCGGTCGGTTCTCCGAGTCGAACAAAGACAAGCTGATAGAGACGCAGTAGATCCATTTTCTGAGTCTGGGATAACTGACTCCAGTCGAGACCTTTTAACCGCTCCAGCAGAGCATGCTTGACGGCGGGTTTTCCATTCCGGGCCAGAGCAATACCGGCGTTGATGAGTGTGGCGGGATCCTGTTCGATCAGTACACAGTTCTGCCACTGCTCTACAGGCTGGTGCTCCAGAGCAATTCGTGCGGCATAGCGAATGTGTCGATCGGAATGTCCCAGGTAAGGCCAGACTTCATAAACCGCATCCGCGTTCTGCTGTTCGTGATATTTTTCCAGATCTCGACGCAGTTCCCGATAGCCGGCCAGTTCAGCAGGAGTCGGTGAAACCGGGGCCGTCGATTCACTGCCCGTGTAAGTAATCCGGTACAGACCAGACTGTGTCTTTCGTCCACCGATGGTGAAATACAGCGCGCCGTCGGCAGGATTGACCACCAGGTCAGTGACTGGCAGTGGTGTCGCCGAAGCGAATTTTTCATAGGTTGCGACGTATGATGCTCCCTGTGGCTTCATATGGACGGCGTAAATGATGCCGTAGCTCCAGTCAGAAATGAACAGAGCACGCTGGTATTTCGCAGGAAATTTAGTGCCGGTGCCGAAGACAATCCCGGTGGGAGACCCCTGTCCGATATTCACGACGGCAGGCAGACTGTCGGGATAGTAGGCGGGCCATTTTCCGGTTCCGGAGCGCCAGCCGAATTCGCTGCCGCTGGTGACATGATTCACCCGGGTCGGACGATACCAGGGAGATCCCACATCCCATTCCATGTCGGCATCGTAAGTAAACAGTTCCCCTTCCGGGTTGAAGGCGATGTCGTATTCATTACGGAACCCAGAGCTGACAAGTTCGAATTCTTTGCCCTCCGGATCGGTACGGCAGATCCAGCCTCCCGGTGCCAGCTTACCGGCAGCATGTCCGCGGGCATCCCACAGACGCGGCAAGAGCAGGTCTTCATCCCAGTTGCGGGGAACCAGTGATTTCTCGGGGTTGGGCAGATCGGTATGGTTTCCAGCGGCAATATAAAGTGATTTTTTATCGGGAGAAAGAATGATCGCATGCGGGCCATGCTCACCGGCCCCTTTGATTTCCCGCAGGAACTGAACGTCGTCAAACTGGTCATCGCCGTTGGTGTCTTTCAGGCGATAGAGTCCGGAAGGACGTGTATTTCCGCCATTCACGACAGCATACAGACTGTCGAAAGCATAGAGCAGACCATGGGCCATCCCCATATCGACATTCAGCTTTTCCACTTTGGTATCATTGGTTTTCGCACCGACTTTCGAGGGTGTGATGCGATACAGAGAACCATACTGATCTGAGGCGATCAGTCGCCCCTTGGGATCGATGGTCATGCTGACCCAGGAACCCTGTGCATCAGTCGGAACCGAATAAAGCAGTTCGACTTTGTACCCTTTCAATAACTTGATCTGATCGACAGGAGTCGCACTCGCGGAACGGGGCGGCTCCGTATCTTCCAGGGAGATCGACTCGATTTCAACCAGGCCCTTGCGGCTCGAGGGATCGAAGCGGAGCCCTGTCATGGGAGAGTCGATATAAAAGACAAACGTCAGATCCTGCCAGTCTTTTTTATTATTTCGTGTGTCGAACCGTTCAGACTGCTGGTCAGAATAAGAATTATGCTTTTCCGTTTTCCAGTAGAGTTCACCACGCAATCGATAGGGAGCCCGCAGACGGATTTTGACTTTTTTCCAACCGGCTGGTGATTTGAGCTCACGTCCGAAGTGAGGATCTTTGCCGGTGCTGTTAACCTGCAGCAGATTATTTTTGACGCTCAGAGTACAGTCACTATAGGGTGTCCACCCATGGTCTTTCTGTTTGAAGGTCCAGATTTGTGTTGAATCTGAGCCGCTGGAATCTTTGGCCGATATGAAGGCCTGAGAAACCAGCAAGACACTGGTGGCAATACACAATGTTTTGAGTGCTTGAATCACGTCGCTGCCCCTGTAATACAAAGTCAATTGAATAAAAGATGAAGTTGGATGGAAATGCGTCATCATAAATCTGAGACGGACGATCTAAAAATCGAACCATCTCAAAAATCTATCACACAGGAAGGTAAGACCGCAACTGGAAACAGAGGTTCCCTAGTTTGCTATCCCTCATGATAACAGGCGGTTGAAGCAATGAAAACCAGTCTGTATTCATTTTTATTTATTGATTTCCCTTGGGTATACTCGATATTTCTACGAAATCATTGCATCATATCACTGAGTGAATCATCATATTATCAGCATTTCATTCGACCTGATCTTACGCACAATAAATACAAGGAGCCTCACTTGATGACCTGTCGCGAACTGATTCGGAGTTACGGCCTTTATGTAACTATCTTAAGTATCTCTCTCTTTCTCTCCAGCTGCAATCAGCAAAATGGAAACGGAAATTCAACAGCTTCCGATTCCGGTTCCGGCGAGAAAAATGATGTCGCTTATGTGACCAACGGTATCGCTTCCTTCTGGGTCATCGCAGAAAAAGGGGCTGAAAAAGCGGGGGAAGATCTGGGAGTGAATGTGGAAGTTCGCATGCCTGCCCAGGGAGTCGCAGACCAGAAACGGATGGTCCAGGAACTGCTGGCACAAGGTATTGATGGCATCGCGATCAGCCCGATTGATCCTGACAACCAGAATGATCTGCTCCAGGAAATTGCTGATAACTCGATCCTCGTGACTCAGGATTCGGATGCTCCCGACAGTGCCCGTACCTGCTACATTGGTATGGACAATTACGAAGCAGGCCGGATGTGCGGGAAACTGGTCAAAGAAGCCCTGCCGGAAGGTGGAGAAATCATGTTGTTTGTCGGTCGCCTCGGACAGGCCAATGCCCGTCTGCGCCGACAGGGAGTGATCGATGAAGTCATGGACCGCTCTTCAGACAGCAGTCGTTATGACGAACCGGGTGAGGTCATCAAGAACGAGAAATATACGATTCTGGATACCCGTACCGACGACTTTGATTTTCCCCAGGCAAAAGCCAACGCACAGGATGCGATTGCAAAATATCCGAATCTCAAATGTATGGTCGGCCTGTTCGCCTACAACCCTCCACTCTGCCTGGAGGCGGTTCGCGAAGCGGGCAAACTGGGCGACATCAAGATTGTCTCTTTCGATGAGGAAGGCCCCAGCCTGCAGGGAATCATTGACGGAACAGTGGTGGGTACGGTCGTGCAGAACCCGTATCAGTACGGTTATGAATCGGTGCGGGTCCTGAATGCCCTGGCCAATGGGGACAAGTCTGTCGTCCCTGAGAACAAGATTATTCACATTCCGGCCCGCGTGATTAAAAAGGACAATGTGAAAGAATTCTGGGACGAACTGAAACGGTTGACTGGCGATTCCGCAGAGAAAAAACCGGTTGCTGAGGTTAAGCAAAAGCCAGCCGAGACAGAGAAAGAAGCCAAGTCGGATGAATAGCATCCCTTCCGCTTCCACACCTCCCCTGCTGACAGTCCGCTCGATCTCGAAACAGTTTCCGGGGGTGAAAGCCCTGAATCAGGTCAGCCTGTCGCTGAATCAAGGTGAGGTCCTGGCTGTCATTGGGGAAAATGGGGCCGGTAAAAGCACGCTGATGAAGATTCTGGCCGGCGTACAGGCCCCCGATACGGGAAGTCTCCTGATTGATGGTCAGCCGGTCTCTTTTTCAAATGTAGAAGAAGCGCTCAAGAGTGGCGTGGCCCTGATTCATCAGGAACTGAATCTGTGTGACAACCTGGATATCGCAGCGAATATTTTTTTAGGACGCGAGCCCCGGAACTGGGGAATCATCAATCAGAAAAAGACTTATGTCGAAGCGGAAAAGTTTCTGCATCAGGTTGGCTTGGATCTTTCTCCCCGCACGCTGGTAAGCGAGCTGACGGTCGGCCAGCAGCAGATGGTGGAGATCGCCAAGGCACTCTCCGTGAATGCCCGCATCCTGATCATGGATGAACCGACCTCATCCCTGTCGCTGCATGAGTCAGAATCATTATTTGCGGTCATCCGAGAGTTGAAGTCTCGCGGCGTCAGCATCATCTATATCTCGCATCGACTGGGTGAAGTGGATGAACTGGCCGACCGGGTTACCGTTTTGCGCGACGGAGAAAATGCGGGGCACCTGGATCGCGACTCGATCTCACACGACCAGATGGTGCAATTGATGGTCGGTCGGAACGTCTCTCAATTCTTCCCCCACACACCGCATCAACCAGGCCCGGTTATCCTGGAAGTCAAAAACCTCCGCACGCCGGCTCACCCGAACCACCCCATTCACTTTTCCATCAGGCAGAGTGAAATCGTGGGCATCTCGGGGCTGGTTGGTGCAGGACGGACCGAACTGATGCAGGTGCTGTTCGGGATTGATTCTCCCCGGAGCGGGACGATTTCTGTAGATGGACAGACCGTTGCCATCAATTCTCCCCGGGATGCGATTCGGGCCGGCCTGGCACTGGTGCCGGAAGACCGCAAACTGCAGGGGCTGGTACTGGAAATGGCGGTCCGTGAGAATATGAGCCTGGCCAGTCTGTCGCGTGACCGAAAATCGCTCGGCAGGATCGACTTCGCCCAGGAGCGTCAGATCTCAAGCGAGATGATCGACGCCATGAAAATCAAGACTCCCGGAGATCGCCAGATCGTGCAGTTTCTCTCGGGTGGAAATCAGCAGAAAGTCGTGTTGGGGAAATGGCTGGCGATGAATCCACGTGTGCTGCTGCTCGATGAACCGACGCGGGGCGTGGATATCGGTGCCAAAGAAGAAATCTACACCCTGATGAATCAACTGGCTGCCCAAGGCATGGCGGTTCTGTTTGTCAGCAGTGATCTGGAAGAAATCCGCGGAATCTCCGATCGCGTACTGGTGATGCATGAAGGTCAGTTGACAGGAGAACTCCCCCGGGAAGAACTGAGCGAAGAAGCCATCATGCAACTGGCAACCGGACACACTCTCGACAATTGACAGAGACAGCAGTCTACAAAGAAGAATAAACACTGAAGAATTAGAACCATGAAAAAAATACTGGGCATCTTAATTTTACTGATTGTGGTCTGCCTGATCACTGCGGTATCCAATAAGAGCTTCATCTCTGCTTATAACCTGCAGAATGTGATTCGCTTAACGTCCCTGTTCGGGATCATCAGCATTGGTGTCGCGTTTGTGATTATTTCCGGTGGAATTGACCTGTCCATTGGCTCGGTGATCTGCCTGGTGGGGAGTCTGCTGCCCTACCTGCTTGTCGAACACGGTTTTCCGGTTCCCGTGGCGCTGATCTCTGTCATGACCCTGGCGGTACTGATCGGACTGGCGCATGGGTTATTGATCACCAAACTCAAACTCCAACCGTTCATCGTGACCCTGTGCGGTCTGTTGATCTATCGGGGGATCGCCCGGGGGATTACCGAAGACCAGACGCAGGGCTTCGGAAATGGATACACCGGCTTGCGCTATCTGGCAACAGGCAAAATTTCACTTCCCTTTATCGAAGGTTTCAAGCTGCCTGTCCCTTTCCTGATCATGATCTTTCTGGCCATCGTCGCCGCATTTTTCCTGAATAAAACGATTTTCGGCCGCTATCTGAAGGCCATCGGTAATAATGAGGCAGCCGCCCGCTACTCAGGAATCCAGACGGACAGTGTTGTAATCCTGGCCTATGTTGTCTGTTCCTGCCTGGCAGGCATCGGGGGGATTCTGTTCGCTCTGGACATTAACTCGGTCCAGCCTGAGGGGATTGGCAATTTCTACGAACTGTACGCGATTGCAGCAGCGGTGCTGGGGGGCTGCAGTATCCGTGGAGGCGAGGGCACGATCCTGGGGGTCGTGATTGGTGCTGCTTTGATGCGTGTTCTGAGAAATTCGATCACCATGCTGGGGATTCCCTCACAGCTGGAATTTGCTATCATTGGTGCAGTGATCCTGGTGGGTGTCATTTCGGACGAGCTTGTGAAACGGTATGCACAGCAACGCCGGGCGGTCCTTCAGGCCAGAGAAACACTCTGATAGTACTTTCGTGATCTTCGGAACCAGCAGCATGATTACATACGAATATTATTGTGAAACCAACGACCAGACGGTTGAAGTCAGCCACCGCATGAGCGAGTCTCTCAAAACCTGGGGAGAGCTCTGCGAGAAAGCGGGACTGCCCCTGAATGGCACGCCTGCCGCGACCCCGGTAGAACGCCTGATCTCGGGCGGGCTGCTGTTCAAGGGAGAAAGCTCCAACAAAAAATCTCAGCTCCCGATGGCTGATCCGGGCTGCGGACGCTCCAACTGCTGCCGCCACCAGTAATTTTCATATCCTCGCATCATTGTACCGTGCTGCTGCATGATGTGACTGTCACGACAAAAGGTATCCCGTGTCTCTCTTCCGTATCAAAAATGGGACGATCTACGATCCTGCCAATGGCGTGAATGGCGACGTGCGTGATATCTGGATTCAGGACGGTAAGATCATCGACCGTCCCCCCAATGCGGACTCCTTCACCGGGAAAACTCTGGATGCCAACGGTTATGTCGTGATGCCGGGGGGGATTGATATGCATTGTCATATCGCCGGCCCCAAAGTGAACGCGGGGCGCAAAATGACGCCCGAAATGAAGCGTCAGGCGGATCCGATCTTCCGCACCGAACAGACCCGATCCGGTACCGGAGGCGTGGTTCCCAGCACATTTGCGACAGGTTACCTGTTCGCCAGCATCGGCTACACCACGGCCATGGACGCCGCCATTCCAGGGCTGCACGCCCGCCACGCCCATGAAGAACTGCAGGACACGCCGATCCTGGATAAGGGGTTCTATCTGCTGTTTGGCAATAATCATTTTGTGATGAAACATCTGCGGAACCAGGACCAGCACGCACTGGACTCCTACTGTGCCTGGCTACTGGAATCCGCCAAGGGTTATACAATCAAAATCGTCAATCCCGGGGGTGTCGAAGACTGGAAACAGATCAGCCGCAAATCGATCAAGGAACTGGATTCCCCCGTTCAGAATTTCGGCGTCACTCCCCGTCAGATTGTCCGCGGCCTGGCAGGTACTGCCGACCGCCTGCAACTGCCGCACTCGGTGCACATTCACTGTAACAATCTGGGCATCCCCGGTAACTGGGAAACGACATTGAATACGATGGAGTCGCTCGAAGGACACCGGGGCCATTTCGCCCATGTCCAGTTTCATTCCTACGATGGCGACCCGAATGATCCGAGCAGCTTTTCCTCGGCGACTCAGAAGCTGGTCGACTACGTTCAGTCACATGAAAACATCACCGTCGACGTGGGACACATCAACCCGGGGCTGACGCTCTCCATGACCGGGGACACTCCTTTCAGCCAGTTCCTGCATAACATCAATCGCAATAAGTGGTATACCGCTGACTGTGAACTGGAGAGCAGCTGCGGGGTGATTCCAATCGAGTATCGTCCACAACGCAGCCTGATTCACGCCGTCCAGTGGGCCATTGCCTTGGAATGGTACCTGCTGATGGAAGACCCCTGGCGCGTGGTCATGACCAGCGATCACCCCAACGGCGGCGCGTTTTATCATTATCCGGAGATTATTTATCTGCTGATGGATAAGAGTTTTCGTGATGAATTCCTGTCACAAATGCCCGAAGCGATCCGCGAACGCAGCGTGCTGGCAGACCTGACTCGCGAATACTCCCTGTATGAAATCGCCATCATCACCAGAGCTGCTCCCGCACGTGTGCTGGGTATGCAGGACAAAGGTCACCTGGGCACCGGGGCACATGCAGATATTACCATCTATTCTCCTCAACAGAATCGGCAGGAAATGTTTGAGCGTCCCCGCTGGGTGTTTAAGGATGGCGAGATCGTCGTTGCCGACGGTGAAATCCAGGCGCATCATTTCGGACGCACCTACTTTACAGCCCCTGATTTTGACCAGGAATTTCTGCCCCATATCAGGGACTGGTTTAACGAGAATTACTCGATTCGCTTTGGTAACTACCAGATCGATGAAGGGGAGCTTCTGCTGGCGGAAAAGATTATGTGCACATCAGATTAAAAAATGGCAGTTCCCGCATGAGAAATTGCTCTGAGCTGGCAATACGCTTCTCCCAAAACGTTAAATAGGAACGATGGGGGGGAATGATTTATCCAGCGCCTTCTCAGATAAGACAACTTCTTCCAAAGGAAGAAACTGCCCTTCATCCGGATTAAAATTGAAAACCTCACCCGTTTCAAATTTATAAACCCACCCATGCAGTTTTAACTCTCCACGACTTACTGCAGCGGCCACCGAGGGATGAGTTTTTAAGTTTTCTATTTGAACAAGTACATTTTCCTGAACGGTCAATATCAGACGCTTTTCAGGATCCGTGAGGTGCGCGTAATTCTCATCCACAATTCTGCGAGTACATTCGGCGTGCTCCAGATACCCTTTGACCGCCGGCATCTTTTCAATGAGTTCAGGCGTGAGCAGACCTGACATCGCCCCGCAATGAGAATGACCACAAATAATAATGTCCTTCACTTTCAATGCACTCACAGCGTACTCAATTGTAGCTGCTTCGCCACCGTGCACTGCTCCGTATGATGGCACAATATTACCAGCAGTTCGCTGAATGAACAGCTCACCTGGTTTGGTCTGAGTCATATAATTCGGATTGATTCTTGAGTCCGAACATGTAATGAATAAGGCTAGTGGATGCTGCCCTTCAACCAGGGTTTCAAACAGCTTCTGGTCCTGACTGAAATAGTTTCTTTGAAACTTGTGAATCCCATCTACAAGTTTTTGCATCTCAATACTCCCAAGATAGATAAAGCAACAAACATTCTGTAAATTTCCGGGGCCTTCGGTCTCTGTGATCAGCATTAAATTGTCAGGTATCTCATGCCGGTTTCCCAGTCGTCGCTGAGTTCCACCAGGACCGCGGTCACCAGCCTCAGCAACGACTCCTCATTGGGAAACAGTCCCGCTACGCGGGTACGCCGTTTTAATTCCTTATTCTGCCGTTCCAGCATGTTTGTGGTTCGCATCCGCTTGCGATGACCGGCAGGGATGGTGAATACGGTCAGTCCTTCCGGGATGTTTTCTTCCGCCCAACTCGCCAGTTTCGGAGCTGTTTTTTCATGAGTGGAAACGAACCGTTTCAGTTCATTCAGCGCATCATCCAGGTCTCTGGCATTAAAGATATTGCGTAATTCTTCGCTCACCTGTTTGCGCAAATGAACCTTGGGAACGTATTGCATCGCGTTTTGCATCAAATGGAACTGGCAACGCTGCCAGGGCGTTCCAGCAAGCATGTTCTGTCGTGCCGCTTTCAGGCCTTCGTGTGCATCACTGACGATCAGCTTCACGCCATGCAGGCCGCGCTGGTTGAGTGAACCCAGGAATTCACGCCAATGGACTTCGGCTTCGGAGAGCGACACAGACACTCCGAGCACGCTCCGGTGACCGCTGGCCAGGACGCCGATCGCAATCAGCACGGCACAGTCCCGCACGCTGCCCTCCACGCGAACTTTTTCATAGCGGGCGTCGAGGATCAGGTATTCCACCTGCCCCAGCGGTCGATTACGCCACGTTTCCAGCTCTTCGTCGAGCAGTTTCGCTGCCCGACTGACCTGTGTACTGGTGACATCAAAGCCACAGAGTTCGGTGGTGATTTTGGCGACCTTACGGGTAGAGACGCCTTGAACATACATTTCAGCGATTGCCAGCTTCAGTGCGCGTTCAACTCCGTTCGCCGCGCTCCAGTGCAGAGGGATAAAAGTCGCCGTCGCGTGTCTGGGGCACCTGCAGTTCCAGCTTTCCGAGGCGACTTTGGAATTGATTTCGGCTTGAAACCCGTTGGCATAAGAACGGCGCGTTACGCTGCGTTGATACGGTTCGGCACCGAGGTATTCGGAACGTTCCAGCTTCATCGCTTCGTTGAACAGGATCTGGAGTGCTTGCGACATTTCATCGAATCCATGATCGGCCAGGAGCTGGACAGCGTCGAGAATGTTGTTAGATTGTTGTTGGTGGGCCATGGTTGGAGTTCCTTTTCTGTTGTGGAAAACATTAAAAAGAAACCGATCTGGCCCACCCTTTCAAGGGCTCGCCGGAGTGGTGCTTGTTATTTTCGCTACGCTCAAATAACAAGCACCACTCCGCCACACAGATAATTTACAGAAGAGATGTTACAGTAACCCAAGATATTCAAATGTTGTTCACTTACCTCAGTAATGTAGTCAAAAGGCAGGTTCGGTAGAACATCGTTTCTCACACATTCTCGTCAGTAACTCAAACATAAAAGGTTTCATGTACTATAAGTAAAAATTTACGTGTTTTGTTGAAAAATCTCCTCTTTTTGCTGACAACCCAGACAATACACACATCTGTACACACTCTGGTTGCTGACAAATCCTGGGGACCTGCTGACTTGCCACTCTATTTAAAAGTGCGTATATTAGCTCTTCGTATCTCAACTTTTTTGACCTGCAATATTAACAATTCACTTTCGTAACCCTGACTGGTTCCCAGCCAACGAAACTGAAAGCGTTAATGCTGGAACTTTTAATGCGATTCATCGTTTTTTTAATTCTATTTTGCGTTCTGATCTTTGGATCCGTGCTTTCCCAGGTAACTGTCGGGGAAGGACAAACCACTCCCGTCAGCCAACCTGTCGGCAAGGAAAGCAAATCCAAGGAAGAGTTAAAAAAATGGGAATTGACTTCTCAGCTCCTGAGAATATCGAGCGACTACTTTAATCAAACAAATATTATTGATCGCTCTATTCAAGATATTGCTGTCATCCCTGCAAAGATCGCTTACAGTCCCGACTGCTCCCGGGCCCCACCAGTTTCTGCTGTCTAATTGCGCAAATTCATTTTCGATGATTTGCCTGCTGACTAATGAAGCTCTCTCTTTAATGCTTTGTGCTCGCGATATTTAAGTAGCCATAGTTGTTTTCATGGTCTGGCTCTGGAGCAGGAACATTCTACATTCCTGAGACAGTCTGTGGTCCCCCCTTACGGAAGCTATGCGCATACTAATCTGGGTACAGAGATACCGTGTGAAGAATAATGAATAAATCCACCGAACATATGACAGGCGATCAACCTGGAGTATCAATAGATTCTGAAGAATATGCTGATCTGATCCATGCTATTACGCATGCCGCGCACTTCCTGCCAGCGCAGGGGCCGATCACGGTCTTCGTACACCACAATACTCTGCACGCTTTTGAAAATCTCTCCTTTGAAAATGGCGTTTTCGAGGGAGGCCGGATTTTTGGTTGTCATCCGTATCTGTCAGAAGAGCGCTATCGAAAAAAACTTGAAAGCCAGCGGATTCGCATCCAGGACCTGCAGGCCGTTTTACAGGATGAACTCGCTGAAAATGCCGATCAACTGATCGGCACATTTGGAACCCGATACGCCCTCCGCCTGGCGATGTTAGAGTTCCCTCTTTATTCCGGGCCCGTTGCAGAATTACGCTGGTTCATTGCCGAAACGGATGCATTGCGTCGTTTTCGACAAGAAGTATCCCTCTCTACCCGTGAACAGACAATCGCCAAAACTCAGCAATGGATCATGCGCGACTTTCGTAACGGAAAGTACAAAGCTGACAGTAAAACAGAGGCGATCATGAACAACGTTTTTTGTCAGTTTGACAGGAACTCAATGGATTCGTGGGACGATCAGAAGTGGGAATCATTTGCCTTACACTTTTTATGGCAAGTCTGCCATAAAAATGCCCAGGCGGCAAACGTTAAAGCTGATCAGCCCACACAAAAATCTATCCGACATCGTGATATATTACATATTGCAACTGGTGTAGATTCCGATCTGATTGTAAACGACGTATTAATTCGTTTCTGTGCAGCATTCCTGGACCAGGGTTTTGGAGCATGGACTCTGCCCGCACGCGAAACGGGATTTTTTCATGCTTTCCTGAATCTGTATTCCGGTTCAAAACTGAGTCCATCTGTGTCACTGACTGGATTAAACCAGGAGATCGACCGCCTGGTTGAGTCCAAGCTCAGCCCCCTGGAATCAATCAGTGAATCCCTCTCACTGCTCGGAGTTACTGATGAAGAACGTGATGAGTATATCACTCAAACGCTTCTCGCCCTGCGGGGCTGGTCCGGAATTGTCTGGCAAATGGAATCAAATGCAGAATGGGCCCCCCACCCTGCTCCTGCAGGGAGTCTGATCGAATTTCTCGCGGTCCGTCTGATACTCGATCGCCTCGCTGTAGCGACTGTGATGCAGGAATCTCTCAATTTCGAAGGCACCCTGGCAACAGTACGAAATGAGATCCTGCCAAACTCCCTCCCCAGCCGAAAAGATCACAATTATCAACTGGCGTTTACTTTATTTCAGCTTTCACAAGTTCGTGGCTGGAATCCAGAAGATCTTGTGCACCTTTCAGATGAACAGTGGACGCTCCTCATTCAGGAAATTGAGCTGTTTTCCAGCCTTGAACGTCGACGGGTATTCCATTTGGCTTATGAACGAAAATATCGAAACGATGTTCTCAACGCAGTAACATCACATACGAACCGATATCGAGAACAACAAGCTCAAGCTAACTACAGAAAACCCATACATCCCTCATATCAGGTGGTCTGCTGTATTGACGAACGCGAAGAATCTTTCCGACGACATCTGGAAGAAATCGCTCCCGATTGTCAAACTTTTGGAATAGCCGGTTTCTTTGGTGTCGCCATGTACTATCGCGGAGCAGCGGACGCACATTTCACACCACTTTGCCCTGTTAACATCAAACCAATTCATTATGTTCAGGAAGAAACGCTCTATTCACTTGCACGAATCAGTCGTCGACGCGCTGCCACTCGCCAGCGTCTGGGCCGAGCAACACATCAGACACATGTTGGCACTCGCACCTTCATCGGTGGTTTTTTAACAGGACTGGTTGGTTCACTGGCAGCTTTTCCACTTGTAGCCAGAACCTTGTTCCCACGAACCACCGCCCAGATCCGCAGCATGTTTCAGAGCATTGTTGCCCCTCCCACGACTCAGTTAAGATTGGAACGGATCAGTGCCGAACCAGGGGCGAATGAGGATCAACTTGGTTATTCGATTGAGGAAATGGCACAAATCGTCGAAGGCGGCTTACGAGCCATGGGTCTTGCACAACCAGAACTGTTTTCACCTCTGGTCATCATTTGTGGACATGGTTCTTCCAGCCTCAATAACCCACACGAAGCCGCTCACGATTGTGGGGCATGCGGTGGAGGTCGCGGCGGTCCCAATGCGCGGGCGTTTGCTCAAATGGCAAATGATCCTCGTGTCAGACGGATTCTGTCTGAGCACAACCTGTTCATCCCCGATAAGACCATTTTTTTAGGATGTTATCACAACACCTGTAACGACAACATTACCTGGTATGATCTTGACCGACTTCCGGTCTCACACCGGAAGCTGTTTGAAACCGCAGATAAGCACATTTCCGCGGCCCGTGCTCACAATGCACATGAACGTTGTCGCAGGTTTGAGTCTGCAGACCTTGAAATCTCGGTCAATGAAGCGTTACGACATGTCGAAGGTCGTGCAGAAGACCTTTCACAGGTACGTCCAGAGTATGGCCACGCCACTAATTCCATCTGCTTTGTCGGTCGCAGAGAATGGAGCCGTGGTCTGTTTCTGGATCGCCGTGCATTTCTGACATCGTACGATCCTCTGCAGGATGATGAAAACAGCACCATCCTGGAACGGCTTTTACAAGCAGTGATCCCCGTTTGTGCCGGGATCAATCTGGAATATTATTTTTCGTACGTAGATTCAACGGGCTATGGCTGCGGTACAAAACTGGCGCATAACATTACATCTCTTTTAGGAGTCATGGATGGCGCAGCCAGCGACCTTCGTCCCGGACTTCCCTGGCAGATGGTCGAGATTCATGAACCCGTAAGATTACTGCTTGTGATCGAAACAACTAAAGAAGCCATCGTACGGATCATCAATAATAACCCCAACATTGCGAGACTGGTGAATGGCAACTGGGTGCAGTTAGCCATCCTCGATGTAGAAACATCCCAAATCCAGGTATATCGCAACGATGCCTTTGAGCTCTATCGACCTGAAACAGAGAACCTCCCCAGCATCAACTCTTCCATAGACTGGTACCGTGGCAGCCGGGAGCATCTGGGTTTTGCATCAATCGATAATCACACCTCTTCCTCTCTGAATCAGGTATCTGTCCCCTAATGAATTCTGAAATTGTATTCCATTTTCTCGGCGTATGTATTGTGGCGGGTCCGGCCTTACTCCTGGCTCTGCTTGGCACGACATCCCTGATCAATAAACCGCTTGGTGAGCGACTCATCGCCAAAGCGACACAGACGGTCGTCATGATGGGGTTGTTTGCAGCAATCGCAGTTCTGGTACTTATGCTCGCATCAGGAAAACGATATGTCCCTGTAGAAATGGGCAACTGGGTCGTTCTCCCTGCGCAACACTTTCACTTTCATTTGAAGTTTATCTTTGATCGATTATCAATTCCTTTTTGTATACTTTCCTTCATTCTCTGCGGTACCATTGGTGCGTTTGCCAGCCGCTACCTGCATCGCGAATCAGGCTTTAATCGTTTTTTCATCTGTTATTCTTTATTTCTGCTGGGAATGATTGTTTCATCTCTGGCAGGGACGATTGAAACACTTTTTTTTGGCTGGGAATTAGTCGGATTAGCTTCCGCATTACTGGTGGCATTTTTCCACGAAAGAATCAACCCTGTTCGAAACGGACTGCGGATCTGGTCGATCTACAGAATTGCAGATGCCGCATTTTTAGTGGCAGCAATCATGCTGCATCATTTGACGGGTGCGGGTGACTTTGCCGAACTGATGGGGACAGGCTCCTGGCCTGATGGACAGGCAACGATTTCTGAACAACATGCTCTGTTTATCGGACTACTGTTATTATTCGCTGCTGCAGGCAAATCGGCACTGGTACCGTTTTCAGGCTGGCTTCCTCGAGCAATGGAAGGGCCAACACCTTCCAGTGCTGTTTTTTATGGCTCGCTTTCAGTGCATCTTGGTGCCTACCTGCTGTTGCGTGTCAGTCCGATTCTCGAGCTTTCTCCGCTACTCAGTCTGGCAGTCATCCTGCTGGGGCTGGTCTCCGCTATCTTTGGAACTCTCGTTGCCCGCGTACAAACCGATATTAAAAGTGCACTCGCTTTTGCTTCGCTGACTCAGGTTGGCATCATCGTCGTCGAAATCGGATGTGGTTTACGTTACATCGCACTGATTCACATCATCGGACACGCCTGCCTGAGAACATTTCAGCTGCTGCGAGCGCCTTCATTATTTCACGATTATCATTCACTGGAAAATGCCATTGGTGCCCACCTGACGCAAAAGCCATCGTTGTGGGTTCGGATTATGCCCGAACGGTATCGTGTTTCGCTGTATCGATTTGAACTGGAACGAGGCTATCTGGACATGCTTTGTAATCGGCTCATCGTAACTCCCTTTGTTGGCCTGTTTCGTTATTGTGACAGCTTAGAATCGCGCTGGACTAATCTGATTTCCGGAGAAGAACGAAGAGAATCTGAACCCATCACCCCTGCTTCTGATTCTCTGGAGGAAATTTAATGTTGCCCGAACTCCATCTCCCCTGGATGGAAATCTCCGTCCTGATTACTCTGCTGGGATCGATCTGGCTCAAATTCACTCCGGATCGAGACCGCGCCTACCAGCGCTGCCTCCGCATCTGCACGCTGACCTTACTGGTCACGATCTGCGGATGGATCGACTTTATCAGCCTGAAATCATTTGAAGCATCTGAACCGTTTTCCCTGTTCTCTCAGCTGTTCAATAAAAAACTTTTTGTGGTCGATGACCTGAGTGCTCCTTTACTGCCGCTGGCAGCCCTGCTTTACCTCTTAACGGTGCTTTCCACACTGAAGACCAAGGGACACAGTTTTTCCTTCAGTAATACTCTTATCTCTGAAGCCATTTTGCTGTCGACGCTCAGCAGTAAAGAAACTTGGATCATCATCCTGTTGCTTTCCGCTGCGACGATCCCCCCCTTACTGGAATTCCGATCCAACAAACGCTCGAGCCGGGTCTATGTTCTGCATATGGGGCTGTTTATCATTCTCCTGGTCGCAGGGGGATTGCTTTCCAGCTTCAAAGATCACAACGATACGATCTCTCTGATCGCCGGAGCGCTGCTGACAACCGCCGCTTTACTCCGTAACGGAATTATCCCCCTCCACTGCTGGATGACAGATCTGTTCGAGAAAATCACCTTTGGAACCGCATTACTGTTCGTCACCCCCATGACGGGCGCTTACGCCATTTTACGCCTGGTCTTTCCCATCGCCCCTGACTGGGCGCTGCAGGGCATCGCCATTGTGTCCCTGATTACAGCCGTCTATGCTGCCGGTATGGCACTGGTTCAACAGGAAGCCCGCCGCTTTTTCTGCTATCTGTTCTTAAGCCATTCCTCCCTGGTACTGGTCGGTTTAGAAATGGCAACTCCCCTGGGATTGACGGGAGGATTATGCGTCTGGATTTCGGTCGGAATTTCACTGGCCGGGTTTGCATTAACCCTGCGTTCGGTTGAAGCCAGAACCGGTCGTATTTCTCTGAAAACCTATCATGGACTTTACGAACACACGCCCACCCTGGCAGGGTTATTTCTGGTCACAGGCCTCGCTTCAATCGGCTTTCCCGGGACACTGGGCTTTATTGGAACTGAACTTCTAATCGAAGGAGTGATTGAAGTCTATCCGCTGGTCGGGACTGCAGTCGTGATCGCAACCGCTTTAAACAGCATTGCCATTCTGCAGGTTTATTTTCGAGTCTTTACGGGGACGCACCATGCGGCATCCATTTCGTTACGGGCACGGATCCCAGAGCATGTCGCTATTCTGATACTGGTTGCACTCGTGATCGGTGGTGGCCTTTTCCCACAACCGGGAGTCATCTCGCGAAACCATGCAGCCAATCAATTAATTCAGTTGCGAGACGAAGCCTTTCAGAAAAGAAAATCGTCCGCTGATTCCAGAATCAGCGTTAACAAGAACCAGATGAATCAGTCGATCATCCCCTGAATCAGCAGCGAGTGTCGATTAGAAATTCAGGAAGTAAAAGCACCTCACTTCACTCCCGGCGCTAAGAGATCAAAGTAAAGTCTGTTTTGAAAGCATTCTCTTTTTTAATCCTGCCTTTGATCCGCTATAATTCTGTAGTCAGGTATGAACGTTTTTTGAGACCTGAGTTACAGAACTGCTCTCTTTTCAGATCGATATTCAATGACAGCCAGAATAGGAATTGTGACCGTTTCCGATCGCGCCAGTCGAGGCGAATATGAAGACCGGGGCGGCCCGGCAATCAACGACTATCTGCAGGAAGTCCTGACCAGTGACTGGACCCCCGTGGCCCGTGTCATTCCAGATGAGTTGTCGACTATCACCGAAACTCTGATCGAGCTCTGTGACCAGGAACAATGCTGTCTGGTGGTAACGACCGGCGGGACCGGTCCTGCCAGACGGGATATCACCCCGGAAGCGACGCTGGCAGTTGCGAAAAAAGAAATGCCCGGCTTTGGAGAGCTGATGCGGAAAGTATCGCTGGAAAAAGTGCCGACAGCAATTCTCTCCCGGCAGACTGCCGTGATTCGAGGCGGGACGCTGATCATCAATCTGCCCGGACAGCCCAAGGCGATTCAGGAATGCCTGGACGCGGTTTTTCCCGCAGTCCCGTACTGTATCGATCTGCTGGAAGGTCCTTTCCTGGAAACCGACGAAGCGCGTCTGGTCGCCTTTCGCCCGAAAAAGAAATAGGCCCGATCGTGAGATCTGCGCAGCAAAACAGGAGTCGAGAGTAATCCCGACTCCTGTTGATTTTTCATCATCAGAACAGGTTTTAAACCATATCTGTGATTTCTTCTTCGATTGTTTCCAGTTGAATCGGCTTGATATCGAACTTGGGATTCTGTCCCAGAAAGCGAGCCGGATTGTTGTGGAAGATTTCGATTGCATCCTGAACCGAGTAGCCGCGGGCCCGGTACTGCATCACACACATCTGCAGAGTGAAGGGATCGCTGGGCCCCCAGTCAGCTGAGGAATTCACCAGAATCCGTTCGTGGCCGTACATTTCGAGCATGTCACAGGCCCGTTTCGGCGAGCACTTGGTAACGGGATACAGAGTGAAGCCGACCCAGTAACCGGCCTCGAGCGGTTCGCGGATCGTATGTTCTTCCACATGGTCGATCCAAACCCGTTCCGGATTCACGTTCATGTGAGACAGCACTTCCAGGGTCCGTTTGGTACCGCGGACTTTATCCTGCAGGTGAGGCGTATGAATCAGGATTAACTGATCGTATTTAATGGCCTGCTCGACCTGTGCTTCGAAGATCTCCTCTTCGTTCTTGGTCGTTTTGTGGAAGCCAATTTCTCCCACGCCCAGTACGTTGGGCTTTTCGTAGAACTCCGGCATATGCTTGAGCACTTCGTGACTCAATGTCGGATTTTCTGCTTCCTTGGGATTCACGGCTACCCAGCAGTAATGCTTGATGCCGTATTCCGCAGCGCGGGTCGGTTCGAATTCACTGATCTGGCGGAAGTAATCCAGAAACGTTTCCGGATACAGACGGTCAAAGCCAGCCCAGAAGGCGGGTTCAGCCACCGCGACGACGCCGGACATCGCCATCTTTTCATAGTCCTGAGCTGTTCGGGCGATCGCATGGTAATGAGGTTGGATGATTTGCATATTCGTCTCGCTGAAAAATCTAGATCATAAATAAGCGGGCATAAAAAAGCAGGGAGGAAGAATGTCGCGTGTCTAGTCCAGATCGGAGAAGAGCAGCAACAGACGCTCTGATCGATTGGGCAGATGGCTTTCTTCGCTCAAGATCTTGATTGCCTGATTCAGTAAGTCCAGACGGGAATCCTGTAAATCGCCAGAAGCTTCTTCATGATCGTGAGCGCGATCAATGCGATCCAGGGCCGCGGCCAGTTCCAGCAGGGAACAGCGGGCTTCAAGGTATTCCCGGTCCAAAACCTGTAAAGCTGTTTGCATCTTTAAAACCTTTCGGATTATCGTGCCAGGTAATGTTCCATCATGTCAATATAGTGTCTCATCCACATTATATACCTTACATCGGTACTTCCTACTCCCTCAACTGAACTCAACCCGAATTCCCTCAATGCGGAAACAGAAATTCAGTATAAATGCAGCAGTCGTAGTAATTAAGCGAATCAAGTTCCGCTGGCAGATACCGCTCAATTTGGGGTTCGAGAGCCCTTTGCGTCTCGGGACTCAGCAATCGCACCAATTTCGAAGTACAGCTCTGGCAGTCACTTGGGATTCTTTGAATCGGTGGATGCTGACCGGTGGGATTTCAGGAGCTGTGCCAGTTGTGTCAGCTGCTCCTGCATCACGGAAAGATAATCCCCCTCTGCCGGTTGTGTCGTCAGGGGATTGAGGACAAACGAATCCAGGTTCTGCGCTTGCAGCTTTTTCTGGAGCTTGGCGTCCGGTGGCTGTTCCCAGAGGACACCTGAAATCTTGTGCTCTTTCTGCAGGGCCTGCAGTTGGTCCCACTCGCTTTCTGTTGGAGCAACTCCGGGCTTCCAGTGCAGGTGGTACATCTCCCAGCCGCATCGCCGGGCCAGATATTGATAAACGGGGCGTCTTGAGAACCAGTGCAGTCCGGAATCGACGGCCTTAATTTCATCCAGCTTCTGATTCAGAGGCTGGAGTGACGTCTTCAACTGCTGCAGATTCGTCTGAATCGTCTTTTCGTTCGCAGGTTCCAGTTGACTCAATCGTTGAGCGATAGTCTCTGCCTGTCTGTACATCAAATCTGGATCCAGCCAGAAGAACGCCACCGTGCCAGCATGAGAATGGGCGCCTCCGGTGCCATGACTGTGGACCTCAAAATCCGGAACTGTGATCAGCGCATCTTTCAGGGACAGTGAAGTCCGCAACACCTTCGACCGGGGAAGTGAGAGTTTTTTCACCCAGTCGGCAAAATCAGCCCCATTAATAATGATCAGGTCGGCCTGCTGAATCGTTTCTGCCAGCGCATCGTCAGGCAACCAGACTTCTGGATCTGCTTGAGGGGGAACCGGATTCAGAACTTCAAACTCAGGACCGACCAGCGAATCGACAATGAACTCCAGCGGATAATTGACCACCACGACCAATGGGGGGCCTGTCTCTGCCGTCTGCTCTGTTGGCGGTTTCTCCCGGGACTGACAGGCGGTACCAACAAACATCGGAGTGAGCACGAGCAATAAAGCTAGAAATCGCATCATCAGACTCATTCAATTATCCAGATTCGTAGCAGCTGTTCTGCATACACGCGGATCACAGCCGTAATACACAACACCAGAACCAGGCTGCTGACCAGAATCAGCAGCACCTCAGTCATCTGCAACTTCCAGATCACCGAACGGCTGCAGCCCAGTTGAAACATCGTCTGCCGTTCGCGCCGGCGGAGGCGGAGCGATAAAGTAAAGACCAGCACCAGCAGCAACCCGACAGACAGCGAAACCAGAAATGTGTTCAGGTCAAACAACTGTTTGACGCGAAACACCATCTGTAACAGTTCATCTACGATCTCGGTTGGACGGATCAGTTGCAGGTCGGCTTTCGGGGAGTCGTACATCCCCAGCAGAAGTACTTCTGACTTGTCATCATAGGGAACCACGATAATAGAAGAAACCGGGAATGTGGTGATGTCCCCGTGAAAGTGGAACGAAGACAGATTTTCTTCGGTCACCTCATTGAACTGAGGCACAGCCGCATTCGCCACCGTTTGTTGATCCTGTTGTTTCAGTACCAGATCTTGACTGGTGTCTGCATTAATGGATTGATGCCCGTGCCCGATGCCGGAGATAATCCATTCCGTCTTCAGGTCAACAAACACCGCTTCATCATCGGGAGAATGGGCCCGTTCCAGAACGCCGACCACCCGCATTTTCAGGGGGTAATTTCCCGACAGATCGAAGACATTCAACGGATCGGACATCAGGCGGTCGCCGGGCTTTAACTGCAGTCGTTCGGCGACACTCGCCCCCAGCACACAATCCCCCAGTCGTTTCAGGCTGGTGCCACTCCCCACGTCTAATTTGCGAAATTCAAAGTAATCCAGTGTCGTCCCGACAATGGGAGCCCCCTGAGCCGTGAATCGCACTGCCAGCGGAATCGGCAGTGCATAACCGGATTCCTGAATCGTCTCTACGGCCTGCAAATTGGTCGGTTCCAGATCTGCCCGACTGAAATACATGCTCTGCAGTGCCAGATCAAACCGGCTCCCCTTGACGCCTGCCACCAGGGGCGTCGCATTGGCGCGGGAATGCAGGTCCTGCTCAAACCAGCTGACCGCAAACTGCAGTAAGACCGGGAGCAGAACCGCCAGGGTCACACACAGAATCAGCGTGATCGTTTTTAATTTGTTATATGCCAGGTAGCGCAGGGTAAGTCGCAGGATGCCATTCATGCCGTTTCCACCATTTCATGAAAACGCTGAATGTCAATCGTCCGGTCAAATTCGTCCAGCAGGCGATCGTCGTGCGTCACCATGATCAGAATCGCATCCGTGCGTGTGGCGTGCTCGAGCAGCAGATCCCGGATCAGGCGCTTATTGGCCGGGTCCAGATTCCCCGTCGGTTCGTCCGCCAGCAGAATCTGGGGTTGAGGCAGCAGCGCCCGGCAGATCGCCACCCGTTGCCGTTCTCCCTGCGAAATCTGATCGATGCGCGAACTCAGGTATTGATCGATCTGCATCGCCGTAGCCAGTTCGCATGCACGTGCCTGTACGTCCTCACCGAGTTTGAGTGTCTGATTGATATAGTAAGGGAGCAGAATATTTTCGCGGACATTCAGGTAATCGATCAGTTCGAATTCCTGAAACACGAATCCGATCCGAGAAATGCGATAAGCCCGTCGCTGGCTGTCATTGAGTGTTTTGAGATCGATGTCACAAGAAATCAGCTCGCCCTGATCGGGAATCAGAATTCCCGAGATCAGATTCAGTAAGGTGGTCTTGCCACATCCACTGGGGCCAATGACCGCCACTTTCTCTGCATCCTGAACTTCCAGCTCAGGAATATTTAACCGGAAACTGGACTCCGGATAGCCAAACTTGAGCTGCCTGATCTGAATCATGATTTACTCGAATTGGTGGACTTCGTTTTGGGAGTCGCTTTTTTTTTCGGCTCGGGAGCAGGCTCCGGTTCTTCAAGCTTGACCTCACGCAAACCGGTCTGGAATCGTAAACGCTCCTGATCCAGCAGATTCATGCCTGTCAGTTTCCAGACGCCTTCAACCGGCTCCAGATAGAAGATCGCCTGGTACTGGTTCGTACGGGTGTGAATATGTCCCCAGTGCTCCACCGTCCCGGAAACCGTCCAGGTCGACTTGACGGCAAAGCTGCGTTCATCATGTGGTTGTGTAGAATCGACTGCCTCACCCGCTGCGGGCTGGATCGTCTCCCATTGGACATCGGTCACACGTGAAACCGCGCCCCCCTGCTCCTGCATTTTCAGGCTCTGGTTAATCTGCCGATACAGTGTTTCCAGAAAAGAACCGTCGGCACTTTTTGCCAGCGCGTCGTAGATATCGCTCTCAGTATGATAATCAAAAGAGCGATAGATGTTCTTGTGCAGCGTTTTGAAGACCGCCTCTGCCTTATCTCTAGATACATGCGGGACCGGTTCCAGCGGGCTGGCGAAGGTCACGCGGGAAACCGGCCAGCAAAGCAGACTGGCAACCAGCAGCAGTCCGAGAATGGTATAAGTTGTCTTCCGTCGCTGACGCTTGCTGATCAGACTCAGTGACAACAGAAAGCAGGCAAACAATCCTCCAATTGACAGGAACGGGACTGACCATATCGACCGGGGCTGCAGAGCCACCTCAACCGGGTTGACTTCCAGGCTGACCTTGCGTCCCGGATTGGTCCATTCAAATTCGCTGTTGCGTTCCAGCTTGGAAAACACCGGCTTATATGACTTGTCGAAGGCGAAGCAGACCGATTCCGCGCTCCAGAGACTGCGATTGAACATGTCCCAGGTCACTTTCACTTTGTCGGGTGTCCCTTTGGTACTATAGGACAGAATGATGCCGACCCGGGCATTGGCGATACTGACTTTTTTCTTTTCTGCTGGCTTGGCGAAATCCTTAAAATCCAGCCCATAAAAATCCAGGCGACTGATCACCGGCTTGACCACGATCCCGTCGATTTCGACTGGATTTGCTTTGGCAAAAAACTGCTCGATCTTTTCCCGGGAGGCTTCCTGCTCGGCCACAGAAAGGAAATCTTCGTCCTTGCGATCGAGAGTAAAAAATGATTCGAGTGTGGCCAGCGGAATCAGGATCTCGTGTCGCACTTCGAAGTCTTCAATATAGATAAAGGAATAGACCGTTCCATAACTGGTAATCCCCAGTGTCTCTTCGCGGCGTTCCTTGAGCCATTTCTGCCAGTCTTCCTCAGACGCATCCGGGGCCAGTGGCGGGTGATCCCAGTTAAAGCGAATCGTCTGCGGTTCGCGGGGCTTCATCGCAACCGCATACGGTGTCTCTGAGCCTTCCTGCTTCAGATTGAACTGCACCATGGCGGGAAAGCCGGCGTTGGAATCGACCAGTTGCTGGCTGAAGGTCAGAAATTCCGGTGGTTCAGACAGGGGGTACTCAAGCTGAAACACCAAAGTGAATGCCATCAGGTCGCTCATGGCAACACCTTGAGCTGAGACTGAGGAGTCGTCCACTGAAACGACTTTGCCTTTCAACCGCTCACCGTTGATATCCCGCACCAGCAGGCGATCCAGCAGGAACAGTTTGTGTTTTTCAATCGCCTGCTTGATTTTTTTCTGGGAAACGATGTTCTCTTTATCCGGCTCCAGCTTCTGAAAAAAGTAAAGATCTTCGACATAAATCTGCATTGAGATCACGACTTTTTCGCGGGTGACATACACGTTTTCCTGGCTGACCGATATCGGGTGCGCCTCAACCCTCCCGGGAAAAACGGATCCGGACAGCATTGTAAAACAGAACAGTACCAGCAGACGCTGGGGCTGAAACTGAATCCAATCGCTGAAAGGGTAGAACAAGGAATGGGCAACGCGCATGAGTATATCTGATTTCGCAGCAGGACTGATTCGGGATATTTCTGACAGGAGAGTCAAACGCAGGCAGGTCCGTTACATTTCTCTACCATTTGATCGTACCGAGACCCGGTATAGAATTGCAATCGTGGTCCGCTTATAAGACACTACGAGTATCAGATTCACGATGATTGAGAAAAAGGGGACTCCCATGGAAGAAAATCAGGAATCAGTTCAGCCCGAACCCAAGATAGAACAAGACGTTACAGAAGAACTGCCTCCCAAAGAGAAATTCCGGCTCCTGAAACGGACCGCCATCTGGTTTCTGGCCTTCGTCCTGGCTGCCTCCGCGATGATTTATCAGCGAATGACCGGCCCCACCTACCCCATGAAAGTTCTGGTGACCGGCGACATCGTGGCCAAACTGATCCGGACTCACGAATCGACCAGCGATGCGATGGTGGAACTGCCAGTCGATCGGGACAAAGCGCAGCCCCCCTCAGCGACGCTCTTCTTCAAACGCTTCCGAACCGACGACGAATTTACAGCGGTCCCCATGCAGGGCGTCGAAAAAGAGGATCGCTATCAGTTAGAAGCCCCCCTGCCCAAACAGCCGGCAGCCGGCAAGCTGGAGTATTACATCCAAGCCAATCTCGAAGGCAAGGAACGTCGCTTCCCTGAAAACCCGGATAAGAATGTAGTCATCCGCTTTAAAGATCCGGTACCGAGTGCCATTCTGATCCCCCATGTGAGTCTGATGATTTTTTCGATTTTGCTCGGTATGCGTACCGGGCTGGCAGCTCTGTTTGCTCCCTATAACATGCGGCTGCTGGCCTGGATTACCCTCTGTGGAATGACCGTCGGTGGGATGATCCTGGGACCCTTTGTGCAGAAGTATGCCTTTGGCGAATACTGGACCGGCTTTCCCATGGGCGGGGATTGGACCGACAACAAAATGTTGTTCATGTTCCTGGCCTGGGTCTTTGCCTGCTCGGTCATCGGCCTCAACCCGAAGAAGAAGACGACGATCCTGCATCGCATTGTCGTGTTTACTGCAGCGATCGTGATGACCGTCTGTTATCTGATCCCGCACAGTATGGGGGGCAGTGAGCTGGATTACAGCCAGGTCGACAAAGGCATCGATCCCAGCGAAGCGATCAAGACAGGTCGACAATGAATGCGGCTCATCTGCATCTGATGACCGTCCATGTCCCGGTGGTCGGCTGCTGGGGGCTGTTCGTACTGTTACTGCTCTCCGCCTGGTTTCGCGATGAACGGCTGTTTAAGATCAGCTGCTGGCTGCTGCTATCAGTACTGTTGTTCGCCACCGGAGCTTATTTTTCCGGGCCCCCTGCCTATGAACTGTTACAGGAACAATACCAGATCGATAAGGAGACCGTAGAATTTCATGCGGTTCTCGCACGTTCCTGCCTGCTGGCAATGGTCGTGTTGTCGATGATCGTCGGGAATGCACTGATTCAGGGCTTCCAGGGAGAAAATGTACCTCGCTGGCAACGCACCCTCATTATCGTCGGCACATTAGCCCTCGCGGGCTTCTGGACGGTCGCCGCTCACTGGGGGGGCAGAATCCGACACCCCGAAATTCAGTTCCAGACAGCGGGTCCCATCGAAGCGGCCAAGCCGGAACAGGAACCGGTGAGCGACTGAGCTTCATTTCTACTTGACGATTTCCGTGCCGATCCCTTTATCGGAATAGATTTCCAGCAGAATCGAATGGGGCAGTCGGGCATCGACGATGTGTACCTTACCTACACCACTGGCCAGGGCCTCGAGGGCGGCGTCGACCTTGGGCACCATGCCGGAATCGATGGTGCCGTCTTCAATCAGTGCCCGACAGCGTTCTGTCTCCAGATGAGAAACCAGAGTCCCCGGATCATGACGATCCAGGAAAATCCCGGGAACGTCACTCAGAAAGACCAGCTTTTCTGCTTTGAGAATGCGGGCCAGGGCAGCGGCGGCCGTGTCTGCATTCACATTCAACTTCTGGCCGGATGCGTCCAACGCCACCGAGGGAATGACCGGAATCGCATCTGCCTGGCAGACTTCTGCCAGCAGGCCCTGATCAATATCAGTAACATAACCGACATGCCCCAGATCGATCGGGGTCCCGTCCCCGGCCTTTAACGTCAGCTGTTCTCCCCGCAGGCAGTTGCGTGTGCCAAAATGAAGCGGTTCCGCATGGGCTCCCTGAGCTCGAATCTCCTGAGCCAGAGACTCGCTGATCTCATTTGCCAGGACACTAGTGGCGATTTCCAGCGTTTTTTCATCGGTATAGCGGCGTCCATGTACGAAGTGTGGCTCGATTCCCGCCTCACTCATGGCTTTGCTGATTGCTTTTCCGCCGCCATGGACCAGAATCGGATACATGCCCACTGTTCGCATGAAGATGACATCGGTCAAAAAACTTTTAACGGCTGCCTCTTCTTCAAGTGCACTCCCCCCCAGTTTGATGACGACATAACGTCCTCGAAATCTTCTGATCCAGCTTAAGGCCTCAATCAGGACGGCAGCTTTTCGAACGGCATCTTCCACTTTGAACCTTATTCCTTCCGAACACATCAACTCATATTGATTTGACTGGGAGTATTTACCTGACGGATGATTGAACCGGTCAGACCTCCTCTGAAGCGATCCATTTTAGAAGACGGGGAGACAGTGTCAAACGACTGAGTCTGTCGTCAAGGAACCGGATGGTCCCGGTTTCGAACCGGGAGATTTCGGGGTTTTCCCTTTGTTTTTTCGAATTTGACTCAACTTCAGTGACAAATCACTCAATTTAGAAATTCAGCCATTTTTTTCATTGAATGAATGACATAATCGAACTTGAGCCCCACTGCCAGCAGGCAACACAATCGGACTGACCAGTACCGTCCCGGCATATAGAGGGAATGGTGCGACAGTCCGCTTCGGCACTTTTGCGCCTACGCACACTTGAAGCCTCTCATCTGACGGTAAGCACAGAAATGTTGTGTGGTCTTTCTTGTGATTTCCCCGATACTTAAAACTACAGCCCCCAATTGCAACACCTTTGAGAGCACTTAAAACTTCATCCCTAGAGACCCCAAAGATTGAGACGGAGAAACAACGTTGGCCCATTCACACTTGCCGATTCAACACCTGATGAAACAGATGGAAAACTTCAATTCAGAATCCATGAATCTGAATTGTCGCCCTTTGTGGCTCAACAGCTTTGTCGACGAAGTCGCCGACATCTTTAATCCTTTTGAAGAAGTCGGACGCGTCGGTTTTGATTGTCAGTTCACCGAAGAATGCTGGGAAGTGGGCCTCTTCCTCGGCAGCACAGAAATTGTCGGTGGTGAAAGAGACGGTCAGTTTATCGCCGCCAGCTTCCAGTTCGACCTGTTGCAGCTGCTCGACCGATTCGAATCTGTAAACCGCTTCCACTTTAACTTCCTGGAACAGCCTGTAGCAGAGACGACCTGCGATCCGGCTGCTGCCTATATCACCATTGAAGGACATCTGGCCGATCTGGAACTGGTCCGCCTGAACGTCTATGCGACTCCCCCGGAAGAAGCGGGCCCCGGATTTCGTAAAACCCACGATGGAAAAATTGACACCGTCTGAGGACATCCCCCTCAGCCCTACACTCAACAAATCGTAATCAGCGTCAACGGTTTCGAGTGTTTAATTCCGTTGCGATTATCTGGTATCGCAACGGAATTTTTATGTTCCCGTCTCTGCAGACAGCGATTCTGCAGCCTGCACATCAGCAATTTTACCGTCCCGGAGGCGGAGAATGTGATCCGTCTCCCTGATGTAGCGTTCGTCATGAGTCACAATGACCACCGTTGTCTTGTACTGCTCGCTCATCTCCCTGAGGCACTCGAAGATCTCCCTGCCGGTACTGGTATCCAGTTCGCCCGTCGGTTCGTCAGCCAGTATCAACAGGGGCCGCTTTAGTAATGCCCGGGCAATCGCCACTCGCTGCTGTTCCCCGCCGGAAAGCTGATTGGGGCGATGCGTGATTCGCTGTTCCAGCCCCACCTGTTTCAGTAATTCCCGAGCCCGTTCTTTCTGTTCTGAGGTGATCCCTTGTGGCAGATAAGGGGCCAGTACATTCTCCAGTGCATTCAGATTCTTGAGCAGGTTGAAATTCTGGAAGACAAACCCCACTTTATCCCGGCGGTAAGCATCCCGTTCACTCTGGGAAAGCGTTGCCAGAGACCGATTCTGGACGAAGATTTCACCCGATGTGGGAGTATCGAGTGCCCCCATCAGATAAAGCAGCGTACTCTTGCCACTTCCGGATGGACCCAGGATAAAAGAGAACGTCTGGCCGGGAAACCGGCAACTCACGCCGCGCAGAGCGTGCACTTCGGTTTCACCACTCTGATGAATTTTCGTGACCTCACGCACTTCGATCATAATTCCCTGCTCACTTCCTCATTCTCATTATCTCTGAACCGCGATCTCCATTAACCTCGGCGAATCGCATCGATGGGTGTCATCCGCGTGGTCCACCAGGCGGGATACAGGCCTCCCAGTATTCCCAGGCTGGTACTGAAAAACACCCCAAACAGCAACAACCCCGGGCTGGCATAGAGATGGACCTGATCCGCAAATTTCCAGTTAACAATCACAATCGCGATCTGTCCCAGGATGCCTCCCAGAATACCCCCGACAACTCCCAGCAGAGAACTTTCCGCTGTAATCAACAGCATCACATCCCGGTTTGACCAGCCATTGGCTTTGAGGATTCCAAAATCGACAATCCGTTCCATCACACTCATCAGCATCGTATTGATGATGCTCAACATGGCGATCAACACCCCGATTCCAGTGAGCAAACCCAGGAAGATATCCAGATCCGCTGTAAAGGTTTCCAGGCGATCCCCCCAGTCAGACGCCGCCCGTACTTCGAGCGCACTGGGAGATTCTTTCTCAGGCTCTGCCTCATCGTTTGCCGCAGTCTCAGTTGTGATTTTCTCTGAAACTGTTGTCGATTCGTTCTGATTTGATGCTGGCGGAGAATTTCCTTTCAGCCCCTGGTCAATTGCCTGCATCAGATCTTTGAGGAGATTGGACGAAGAACGATTGGCCAATGCCAGAGAAGCTGGCTGCCAGGAAGCCAGTTCGCGATCCCGGAACTGGTCTTTGATCGACTTCACCAGTGGATCATTTTTCACTTCGCCTGACTGTTCGATATAAAAACAGCTGACGCTGTCCGGATCGAAGCGGGTGATTTCCCGTACCACCTCGATATCCAGAATGATGGCGACATCCAGCAGAATGGAGCCTGTTTCATAGAGCCCGATAATCGTGAGATCCTGACCATTCACTTCGATGGAATCCCCGACCTGCTTCTGGTGCTGCTCGGCAATCTGGCGGCTGATGACGGCATTGAGTTTTCCCTGATCGCTCAGATCAAGGAAGCGCCCTGCATAGATCGCATCCCGGTAGATGCCATGCTTGAGCCGGGTGCGGGTAGGCAGGTCTGTACCAAACAGAAACCGGGGAGGACTCACAACCGGTTTTCCGTCGATGATATTCACTCTCGACCAGATCTCGGGGTTCACGATTGCCACTCCCGGAATCTCTTTAATCTCATCGCCCCACTTGCGGGGAATCCGCGAGAACAGGGGAATGGGCGCCCCCGGCTGCATGGCGACAATCCCTGAGATCTTCCCGAATGTCTGGGAAACGGTCTCTTCCAGCCCCCCGGCGATCGAGAACAGCCCCACCATCCCCGCGATAGCAATGGTCAGCCCCATCAGACACAGAAACGATCTCAGTGAGCGGCTCAGTAGATTTCGAAGGGCAAATTTCAGCATGCAGGCGGTTTTCCAGTCTCAATCATCATTCCCGACTTTTCGCAGTACAGGCATTCTATGCAGATCGCTTCCAGCAATGAATCAATTTAAATCGTATTCTTTAAATAAAAGGACTGATTATAAGGAGTTATAGACGAAGCAAACTTGAAAACCAGCTAAAATCAAACGTAGAATGCTCCCAGTCCTGAATCAGTGGAAGTGCGTGACTTGAACGCTGATTCCCGGGAGATAGCATTCGTTTAGTGTTAGTGTTTTCAGAGTCAAACCAGAGGCCTGGAATCGATTGTTACTTGAACCTCTGGCAGCCAGTACGAATTTTAAACCCATGAACAAACGCGATTATTACGATATTCTGGGAGTTTCCCGTAGCGCCTCCGCTGATGAAATCAAAAAAGCGTACCGAAAACTGTCCCGTAAATACCATCCCGACATGGCTCCGGATGATAAAACGGCTGATCAGAAATTCAAAGAAGTTCAGGAAGCGTACGAAGTCTTACGCGACGAGGAAAAACGAAAACAATACGACCAGTTCGGCCACGCCTTCCAGCACGCAGGGCAGGGTGGCGGGGGCGGAGGCTACTACCAGTCTGCAGGCGGCGCTGGTCCCGTTGATTTTGAAGATCTGTTTGGCGGTGGAGGGATCGATCTCGGAGACCTGTTTGGCGGCGCATTTCGCGGGGCCAAACGGGCACAACCTCGACCGCAAAAAGGAGAATCGCAGCGTCTGCAGATCGAGATTCCTTTCCATCTGGCGGCAGTTGGCGGACAACACGAGATCAGTGTGCAAAAAGCGGGCAAAACCGAACGTCTGACAATTAAAATTCCAGCCGGCGTCGATACTGGTTCTGTTATCAGGCTCAGCGGCCAGGGAGGTCCCGGGATTCATGGCGGCCCGGCAGGTGATCTATTGATAACAATCAAAGTAGGAACCCATCCCTATTTCAAGCGGGATGGCAGCAACCTGCTGCTGGAAGTTCCCATCACCCTTACCGAAGCCGCTCTGGGTGCGAAGGTCGATGTTCCGACGCTCTCCGAGGGGGAAGTCACCGTAACTATCCCTGCCGGCACTTCCAGTGGCACCAAGCTGCGATTACGTGGCAAAGGAATCACAGACCAGAAAACCAAACAGCCGGGAGATCAGATCTGCTCGATCAAAATTGTGGCTGCCAAAGACCTGAGCGATCAGGAAAAAGAGCTCTATGAACAACTGCAGCAACTGAAACACGACAATCCCCGCTCGAAAGTATGGTGATCCCGATGCACGTCTCCCCCCCAAAGCAAACAGAGCGTTCACACTGGTACAACCTGCTGGTGTTGTGCCTGGTAACTGTTTTCTTCAGTCAGGGGCCGGAAACACTACTGGCACAAGATCAGGAAGCGGGGTCTGCGACCGTTGAAGAAGCGGCTCAGGCCGATGTCGATCTGCCGGAGGACTCCGCAGAAGGGGACGAAAAGTCAGATAAAGAGAAAAAAGACGAACGTCCCCGGGAACTGGGTGTCATGATTCTGATCGTCTGGGTTCTGGCAGGTGCGGGAATTGGAATTCTGATCTTTACCTCACTGTTCGGACACTCGGTCCGCAGTATGATCAGAAGGCCTTATCCGCCTCAGTCGCATGGCAGTCCTCAACCTCCACGGGAAGAAACTCCACCAGAAACAGAGGAAGAATCAGAGCCAGTCGAGAAAGATCCGCCCCAGTCGTAGGTCACTAACAGCACGTGGGAAGGCAGGATTTCCAGTGAAACAGTTCGGGCACCCTCCAGCAAACCGGATTCGCAGCCAGCAGGATTTTGCGGCGGTCTATAACGCACGACAGCGGGCAGGAGACCAGAATCTGCTACTGTTCGCAATCCGCAACCAGCTCGATCACTCCCGTCTGGGTGTCAGTGTTTCCCGCAAAAACGGGAATGCTATCCGCAGAGCTCGAAAAAAAAGGCTGCTTCGAGAAGCGTTTCGCCTGGTCCGGCATCAAATGCCCTCGAACCTGGATATCATCGCGATCCCGCGTCCGACTGAAGAAGGGGATCTGCAAGCCTACCAGAAATCTCTGCTCCGCCTGGCCCGGAAACTGGATCAACGTCTGCCAGCACCAGAACGCCTATGAGAGAAACGCTAAAGAGAATCGGCCAATTCCTGTACCATCTGCCGGCGACAGTACTGATCGGAATGGTACGTTTATATCAGATGACCTTGAGTCACCTGATCGGGAAACAATGCCGTTTCCACCCGACCTGCAGCGCGTATTTCATTCAGGCGGTCAAGAAATATGGCGCCATCAGAGGCTCAATCAAAGGAGTCCTGCGAATCTGCCGCTGTCACCCCTTCCATCCAGGGGGGTATGATCCCCCCTGATGATATCGCTGCATTACTACCTGCGGGGCGTGATGAGAATACGAGCAGGTTCCGAGCCATCCTGTATTCTTTCGAAACTGATTTTCCGGACCGGGGCGGCCTCTTCCTGAGAGATCATGGATGGGACCGTCAATTCCCGCGGATGCTCCAGCTGTGGAGCGGGCTGAAAAGTACGTGGTGCGGAAACAGGCGTGGCCGTTTTGAAATCAAACTTGCGAGCCTGCTGTTGCAGACGCTGCTTCGAATAGGGCCACATTTCCAGCTGATCATCCAGCGTCGAATAATCCTTGACAGGCAGTTGTTCCAGAGTCGCTGAAACTCGCCATGAATCATCCCACTGGGTTGCTTCACCCGAGGGCGGTAACTGGGGAAGCTGCTGAGATTTCAATTCGGGCTGGGGCTGCAGTTGCTGGGGTGGTGCAGGTAATTGACGTGCCGGTGGAAGTGGAGCAGGATAGGCCGGAGCAGGTTGCATTTCGACCGGCTCTGATTCCAGCAGGACATCCGCTGGAAACGGGGCAGACTCGACACAGGACATTTCTCCACAAACAGGGCCTGGTTCAGAGACTTCGACATAGCTGCCTGAAACCTTGCGAACCCAGTCCGGGGTTTTAACATGCGATTTCATCCGGGTATAAAAATCTTTCACCTTGCCATTCATCTGCTTCACCTTGCGGGAAACCGAACTGGAAACAGTCGAGTAATGCGGGACCAGTCCCAGGTGTTTTTGAGCTGGCTCAACCGGTTCCGAATCGAACATCGACTTGAAGTATTCCTGATCCTCAGGTTCTTCTTCCTGGGAGATCCGCTTGATGTACGAGACGCGTTCATTGGCTGACTTTTCGGGCTGCGGCGGAACCAGGCTCGGGGGAGCCGCGGGAGGAAATGAATCGTCAACGGGCGCTGGTGCCGGCTCATTAAAGTAATGATTCGGACTACGATAGTCTGAGGGAGGATCCAGCTGACTGTAAGGAGCGGTCTCATACTCGGCTCCTGACCGTGAAGCCTGCTGATAGACTTTCTGTTGTGCGTACTGACAGCCATATAACCCTGTCATGGTGGACAGACAGAGTGCTAAAGAAATCGATTTCGAATATGGCAGTGACATGTTGAGATCCTCATTTCATCCCATGCGGCGGGCAATTTGAAAAAACCACATTTCCAGTTTGACTCCCGTTGAAAATGTGGTATGGCACACGAAATAAAATCGGTTCGTCTGGATGAATTCTGCCACCGGAAAGTGCTGAATCAGTTAGAATCGGTTCAACCAATATCCGTTTATTCTTGCAAAAACGATTTCTCATAAATACAAGTGTCGTGATTGATAGTTCTATTTTTTGAGCTCTAACGGTCGTATAACCTGTAACTGACCAGGGCATGCTGAAATTCGCGGATCGAACCGGATTTTCAGAATCTGCCAGAGTGGATGACTGGTCCGTTTTTAGCGATTCTTCCCGTTTGATCAGGACTGCCGATTCTGACCATCCGATGGGATCTGATGAATTTCTGATAAGAGTGCCACCCGGTATCGGCATTACCCAGGGTGATTGATTACAATAGGTGTGACAGAAGTCCCGATCACGATTTGGAGCCACGAGGAGTAAACCTATGATCGACCTGAAAAAGATACTCGTCCCCACCGACTTCAGTGAATTTGGAGAGCATGCCCTGCTCTATGGTTGCGAATTAGCAAAACGCTTTGGAGCGGAGCTCCACCTGCTGAACGTAGTACAGGATGCTGTCGCTATGTTTCCGGAGCCCAATATGATGGGAACATCCATGAATGACCTGGTGGCAGACATGCAGAATCTGGCAGAAAAGCAGCTGGAAGAAATGCCGGGGCTTGCGGGGACAGAAGATCTCAAAGTGGTCCGCAAAGTCTGCGTCGGCCCTGCTTTTCTGGAAATTATCAGATATGCCAAACAGGAAGACATCGATCTGATTGTCATCGGCACACATGGTCGGACCGGCCTCAAACACATGTTGCTGGGGAGTGTGGCAGAAAAAGTAGTCCGCAAGGCCCCCTGCCCGGTTCTGACCGTTTCCCACCCGGAACATGAATTTGTCATGCCGACTTAACTAATTTCCCTCTGTCCCTATAATACAAAATGCATATAATTTGCAGTACAGTGATCGCTACACAATCGTTTCAATTCATGATGAATTTCTGATTCAAATCACTACTTTAGATTGAGGATATAATGCCAAAACTGACTGTTGAAAATGTAGGAGAATTCGATGTGGAGCCAGGCAAACGTCTGGTTTTAGCTTTAACGGATGATGCCCAGATCGATCAATTACATGCCTGTGGAGGCGCAGCGCGCTGCACAACATGTCGAGTGGAATTCATCGAAGGCGAACCAGACAAAATGACGGTCGCCGAAAAAAACACACTGGAAGCCCGGGAAGTGACCGGCTGTCGGCTGAGCTGTCAGATCCTCTGCGATCACGATATGACAGTCCGTGTCATCAGTCGCCTGGAGGGGAGTGGACGTGCTGATGCAGGCCACCGGCCCCACGACGAAATTGAGCCTCAGCCCGTTGAATGGGTTGAGAAATAATCACACAGCAATGTTGCATTCTGCCTGAGTCAATCAGCGCCGCGTAGGACTCAGGTGTTTGCAGCGACTGGTTGTCTCTCAAGATGAGTAGATCACCGTTCCTCTGAAGAGAGGGAGTTTCAGATGCAAAAAATACTATTCGGCATGCTCTTAACAGTCGCTGTGATTCTGTGCGGCACGGATACCGTCTCAGCCAAAAACCGGGACCCCAAATATCAGAAGGCGGTTTCGAATGCACTGGAGTATCTGGCCCGCGAGCAGCGCAGACAGGGTTACTGGGAAGCCAATGGCGGCCAGTACCGCGTCGCGATGACAGCCCTGGCCGGAAATGCGCTGCTGGCAGAAGGTTCGACCACCACCCGAGGGAAGTACGCCAAGAACATCCAGAACGCAGTTGATTACCTGCTGGAGATGAGCCAGCCGAATGGGCTGATCGGTTACAAAAACGATTATCATTATACCTACGGACACGGTTATTCAATGGTCTTTCTTTCCCAGGTTTACGGGGAGGAAGAGGACGCGCTCCGCCGCGAAGAACTGAAGAAGGTTCTGATGAAAGCGGTCGAATTCTGTGCCGGTGCCCAGACGACCCGGGGTGGGTGGGGCTATGTTTCCGCCAAAGACGGAAATGACTTTGATGAAGGTTCAACCTGTATCACCCAGGTGCAGGGACTGCGAGCCTGCCGAAATGCCGGGATTCCCGTTGACAAAAAAATCATCGATCGGGCGAAGAAATATATCTCCGACTGTACCACTCAGGAGGGAGGTGTGCAGTACAGTATCCGCGGTGGGGGAGCCCGTCCTGCGATCACGGCTGCTGCCTGTGCCGCTCTGTTTAACGCGGGTGAATACGACTCCGACCACCTGAAAAACATGCTGGATTACTGCAAGAAAAACATCTGGCCGGGCGGTAGTTCAAATCGCTATTTCGGACACTGGCATTACGCTCATTTCTACTATGCTCAGGTCATGTATCGAGGCGAAACCAAGGATTGGGATAAATATATCAAGGATATCGGACAGCAGATACTGCGTAAGCAGTCTGCCTCCGGAGCCTGGATGGAGGGGCACGTCGGTCCCGTCTACACGACAGCCATCAATGCCACCATTCTGCAGCTCGATAAAGGGTATCTGCCCATCTACCAGAAATAGCCGATCATTCTCGCTCAGGCAGCAGTCCCGAGTTCCTTGAGATGACAGACGACTGATTCCGCCAGTTTCTGTGGATTGTAGCCTCCCTCGAGCAGGCTGATGATGCGTCCCTGACAGTATTGATCGGCCACTCCTGCCACCAGTCGGGTCAACCTGCCGAAATCTTCGGTTTCGAGTCCCAGCGAACCAATCGGATCGTCTTTGTGGGCATCAAAGCCGGCGCTGATCAGTACCAGTTCCGGCTTACATTTTTCAGCGGCCTGAAGCAACATACGTTCGAATTCCTGGAAATATTTTTCCCGGGAAATCCCAAATGCCAGGGGGAGATTCCAGATCGTCCCCAGACCTTTACCGACTCCGGTCTCCTCTCCCATTCCGGTTCCGGGGTAGAAGGGATGCCGGTGTGCTGAAAAGAAATAGACCTGATCCTCTTCGTAAAAGATGTCCTGTGTTCCATTGCCATGGTGCACATCCCAGTCCACGATCAGGACCCGGTTTAACTGATGATGCACGATCGCATGTCTGGCAGCCACAGCAATATTATTGATCAGACAAAACCCCATGGCCTGGTTCGAGAGCGCATGATGTCCCGGCGGCCTGACTGCACAGAATACACGTTTCACTTTCCCCTGTACGACCTGGTCGACCGCCTTCACTGCACAGCCTGCGGCATAGCGTGCCACCTCAAAAGATCGGGGACAAACCACAGTATCAGTCTCAATCCGTCCTCCTCCCTCAGCACAAAAGTACGCTACGGATTTCAGATAAGCTGCTGTATGGACTCGTTCAATCTCCTGCCCGTTTTTCACAGCGGGATCATTCTCCACGGTCAGACTGGCTATCTGTTCCGCAGCCACCTCGTCCATCACGGCCCGCAGACGCTGTGGATTTTCCGGATGTGCACCGGTCTCATGCTGCAGAAAAGTCTTGCTCTGATAAAAAACTGTCATTGGTCATCCCTTCCAAAGGGAACTCATATTTTCAATGCGTTCACTACAGATCATTCAATCCCTACTACTCGACTTTTCCCATCAAACAACTCAGTGGCGAATTCCACCTCAGACCTTTCGCCTGCTGAGTGAAGCCTGTTTCCAGACTTTGCACGGATACACGTATTTTAAAATATCAAGAAGACGTTACATTCGACTCAGCCCGGTAAGAAATCGGATTCAGAATGGAGAAAAATCTTGACAGCTCGTAAGGTAAAGCGATAACGTAAGATAATAAAATTACTGTTTTTAAAACAGCCTGAATTCAGCCCTCGGGTATTCACCCATTTTTTCATCGAATTCATCCTGTATTAGTCGGTAATTGCAATTGTCTGTTGTTAATAATTGATAGATTTAATTGGTATCTGCACTGCATTTATCGTATTATTAAGAGTAGATCATCTCCTCATTCCGTTTCATCCGGAACCAGTTAAGCGGTCGGTAGTTTATCACAGGAATTCTTTTCGGCTGCCATAGAGTTTTTTGCCTTATTTGTGTAATATTTTCTTGAATGTCACGCTCCCTATTGTAGTCGAGAATGCCCCTCAAGTTGTTCCGTGTAACAGGGGTTCGAGCTGAACGTTGAATGAAGGAACTTTCCGTGCGACAATCCAGATGCTCGTATGAGGCCTTATCAGTAATTGAAGTGCCAGCCGCCAGAATCACAGGGCTCTTTCTGCTGGTTGTCGGATTATTTATTTCAGACAGTGCAATGCTGTGCGGGCAGACTGCAGCACCATCCAATCCTCCCCAGGCGAACCCGGATGCGAAAGCGCAGGAAAAAGCACTCAACGAATACAAACCCCTGATGACAGAAGATGAAGCGGTCAAATTTCGCAAAACCAAATTACGCGATTTTGACGAAGTTCTCCGCGGCGGTAAAATCAACGGAAATGCGGACAAGAAACTGATCGCAGACGGTGCCCGCTACCAGCTGTACCTGATGACATTTAAAAATGATCCCAACAAGCCGGAAAATCCGACGGATCTGAAAAAACTGCGAGCCAATATCCTGCGTGATATCCAATTCTCGGGACGGGTCTCCGGTAACTTCCAGGCACGAGAGTTATATCTGGAAGAGCTCACCAAACTTGCCCCCGATCTGTTTGACAATCACCGTCTGGTCCGGTTCAGTGCCGTTGTCCTGTTGTCCGAACTTGACCTGAAAGATGAAGACCGCCGCAAGAAGACCAAGCGAACCGCTTATACCCTGGCTTATGCCCCACTGCTGAAAGTTTTGGAATCCGAAACTCAACCAGTAGAAGTGAAGATCGTTGCTGCCAACGGTCTGGGTCGGATTGGTGAGATGGGTGAGCCCAGCAATGCGCTGCGTGTCAAAATTGCCGAAGCACTCATCCCTCAGATCAAAAATTCATTGAAGGAACACTCCTGGTATCAGCGGAGCCTGATCGACGCTCTGGGCTCCCTGGGCATCACGGATAACCTGGCACGTCAGCCTGTAGTCGTTGATGCATTGCTGAATGTCATGAAAGACCCCAAACGGACCTGGGGAGTGCGAACTGCAGCGGCGTACAATATTGGCAAACTGCCGCTCAATGCCCGCTCTGATATCAAGCTGATCACTTACTCGATTGTTGACCTGACCCGCAAAATGGTCAATGAGTATAACAAGAACAATAATGCCCGCTTCTGGAAACGCTGTTTCTGGAATGTGTATCTGGCCTTCAAACCGCTGGCACCGGGAATGGATAACGGGTTGACTCAGAAAAAGGTCAATCAGACCGTCGTCAACGACGCTTACAAGCAGATCATCAAACCGGTGGCAACCATCGTTCAGCCAGGCAATCCTCCCAAGATTGCCGCGGACGTCACCAAATCGATGGATGACTGGCTGAAAAAGAACCTGCCTAAAAATTTCCGCGTGGCACCGGTTCAGGCCCAGCCCAAAAATCAGCAGGTTGCCGAAGGGTCAAAATAATCAGTGTTCGAATTCTCTTGAGCTCCGCCTCAGAGAAAATTCTCCCCGAGCAATTCAATTCAGAAATCAGATCGCTGCATTTTCCGCTGAGATTCGGTAAACTGTCTGTATGAAAATCACAGACGTGCGTGCGATACAACCCGTGGGAGAGAATTCGCCTCCCGACTGGCGAACCAGCCTGGGCCAGATTCTGATTGCCATAGATACCGACTCCGGACTTACAGGTTACGGTGTCGGGGGAGGCGGCCTGTCAGGTATCCATGTCGTCAGAACCGTATTGCGCGATCTTCTGCTGGGGCAAAATCCAGAACACATCTCCCGGCTCTGGGATGAAATGTACCAGTCCACGCTCGCTTTCGGCCGCAAAGGGATCGCCATCATGGCCATCAGCGGAGTCGATCTCGCGTTGTGGGATCTCAAAGGGAAAGCCGAGCGACTGCCTGTCGTTTCGCTGCTGGGAGGACAGCCGGGACAGAGAATTCCCACTTACCGCACCGTCTGGAAGACGGAAGACCTGGAGTCGATTGAACCTCATGCCGGTTACAAGTTGCACCTGGGGAAAGTAGCAGCCCCCGACCAGCAGGATCAGATGATCCGGGCAATTGAGACAGCTCGCTCTCTCATCGGTCCCGATCCCCTGTTGATGGTAGACGCCTGGATGAAATGGAATTTGGAATCGACGGTCACGATCTCCAAAGCAATTGTCCCCTTTCAAGTTGACTGGATCGAAGAGCCGCTCTCTCCCGACGATCTGGCAGGCTACGCACAACTGAAGGAACTGTCAGCAGTCCCGATTGCGGGAGGCGAACATGAATTCACAGCAGCAGCCTTCAGCCAGTTGATCGACCAGAAACTGCATACCGTCCTGCAACCCGATGTCTGCTGGTGCGGGGGTTTGACGGAATTAATCAAAATCTACAAAATGGCTAACAGAGCCGGCCTGCGCGTCTGTCCTCACCGGGGAGCGGAAATCTGGGCGCTGCACGCAATCGCAGCCCTGGACCCTCAACCTTTAGCCGAAACAGGCCGTCCCTGGATGACGTGGGTCACAGGCCAACCCGAAATCGACAGCGGGCTGATTTCTGTCTCTGACCGGCCCGGTTGGGGGCTGCGATTCGATGAACAGTCTCTCAATTTGATTTACTGAATTTTTAAACTGATCAGCTTATTTTTGCCTGCGAAAGCGCTATTCGATATGAACAAGCTCCCTCTCTACATGACACTCTGCTTTGTCGCATCCATCCTGAGCCTTTCAGGCTGTAATCAGGAACCGGCCTCCAAGCCGGACAGCAAGACTGTCAAAGAAGATCCCCCTATTCCCACGGCCCCGGCCGCTCCTGTCGTCCTGACCGAGGAAGACATCAACGAACGACTGAAAAAAGATAACCCGAAGTACCAGAACAATGCCGTATTCGGTAAAAATCAGGAAAATATTGTTTCAGTGAACCTCTTCAATATGAACGTCGAAAATATTTCGGCGCTCAAAGGGCTCAAACTGGAATTTCTGGATCTGACGAACTGCCCGGTAACTGATTTGAGTCCCGTCGAAGGGATGAAGCTCACTCAGCTTTTTCTGGAAGGCACTTTTGTCACGGATCTGCGTCCCCTGAAAGGAATGCCTTTGCAGATTCTGCGTATGGAACACACTCCCGTTTCCGACATCTCCCCTCTGGAAGGAATGCCTTTAAATCAGCTCAATCTGTTTGACACCAAAGTGAAAGACCTGGGACTGGTTAACACGCTTCCGCTCAGAACACTCTGGATCCCGAAAACGGAGATCACAGATATTTCCCCTCTCAAAGGGATGCTGCTCGAAAGTCTGGATATTCAGGATACCGGAGTCTCCGATATCACTCCAATCAGAGGGATGCAGATCCTTCGCTTAAACCTCGCCGGTTCTGATGTCACCGATCTGACACCTCTGAAAGGAATGCCCCTCCAGCGACTGATTTTCACTCCGTCAAAAATCACGAAAGGCATCGAAGTGATTCGGGACAGCCCATCACTACAGGGAATCGGCACCAGTTTTGATGATGTCAAGGCGGCCGCTGAGTTCTGGAAAGATTACGATGCCGGCAAGTTCAAAGCGAAAAACTGATCACTTCTCTGAGTCGATCAGCTGCTGACGGTTTTCCGTAAAGAGCTCGGACTTCCAGATCCCCAGGCGGTTTAGCCAGTATTGAACCATTACATTGAGCGTCAGCAGTCCATACTGGGCACTGCGTTTGAAATTGATACTGGAGGCTTCTTCAAAATACCGCACCGGGACCGGGATATCGCTCAGCTTAAATCCAAACCGGACTGCCTGCGCCAGAAACTGGCTGTCGAACACAAAGTCATCGGAGTTTTTCTCGAAGGGGACCTTTTCCAGAACCGCGCGACTGTAAGCTCGAAAGCCACTGTGAAAATCACCCAGATTCTGTCCCAAAGCGATGTTCTCGATGATCGTCAATGCGCGATTCGCGATGTACTTGTAAAGCGGCATCCCACCGGCCAGAGTCTCTGCTCTGGTTCGAATGCGTGATCCCAGAATGACATCGCAAATCCCTAAGCGGATCAGTTCTACTGCGACTGGAATGACGCGACTGTCATACTGATAATCCGGATGGATCATGACGACATAATCAGCTCCTGCGTCCAGGGCATAGCGATAACAGGTTTTCTGATTGCCCCCATATCCCGTATTGCGTTCATGCTGAATGACCGTCAGTCCCAGTCGCTGCGCGACCTCAACGGTATTATCGCTGCTGCAGTCATCTACCAGTACGATCTCGTCGACAGACCCCTCAGGGATATCGGCGACAGTCCGTTCCAGAGTGCTTGCAGCATTGTAGGCCGGCATAACGGCGATCACCCGCCCTCTGGCAGGAATGGAACCGGGCTCGTGTGGAATCGATTCTGACATCAGTGATTTATACTTCGAATGGGAAACAGGGACTACTCACCGTGGAGGCTGGATTGGCTATTCTCTCTGCAGAATCTGCGTAATTCACAGATTTTGCTGCAGGGTCGAGAATCCTCTCAATCATTGTTCATGACATCCACTGCTGAAACAAGCCTGAAAGCAGGAGATTTACGGATTCGTTAATACCGGAGAAGAAGTCAGGCTGCAAACTCGATTTCGACCATCTGATTTTGCCTGGTAGAGTGCCCCGTCAGCAGCTGCAACCAGCGTCTGTACACTTTCCATGGGCTGAGAAGTATAAGTAGAGATCCCCAGACTTGCGGTCACAGGAATCCGCGTCTCATTGAATTCAATGACGGCAACTTCAATGGAATGTCGAATCACTTCCGCGATCCGCTCGGCCCCCGCTAAACCGATTTCCGGGAGTAATATGGCCAGTTCCTCACCACCATACCGGGCCGCAATCACATTGTCGGAGGAACGGATTTCTCTGATCCGTTCCTGCAGAATCGCCGCGACACGACGCAGTACTTCGTCTCCTGCCTGATGGCCATAGTTATCGTTGATTGATTTAAAATGATCGAGATCAATCAGAATCAGGGAACAGGCACTTTGGGCCGCCTGGGCTCGACCGAATTGATTTTCGATCAGTTCATCGAAAGAGCGACGGTTCACCAGACCGGTAAGACCATCCTGCTTGGCCTGTTTTTCGATATTAGCGTGATTGAGCACTTTCAGCAGTGTATTCGAGAGAAACTGAGATGCCCAGGAAATCAGCCGGAGTGACCTTTCGTCGTAAGGCTGACAATCCTGGTTCGTCAGGCAAATGGCTCCAATCCACTTCCGGTTGGTAACAAGCGGAGACACCAGAGCCGCTCCGATTAGAGAACGCACGCCATGATTTTCAAGCTGTTCGCCTGCCAGAGATGTATTTTCACCGGAGTTCAGCCCCAGTCGCACCAGCGTCAGCTCATGCTCTTTCCAGCGGGTTTTGACTCCGGCCTGTAACGTCATTCCACATTCAACAATGGACTTGCAGTTCGAAAAGTCTCGGGGTGTCGATAAAAACAGACTGGCTCTACTGGAGTTTGTCAACTGACGGAGCCGATCCAGAAATTCTTCCAGCATGATCACCGGGGTTTTAAACTGCTGATCGGCCAGCGCCCGCAGTTCCAGCTGCTCCCTGGTTACCCGTAATTCAAAACGGTACGACTCATAATCCTGATTTTTGACAATGTTCCGTGAAACACAAACCAGCAGCCGTTTGGCCAGTTTAATCTGCTGCTGCTCATCAACCCCTTCTGGATACAGGTTCGTCGTCAGAAATATCCCGGAGATGGCGTTTTTATCATAGACTGCCAGCAGGCACAGCTTATGAATCCGTGGTTTATCCTGCTCATCAAAACAGCTGTAAATTTTTGAGGAACGTAATTCCTGCCCACGCAGGAGAATCACGTTCTGTGATTTCAACTTCTTGAGCAGCCAGTCATCTACTTCATAGATAGCTTTCGAATTCCTGGTAATCCCTCGTGCATCACGCAACCTGAACTCACCATTCACATGGTTCAGATACAGCCCCAGCCCCTCACGTATGGAAGGTACATAACGTTTCAGAAGCAGATCAATTGTCTGGTCGAATTCTGACTGGGCAACAAACTCACGCAGAATATGATTCTCAATCAGAGTCATCGCCCGGTCCGACTGGACGTCATTCAGTTCTTCCTCGACATCATGATAATGCTGCTGGTACTCTTCATTTTCTTTGCGGATCGCAGACATTTTGAATGTGTAAACGACATACTGGATCAGGCAGATACTGGCTATAGCCACCACGCTGGCACTGGACGCACCCGTTGCGACGTGATTCGTGAACACTTCTATAATTGAGGCATAGAGAAAATACAACGGGCCCTGCGCTTTCTAACTTTCCAGCTGAGTGAATAGAATTTTTCCGTCAGTCTTGTGATAGTTTTCACTCAAACTTAGTTCAAAAAAGGAAAAGTGATGAACACATTTTTCCTTCCCGCATGGGGAATCAACGGCCTCCGATTTCCTCCTCCCTGAATTCGTTATAATCCCAACAAACTGTATTTTTTCGCTTTCAGATCGTCTGCTGTTATTTTCTAATAGGGAGATATCTAACTCCCTGTCAGACCATTTTTTACATAGTTTTGGACCATACCATGCACAAAACCTCAGCGACTCCCGTTTCACAAAGATTCTACACTAACTGCTGGTCCTGCCTGCTGTTATTCTCCCTCGTACTTTTCAGCACCACAGATTCCTCCGCTGCGGAGAAAAAAACAGATGCTGGCAGCTCAAAATCAGCCGCAAAAAAAGAAAAAACGGAGGAATGGGTCTCTCTGTTTAACGGAAAAAACCTGGACGGCTGGAAAGTTCCCGAGTTCGGAGGCGAAGGCGAAGTCCATGTCAAAGATGGAAATCTGATGCTCGACATGGGAGTCGATCTGACAGGGGTCACACTGACCGATCTCAAAAAAATGCCTTCAAACAACTATGAAGTCGAACTGGAAGCAATGCGGGTGGATGGAACAGATTTCTTCTGTGGACTGACATTCCCCGTCAAAAAAGATCCCTGTTCCTTTATCCTGGGAGGCTGGGGAGGCAGTCTGTGCGGGCTCTCAAGTATCGACGGCGACGATGCTTCACAGAACAGTACCACCACATTCCAGACACTCAAAAAACAGAAGTGGTATAAGATTCGTCTGCAGGTCACAGATCATAAAATTCAGGTCTGGTTGAATGGAAAGCAGATCGTTGATCAGAATCTCAAGGACCGCAAAATTTCCATCCGACATGAAGTCGAACTTTCCCGACCTTTTGGAATCACCTCGTTTGCTACGACCGCCGCACTGAAGAACATACGCGTAAGGAAACTGACCCCGGAAGAAGTTGCGAAAACGGCACCCAAAAAATAATTCCATGTTGATTAAAATCAACACTCTGATGGGATAGTTCAGCGCAGCAGTTCGTATGTCGATTCACATCTCTCTCATAAACCTCTGCAAACAGGGAGTTTATGAGAGAGTTTTTTATTTCCGAGTAAACTGGTATCAGTTTTGCGAAGTATCAGGCACTGGGGATGGAGCACTCCCCAATCTCAATCTCAGTCAATTGCCTCATACATCTCTCAGATCAGAACGGTATCAAATTGAATTCTCAACTGACTGCTCAGGTGACTGCCCTGCTTACATCCCAAAGTCTTTCACTGATAGAAGGCAACGGTCCCTTCGCCCCGGAAATATTGTGCGACTTCTGGTCGCATGGGCAGGAGCATATCAAATACAGACGCGCCACTCTGGAAGCGTTAAGTCAGTCCGAATTAAAAATCGAAGCATCACAGGCTGAACTGGAAATCATCTTCAAAGATTTCTTCGCTGAAGAAATGTTGATTCGAGTCGTTACTGCTGTCTTTACTGCTTCTGATCACCAGCGCGGACAATGTCAGGCCGAGCCCATCGCCCGTAGCCTGTTTCTGTCATTCCTGGATGTCAAACGGATCATCCTGAAAATCCTGGTCTCTGAACAGGGACTCAGCAACGAAGTCATGAAGCGCATCAATGCCACCCGCCGTTCTATTGAGCGTTGGACTGACATGCTGTTAGGTCAGTATATCCAGAGATTTGGCCTGGAAGAATTCGCCCACGATGCTGAGCGTGCACGTGATTTTGGCGAAGACCAGTTGTCACAATCCACTGCTCCCCACGCCGGACAAGCCTGGAACCTGATCATGGCGGGACTGCGTGTTTCATTTCCCTCAGGTCTCACCAGTCAAACCAGTGATCACTGGGAAGCGATGCTCGGAGCGATTCTGGCCTGCTACCCTTTCGATTGCTTCAATCAGTCTGCCACCATGAAATCACTCCGCCAGTTGCGCTATGAACGCAGCGGATTCCTTCCCGAATCCTCGCCTGAACAGTTACCCGAAATGATCCGCAGACGGATGCAGGGTCTCTCTGAAACCAGCGGCAGCACGGAAAAAATGAGTAAGCCACAAACCCAACCGCCCGGTTCCAAAACGTCCCCCGTTCCCCAGTCTCAAGCGATCAGTTTTTCGCAACTGCGAAACCGCAACTCGGAAGAGTCCTCCTGATCTGAAAGCCAGCGGAAGAATCTTTCCGGAAAATCAGTTGACTTCAAACTGGACAGAGGAGTATGATCCAGCTATAGATATTTTTTTGAATTCGAAAATTTTTCGATTTGGAGTTTCTCCGTGACACATCGGTTTGGTACTTTTAGCTTTAATTTCGTGCGGCTGTCATTTTATTCAGCCTGGCACTTTTTTAGCTATTGGTTTACCGGAACAGGTTACCTGACCGATCGAAGCAGACAACGTTCATAGCAATTGAACAGCCCCCGAATTTCGATTGGCCCTGTAACCTGCCTGGTTACAGGGCTTTTTTTATTCCCTGAAACTGAATTAGAAACGAGTCAAAGCCATGATTGTAGTAATGAAACCGCACGCCACTGAAGAAATGGTGCAGGCCATGGTCAAACGGGTCGAGGAAATGGGCCTGAAGGCACACGTGATCGTCGGCGAAGAACGCACCGTCATCGCGGCGGCGGGTATCAAACGGGACAGCCATCAGGAAGAGCTGGAATCCTGTGCAGAAGTGGAAAAAGTCGTTCCCATTGTGGCTGCCTATAAAGTCGCCAGTAAAGAGACAAAACCGGAACCAACAGTCGTCAAAATCCGTGATCTGACCATCGGCGGTTCCCATGTAGGAGTCATCGCAGGTCCCTGCTCGGTCGAAAGTGAAGAGCAGATTCTCCAGGTCGCTCACCAGGTCAAAGCAGCCGGAGCCACCGGCCTGCGCGGCGGTGCGTTCAAACCCCGCACCAGCCCCTACTCTTTCCAGGGAATGAAAGAAGAAGGCCTGAAACTGCTGGCCCTGGCCCGGGAAGAAACGGGACTGGCAGTCGTAACCGAAGTCATGACTCCGCATCACGTCGATCTGCTCTGCCAGTACGCCGACGTCCTGCAGATTGGTGCCCGCAACATGCAGAACTATCATCTACTGCAGGCCGTGGGGGAAACCCGACTTCCAGTCCTGTTAAAACGGGGACCGGCTGCATCGATCGAAGAGTTCCTGCTGGCAGCAGAATACATTCTGGACCAGGGTAATCAACAGGTCATTCTTTGTGAACGCGGTATTCGCACCTTCGAAACGCATACCCGCTTCACCCTCCCACTGGCCACCGTCCCTTACCTGCACGAACGCACTCACCTGCCTGTGGTCATCGATCCCAGTCATGGTACCGGCGTCGCCAGTCTGGTGCCTCCCATGTGTGCCGCTGCGATCGCCGCCGGCTGTGATGGCTTGATCCTCGAAGTTCATCCCGATCCCTCGCGGGCCATGAGTGATGGTGCCCAGTCCCTCACGCCGGAAGTCTTCGCTCAAACCATGGAAACCTGTCGCAAAGTTGCTGCAGCTGTCGGAAAAGAACTGGGCTGATCACTGAAACCTGCAGATCAAACATCAGAGGAACGAAATCATGAAGCTCGGTCTATTTTCTGTCAGCTATGCCGGGTTCTGGGGCCAGCACAAACTCAATGTGAATGACTTCATCGCTCAGGCGGCACGAACAGGCTATCATTCTGTGATGCTGATGGGAAAACGGCCCCATCTGGCACCGCTGGATGTTACTGAAGAGCAGATCGAATCGATCAAAGGCGCGCTCGCAGAACACCAGATCAACTGCGCGATTATCGGCGGATACACTGATTTCGCAGGATCTTCAGCCACTGAAGTGCCCCTGGTGGAACTGCAGATCCAATACGTCCAGCAACTGGCCCAGATCGCCCGACAACTGGGAGCCAGTACCGTGCGGATCTTTACCGCCTATGATTCTCCCAGACTGAGCCCCCACGCACTGTGGGGGCAGGTGGTCTCCGCACTGCAGGAATGTTGTGACCGTGCTGCCGAGCATGAGATTACTCTGGCTGTCCAGAATCATCATGATGTCGGCGTTCACTCTGATGCCCTGCTGGAACTCCTGCATGATATTGATCGCCCCAACTGTAAGCTCGGTTTTGATGCCTGGTCACCGGCCCTGCGTGGAGAAAACCTGTATGAAGCCGCCCGTAAGATGGCCCCTTATACAGCGATCACCACCAACGCCGATTACATCAGGCTGCCCCGCTATTCTTATCAGCCAGACCTGATCAACTATCAGCAACTGGAACCGGATCTGGTCCGCGCGGTCAAATTCGGCACCGGTTTTATCGACTATTCCGCCTTTTTCCACGGCCTGAAAGAAGGCGGATTCAATGGGATCGCCACCTACGAAATGTGTTCCCCCATCCGAGGGGGAGGGAGCCTGGATAATCTTAACGCCTACGCCGCCGAATATCTGACCTGGATGAAAACTCATTTGCTCTGAGTCAGTCGTCACTTCAGTCCGTTTTAGGACGTTTCATGTCAGGAATCGCCTGCAGCATCTGTTTCACCAGTTCCGGCTGTTCTTTTGCCAGATTTTGGACCGGGTCCGGCGTTTCTGAAAGATCATACAATTCCACATTTGTGGGTCGGCCCTTCTTCATAGTTGCCGTCAGGCGATGTGACTGATCTCTCACACTGACCGCTGTATTCCAGTAACTCAGCGCGTAATCACGGACTTTGCTTTTCTGACCAGTCAGCAGCGGCTTGAGACTGACTCCATCCAGTGGATGCTCTGTTTTCTGGAATGAAGGCTGACAGAGGTCAACCAGAGTCGGATATAGATCGAGGGTCTCAACCAGTGCGTCCGATTTGAGTCCCGACTGTGAGACACCCGGTGCCCGGATAATCAAAGTACTGTTCAAGGCCCGCTCCAGCGGTGCATGCTTAGCCCAGAGTGCAGAATCACCCAGAAACCAGCCATGGTCTCCCCAGACAACGACAATCGTATTTTCACTCAGTCCCAGATCGTCGAGTGCCTTCAGCACCTTCCCCACCTGCCGATCCACGTACCGCACACAGGCCAGATAAGCACGACGGGCCTGCATCCGATCCCGCTCAGCCAATGGTCGTGTCTTGGGAAATTTCATATTATAGCTGTAGAACTCGCCGCTTTTATGCCAGTAAGCGGAATTCGCTTTCTCGGGGTGAGGCGCATCGGGAATCTTGATTTTAGAAATCGCCTCCCAGTCCTGTTGCGGTGCGACAAAGGGCAAATGAGGTTTGAAGAAACCGAGCCCCAGAAAGAACGGCTGCTCTCCTTTCTTATAAGCCTGCAGCTTTGAGATCGCTTCCCGGGCCAGTAAACCATCGGGGAGATCCTCGTCTTCTTCCACACTGAACTGCATCAGATCCCGGATTCCGCTCCCGTCTTCCCTGCTGCGACCGTTCGCATAAGCAAAAAAGATTCCCCAGCCCCGCTTCCAGGAACCGAACGGAGTTGCCAGTTCGTCCCAGGCATGAGGCAGTTCGTCTCTCCCGTCTCCACTCCCGTTATATTCAAAAACCCGACCATCTGCCGTATGCGAGATTTTGCCGATACAGGCCGTCTGATAACCACTCCTTCGAAACAGTTCCGGCATGGTCTGCGCCCCGGCAGTCTGCTCTGTAGAAAGTGCCGATGCCCCACGATAGAACGCCTGGTTACTGCGTGTCACTCCCGAATTCCGGGGGCTGCGTCCCGTTAATAATGCATAACGAGAAGCGCCACACGTGGGAACCTGCACGAAGTGATTAGAGGTAGTTTCAAAACCCAAAACTACGTGAACAGTTTGGTATAGTATTTGTACGAGTACCTCCCTCGAAAGGAGGTCTCATTATGACCATGACCCGCGTGTCACGACCTGCCACAGGTCGCAACATTACCGGGTCCAGGACGGAACCAAAACCACAACTCTCGGACGAGCAATGGCTTCTGATCAAAGATCTGTTTCCAGAACCACCGGTAAACGCAGCCGGAGGGCGGCCCAGAGTGGCTCCCCGCGAGTGCCTCGAAGGAATCCTTTGGGTATTAAGGACCGGTGCCCGATGGAAAGATTTACCAACATTTTTACCATCTCCCAGCACCTGCTGGCGGCGTTTCAAGGAATGGACCGAAGACGGTGTCTTCCTGGAAGCGTGGCAGCGATTGCTCGAACACTTAGACCGCCGGAAGCTGGTTGTCTGGTCGGAAGCATTCGGGGATGGCACATTCTGCCCCGCAAAAAAAGGGGCGCCGATGTCGGAAAGACAAAACGGGGAAAGGGAACCAAGCTTATGCTGCTGGTCGACGGAAACGGGCTCCCTCTCGCTTTGGATCGTGCCAGTGCCTCTCCGGCAGAGGTGAAGCTGATTGAATCCCTGCTGGACCAGCGAGTTTTGCCACGCGACCCCGATCGCCTGATTTATGATCGTGCGGCCGACAGCGATCCCCTGCGCACAGAGCTGGCGGAACGGCAGATAGAGCTGATCTGTCCGCATCGCAAGAACCGTGTGAAACCAGCGACGCAAGACGGGCGTGCTCTGCGGCGATATCGACGCCGCTGGAAAGTCGAACGCACCATCAGCTGGCTGTTCAACTTTCGTCGTCTGGTAATACGATATGAACGATACAGTCATTTGTTTTTAGGATTCGCACAACTCGCGTGCGTGTTCACCTTACTTAATAAGTTATGAAACCACTTCTAGTAAACAGGACGCCTTGCGAAGCCAGTCGATCCAGAGACGGGCTCTGCACATGGGGATGTCCATAACAACCCAGTTCTGTGCGTAAATCATCAATGGCGATGAACAGCACATTCGGTTTCTTCTGTTCGCCTTGACTTTGTGCCGCCTGAACTGGTTCTGCAAAACAGAAAGAAAAAAACAACAGAGAAAATAATGTCAAACCGGTAAAAGCAAAGCGCATCCGCATCAGAGGCCTCAAAATCATTGTAGCATGGAAGAGCGTCGGTGAAATTAACTCGTACAGCATCCAGTATAACCGGCAGGTGTCCCTGCTCGCACCTGCAGAAATGGTTCAATGAGATGCTCTACGGGAAGAAATCGCTCTTTATGCATCCATGACCAGGACACCAGTCCCGTTGATTTCATCGTTTTTGAGCAGATTCAGAGCCTGGTTAGCCTCTTCCATGGAAAATGTGGTGATGTGTGGATGGATGGGAATTTGTGAGGCTTCCTGCAGCAGATGACGGCCGTCCTGTCTGGTATTCGCGGTCACCGACCGCAGGTTCCGCTCATAAAAGAGCGTCTCTTCATAGTTGAGCTGGGGGATGTCTGTCATGTAGATCCCCGCCAGTGCCAGTGTGCCCCCTTTCTCCAGGTATTTGAGAGCAGCGGGAACCAGTTCTCCCGCGGGGGCAAAGATAATCGCCGAGTGCACTTTTTTCGGCATCTGTTCGGCATGTTCGCCTACCCAGGTCGCCCCCATGGAACGTGCCAGCTGGCGATGTTTCTCCCCTCGGGTGACGACAAAAACTTCACAGCCTCGGTGCTGGGCGATCTGAATCACCACATGGGCACTCGACCCGAACCCGTAGATCCCCAGTCGCTGGCCGGGTTGTAAATCGCTGCGTGACAGTGCACGATACCCAATGATGCCGGCACAGAGTAAGGGAGTCGCCTCGGTATGACTGAAGACATCGGGAACAGGATAAGCGTAGTCTTCATGGACGACCGCCAGTTCCGCATAGCCTCCATCGGCATGATAGCCGGTAAACAGTGATTTTTCACAGAGATTCTCTCTGCCCGACTGACAGAATTCGCATTCACCACAGGTCTTGCGCAGCCACGCGATACCCACGCGGTCACCGATCTGAAAACGCCGGCAATCGGCCCCGGTTTTGATCACGCTGCCCACCACCTGATGCCCTGGAATCACTGGGGATTTGACTTCGGGTAAATCACCTTCGATCACATGCAGGTCGGTCCGGCAGATAGCACAGCAGTGCACTTTGATCAGAACTTCGTGAGGACCTGGCTCAGGATCGGGAACTTCCTGGCAAATCAATGGGGCAGAACTGATCGTTGCCCGCTGATTCAATACCATGGCTTTCATAAATTTGAAAGACTCCTCCCCTGTCAGATGAAACGGAACATCCGATGAAGAATTGAATCCGCATCAACACTTTTGGGTGCAGCTATCAGTTGCTCGATGATTTATCAAACGCTTCCCGAACAATTTTGATTTCCTGATTTTCATGCTCCCGAATATCCGACATGAGACTTTCAAACTCCTGCAGCGCCGCACTCCAGTTTTTAAAGGGAGGGTCGGACTGCTTGAGCCGATCAATAAAGTCGTCAAAGCGGGACAGAGTCGCTGCATGCTTCTCCTGGAAATCGGGCACCATGATACAGAACCCGGGGGACTCATCCATCAAAGGCTTGAAATAGCCTTCCTGTTCTTCATCCTCAAAATGTTTGGCCAGTAAATCACGAAAGCCTGCCACACGGGTTCCCATTTCTCCAAACTTGGGTAAGCCATGCTCGTCCAGTTCAGCCCACCAGCGATTCAGGTCTTTCATGTGACTCAAAAGCTGTTCATGCTCATCGAGCAAATACTGCAGATGCTCGTGGGGCTCTTTCTTTTCAGTTTCACCCATCATTTTACGTTTATCCATGATCTGCTCCTTTCCTGTTGATTTCCTGTTCAGACTGTGACATCACTCCTAGTATCGGAAGCAGCTCCTTTCGAGTTCAATTCTGCTTCAACCTCTACAATACGGGAGACCGTTTTCATCACCGCATCAGGATTCAGCGAGATACTGTCGATCCCCTGCTTCACCAAAAACTCAGCGATCTCCGGATAATCGCTGGGAGCCTGTCCACAGATTCCAATTTTTCGTCCGGAGGCTTTCACCCGCCGGATGGCAGTTGCCAGAGACTCCATCACTGCCGGATCCCGTTCATCAAAAATGTGCGCCACCACTTCTGAATCTCGGTCGACCCCCAGGGTCAATTGTGTTAAGTCATTCGAACCGATTGAAAACCCATCGAAGATTTCCGCAAACGCTTCCGCCTGGATGACATTACTGGGAATTTCACACATGATGTAGATTTCCAGGCCATCCTCTCCCCGTTTCAGCCCATGTTCGGCCATGACTTCCAGGACCTTGCGTCCCTCCTCAACCGTGCGGCAGAAGGGGATCATCAGCTTCATATTCTTCAGCCCCATTTCCTCTCGCACCTTGCGCATCGCCTGGCATTCCAGGCCAAAGGCATCCCGGTATCGCGGATGATAGTAGCGCGACGCCCCACGGAATCCAATCATCGGATTTTCTTCTTCCGGCTCATACTGGGCCCCGCCAATCAGATTCGCATACTCGTTAGTCTTGAAATCGCTCATGCGAACGATCACATCACGCGGATAAAAGGCCCCTGCAATCATCCCGACCCCCTGGGCCAGCGTATCGACAAAAAAGGCAGGCTTATCCTGATAAGAGGGAGTCAACTTATCGATTTCCGCCTTCAGAGTCGGATCATCCAACTGATCGAATTCCAGCAGTGCCATCGGATGAATGCGGATAAACGAGTTGATGATGAATTCCATCCGTGCCAGCCCGACCCCATCGCTGGGCAGCATCGACAGACGGAACGCCTCATTCGGATTTCCCGCGATCATCATCACCTTGGTCTGGGGGCGTTTCAGCTCAGACAGATCGACTTCCTGAATTTCGTAATCCAGTTGCCCGTCGTAGACCTGTCCCGTATCCCCCTCGGCGCAGGAGACGGTCACCATCGATCCGGAAGGAATCGACGTCGTCGCCTGTTCTGCCCCCACAATCGCGGGGACCCCCAGTTCCCGGCTGATAATCGCCGCATGACAGGTACGGCCTCCCCGGTTGGTAACAATCGCAGCGGCTTTTTTCATGATCGGTTCCCAGTCCGGATCAGTCCGGTCAGTCACCAGCACATCCCCCTCCTGAACCTGATCGAGATTTTCTGCACTCTCCACCACCCGCGCGATGCCATGACCGATCCGTTCTCCCACACTATGCCCGGTAGTCAAAACCCGACCGTGTTCTTTCAGATGATACGTTTTGAGAACAGTCAGTTCTTTGCTGCCATGAATCGTTTCCGGCCGGGCCTGGACAATGAACAGTTCCTGGGTCAGGCCATCTTTGGCCCATTCAATATCCATCGGACAGAAATGCCCCTGCACCTCAGAGTAATGCTCCTCAATCAGACAGGCCCAGCGTGCCAGCTTGAGAATATCTTCCTCATCAATGGCAAACCGTTTCCGATCGACGGTATCCACGGGAACATTCCGTGTCATCTTCCCGCCGCCGGTATCATAAATCAGCTTGAATTCTTTCGATCCCAGCGTCTTTTTCAGGATCGGTTTGAATCCCTCTTTCAAAGTCGGCTTGAAAACATAGAACTCGTCGGGATTCACGCTCCCCTGGACCACGTTTTCACCCAGACCATAGGCAGCATTGATCAGAACAGCATCCCGGAATCCCGTCTCCGTATCGATGGAGAACATCACCCCTGAGGCGGCTTCATCGGAGCGGACCATCCGCTGGATGCCGATCGACAACGCAATATCGAAATGATCAAAGCCCTTTTCAGTTCGATAGGAGATCGCCCGATCTGTAAATAACGAAGCAAAGCAGCGCCGGCACGTCTCCAGCAGGCTGCTCTCTCCATGCACATTCAGGTATGATTCCTGCTGCCCCGCAAAACTTGCATCGGGTAAATCTTCCGCGGTCGCACTGCTGCGGACAGCGACATCGATCCCACCGGCATGGTCCTCACTTAGTTTCTGATACGCCTGCAGAATTTCTGTGCGAAGTTTCTCAGGCATTTCAGTGGCCAGAATCGCCTGGCGAACTTCGCGACCATGCGACTGCAGATTGGAAATATCGGAAGTATCCAGATCTGCAAGGATATCCTTAATTTTCTGATCCAGGCCTGTCTCGGACATGAACAGACGGTAGGCGGCAGCAGTCGTCGCGTACCCATTGGGAACCGCGATTCCTTTGGCGCTTAAATTACAGTACATTTCCCCCAGAGAAGCATTCTTACCTCCCACTGAAGGAACATCACCAATACTGATCTGATTAAACCACAATACCAGTGGTTCCTGCGCAGCCATCGTTCCACTCCTTGTTATTGGTCTACTCGTGCTTCATTGCCGGAGGTCACTCTCCAGTTGTGATGTCAGCCTCCAGCCCTGTGGACGATTCAGAGAGTGCTTCTGCCTCTTATTATAAGAATTTCCTGTCAAAGGATCAAAATAATCCCGCGGATCTTCTCTTCAGTTTTTCCTGAGAACCCTCCAAGGTAATAAGTAACAGGACACGCGCCAGATACAATACAGGCAAATCCCGGTTCTCGCATGGGGAAAACCATTACCCTCTCTTGCTGGAAATGATTTGATACAAAAGAATTCGAAAAAAGAAACTGTTTTTATTTTCCTTCGCTTGAGTTCTCTCAAAAAATCAGTCATTTTGACTTATCCTAACCAACAGTAAACTGGTTATAATGTTGCCAGGAAGCAACCAGAAGGACGACAGGCCTCTGTCTCCAGCAGGAAGGATTTCCCACTAGATGCAGCAGACAGTCTTGAAGCACGACTTGAACCTGGGCTCGATTCTCTCGGTACGAGGCAGTGTCATTGATGCGGTCTTCCCTTACCGTTTGCCCTCAGTTCAGAGCGAACTGCATGCGGGTGAGCATCAGGAAATCATCATTGAAGTCCTCACACAGCTCGATAACCAGACCGTTCGCGGCATCGCTTTGACTTCTACACGCGGCCTGGCGCGCGGCTCGAAAATCATCAACACCGGGCACCCCCTGAAAGTCCCCGTCGGCCAGCAACTCCTGGGACGGATGTTGAATGTCTTCGGGCAGCCAATTGACTTCGGTGAATCCATCGATGACGCCAGCTGGCGTTCGATCCATCACCCCTCCCCGGCCCTGGTCGAACGGCCCCCACGCTCAGAAATATTCAAAACCGGGATCAAAGCCATCGACCTGCTCGCCCCCCTCGAACGGGGAGGCAAAGCGGGCCTGTTTGGTGGCGCCGGCGTCGGTAAAACAGTCCTGATCACCGAGTTGATTCACAATGTCGTTGGAGCCCATAAAGGGGTCAGCCTCTTCTGTGGGATCGGCGAACGCTGTCGTGAAGCCGAAGAACTCTACCGTGAAATGAAAGACGCCGGAGTCCTTGACAATACCGTCATGGTCTTCGGCCAGATGAACGAACCCCCCGGTGCCCGTTTCCGCGTTGGGCATGCCGCTCTCACGATGGCAGAGTATTTTCGGGACGAACAGCACCAGGATGTCCTGTTGCTCATCGACAATATCTTTCGCTTCATCCAGGCGGGCACCGAAGTCTCAGGCCTGATGGGAGAACTCCCCTCCCGCGTCGGTTACCAGCCCACGCTCGCCTCGGACCTGGCTGAGTTGGAAGAACGGATCTGCACCACCACGAGTGGCTCAATCACTTCGGTGCAGGCGGTTTACGTCCCGGCTGACGACTTTACTGACCCCTCTGCGGTCCACACGTTCGCTCATCTCTCGACCTCTGTAGTTCTCTCAAGGAAACGCGCTTCGGAAGGGCTTTATCCGGCGATCGACCTGCTGAATTCCAGTTCCAAAATGCTGATGCCCCCGATTGTCGGCGACCACCATTACCAGGTCGCACAAGCCGTTCGCAGTACCCTGGCGAATTACGAAGACCTCAAAGACATCATCGCCATGCTGGGACTGGAAGAACTCTCTCGGGAAGACCGCCGGACTGTCAATCGCGCACGACGCCTGGAACGTTTTTTAACGCAGCCCTTCTTCAGTACCGAACAGTTTACCGGCTACGAAGGAAAATTCGTCACACTGGATCAAACCCTGGATGGCTGTGAACGCATCCTGAACGATGAGTTTCAAGATGTTTCCGAACGCGCCCTGTATATGATTGGTCCGATTGACGAAGTCTCACGAGGTGACAAAGGAGACCATCAATGAAACTCAAGGTCCTGTTACCGACAGAAATTCTGGTGGATCAGTCCGTCACGAAAGTCATTGCGGAAGCGGAAAACGGAGCCTTCTGCCTGCTGCCCCGGCACGTCGATTTTCTGTCTGCCCTGCTCCCCGGGATTCTCACTTACGTCGATGACCAGAACCTGGAACACTACCTCGGAATCGGCGGCGGAATTCTCACCAAAACGGGTGAGGAAGTACGCGTCTCGACGATCTATGCCGTTCGCGGTGAAGACCTGGGAACCCTCCGCCAGCAGGTCGCCGAACAGTTTGAAGCCATCAATGAACGGGAACGAACCGTTCGTTCTGCCATCGCCCGGCTGGAAGCCGATATTCTGAGACACTTTGTCAAACAGGGGATCACCGCCGATGTCTGATCTGCCTCCCGAACAGGAAAACGACTCAGGATCCTCTGAGATGCGGGGCCATCCCTTACACCTGCATAATCGCAGTCAGATCGAAAAACGGATCGCCTCCCAGGAGGCCCGAAAATTAAAGGCCCGCGAAGAGAAACATCACACCATCTGGTTCGGCCTGGGGATGTTTGGTCTGATCGGCTGGTCGGTCACCATTCCCGCTGTGGCAGGTGCCCTGTTGGGGATGTGGATCGACTCCCGCTGGCCCTCCCGCTATTCCTGGAGCCTGATGCTGTTAATCGGCGGCATCGCCCTGGGCTGCGCGAACGCCTGGAAATGGATCCATAAAGAAGGAAACGTTGACCGATGAGTTTACCATTCAGCATCCAACTTATACTCAGTCTGATCGTGGGGCTCCTGTTGGGCAGCCTCTTTTTCGGCGGACTCTGGCTGACCGTGAAGCACCTGCAGAAGTCGTCGGCCCCCTGGCTGCTGTTCCTCGCCAGTGCTCTGGGGCGCACGCTGATCACGCTGGCCGGCTTCTGGTTTGTGGGAATCTGGCTCTCCGAAGCGTTTCGCTGGCAACGCATGGCTGCCTGCCTGGCTGGTTTCATCATCGCGCGAATGGTCATTACCCGTTATACCCGTTCACTCAATGCCTCCGTCTCTGGAAAGTCAGCCTGAATGGATATTTCACCTGATACACCACTCTGGCAGTGGGAATGGATGCTGCTGAACCGAACCATCCTGTTTACCTGGCTGGTAATGGCGATACTCGTTCTCGGTTCCTGGTTCGTGACACGTCGCCTCACCAGTGGCCCCCATATTTCCCGGGGACAGAATCTGCTGGAGGTTCTCGTGCTCGGCTTGCGGGACCAGATCCGGGAAGTCAGTCAGCAGGAGCCCGGCCCCTATATGCCGTTTATCGGAACCCTGTTTTTATTCATCGTCACGTCCAACATGCTCTCGATCGTGCCCGGCTACCGTGCTCCCACCAGTTCCATTTCCACCACCGCCGCGCTGGCCACCTGCGTCTTTGTCGCCGTTCCCATTTATGGAATCGCCCACCAGGGGATTGGAGGCTATCTGAAACAGTATATTCGGCCTTCCGTATTAATGTTGCCCTTTAATGTAGTGGGCGAATTTTCGCGAACCCTGGCTCTGGCTGTCCGCCTCTACGGAAATATCATGAGCGGATCGGTCATCGGAGCCATCCTGCTCGGCTTCGTCCCCCTGTTCGTTCCGATTCTGATGGATGCCTTTGGTCTCTTAACCGGGATGATCCAGGCTTATATTTTTGCCGTCCTGGCCATGGTCTACATCGCCTCCGCCACCCAGGTCAACCATGGCCCGGAACATACAGAGGACGCTCAATCCGGAATTTCGAACACTCAATCGACTCACAAAGAATCATCATAAACGAGGATATACATCTATGGATACAGATACTCTCATCGCAGCAGTCTCGATATTTACCGCAGGCATCACCACGGGCATGGGGTCGATTGGTCCCGCCCTGGGGGAAGGCCGCGCGCTGGCACAGGCTCTCAGTGCCATCGCCCAGCAGCCTGACGAGGCCAGCACAATCACGCGGACCCTGTTTGTGGGACTCGCCATGATCGAATCCACGGCGATTTACTGTTTTGTGATTTCGATGATTCTCATTTTTGCGAATCCCTTCTGGAATCACTTCCTGCAGGCCACCGGTAAATAATCAGCTCCGCAGTACACTCAGGATAGAATCATGTCCATTGATTGGTTTACGTTTACGGCTCAAATCCTCAACTTCCTGGTTCTGGTCTGGTTGTTGACGCACTTCCTGTATAAGCCGATCACAAAGGCGATGCACAAGCGGGAACAGAAGATCGCTGACGAGCACCAGAAAGCCATCGACATTCAGCAGCAGGCCGAAGCAGAAGCAGCCAGCTATCAGCAGAAGACGGCGGAACTGACGCACGCCAAAGACGAACTACTGGCCGAGGCAGGCAAAGAGATCCAGCGCTGGCGCGAAGAGCATCTGGCCCGCGCCCGCGCGGAAGTCGATGAAGAAAAAGAAGAATGGTACCGGGCCCTGCATCGGGAGCGGGAGTCATTCCTCCGCGAAGCCCGTGTGCGGATGGCCGGACATATCCACCACATGAGCCAGTGCGTCCTGAAAGAGCTGGCCAATGCCGACCTGCAACAACAGACCATTTCGGTTTTTCTGGACCGTGTCAGTCAGATTGAAGAGCAGCAGAAACTGAAATTCCGGGATTTACTCAGAGCTCCGGACAGTACTGTTCTGGTGGAAAGTGCTCTGGAACTGGGAAAATCAGATCGAGAGCGCGTCAGCAAATTCATCCACGATTTTCTCGAAACCAAAATCGAAATCCAATACCGCGAAAGACCCGATCTGATCTGTGGCATCGATCTGCACATCTCCGGATATAAAGTCGCCTGGAACCTGCAGGAACCACTCGAAGAACTGGAAGAAGAATTTGTCCGTTCCCTGAACGAAGTCATCACCCTGGAATCCGGCGTTGAAGTTTCACCCTCGACTTAAATGTTTTGAAACATCACCTGCGTGAAAGCAATTCATGACCATTCATCCCGACATTCAGATCCTACTGGATAACACGTTCAGTAAATTCGGCGGCGTGTTAGAGCAGCACGATTTCGATCCTCGTCTGATCGAAATCGGCAAGGTGACCTATGTCGGACGCAGCCACGCCCGGGTCAGTGGACTCCCCAACGTACAATCAGAGGAACTGCTCCAGTTCCCGAACCACGTCCTCGGGCTGGCATTGAACCTGGATCCGGATGAAGTCGGCGTCGTCCTGCTGGACCCCAGTGATCAGTTGACCGCCGGTGATGAAGTCCGTCGCACACATCGTCTGCTGGACGTTCCGGTTGGCGAATCCTTAATCGGTCGCGTCATTGATCCGGTCGGGCGGCCCCTGGATGGACACGGCCCTGTCTCTGCTGCCGAACGTCGGCCTTACGAACGCGATCCCGCTTCGATTACAGACCGCTCCCCTGTCACTGTGCCACTACAGACCGGCCTGAAAGTCATCGACGCCCTGATTCCCATCGGCCGCGGCCAGCGGGAACTGATTCTAGGAGACCGACAGACCGGTAAAACCGCCATCGCCATCGACACAATTCTCAATCAGAAAAACAAGGATGTCATCTGCATCTACTGCGCTATTGGCCAGCGGAACACCGCCGTCGCGAAAGTCATTGACGATCTCCGCAAACATGGAGCCCTGGATTATACCGCTGTCGTTGTTGCCGAAAGCGACGCTCCTCCGGGACTGCAGTTCGTCGCTCCCTATGCAGCAACCACACTCGGCGAGTACTTCATGGATCGCGGACAGGATGTGCTGGTCGTCTATGACGATCTGACTTCCCATGCCCGTTCCTACCGCGAACTCTCATTGCTGCTGAGGCGTCCCCCCGGACGGGAAGCCTTTCCCGGCGACATTTTCTACCTGCATTCCCGACTGCTGGAACGTTCTACGCATTTGCACGAACGTCTGGGGGGAGGCTCGCTGACGGCTCTCCCCGTTGCCGAAACGGAAGCACAGAATCTGTCGGCCTATATCCCTACAAATCTGATTTCGATCACCGATGGTCAGATCTATCTTTCTCCCCAGTTGTTCCAGAAAGGGATTCTGCCTGCCGTCGATGTGGGCCGTTCCGTGTCTCGTGTCGGAGGCAAGACACAACTCCCCGCTTACCGGGCCGTCGCCGGCGATTTGAGGCTCTCCTACAGCCAGTTTGAAGAACTCGAAACCTTCTCCCGGTTCAGCAGCCGGCTGGATGAAGAAACGCTGGCCACACTGGAACGGGGCCGACGTGTCCGTGAAATCTTCAAACAGCCACAGTATCAGACTCTTTCAGTCCCCCAGCAGATCTCGGTCCTGGTGGCGATGGCGGCAGGCGTGTTTGATGAGTCGGATCTGAAACATATTCGCACATTGGAAGAATTCATCGCTCCCATTCTCGAAACCGATTTCCCACATTTGAGCGAAGCAATATTGGAAGGAAAAAAACTGACAGACGATGACCAGCAGGCCATCGTGGAGGCAGCCCAAAAGCAGGTAAGTCAATTCACACAGGACCAGGCTTAAGATGAAACGGTACGATGCAGGACTTTGAAACGTTAAAACGCAGTATCGACAGCACCCAGGATCTGGAATCAGTGGTCCGGACGATGAAGACGCTGGCCGCAGTCAGTATTCGTCAGTACGAACAGGCCGTCGATTCACTGGAAGACTTCGCCGAAACGGTGAACCGGGGGCTGGCTATGGTTCTCAGAAATCTGCCTCCACAGACCAGTCTCTCCGAACTGCAGAGCGCCGGTTCCACAGGGATCATCGTCTTTGGCTCTGATCAGGGTATGTGTGGTCAGTTCAACGAACAGATCGGCTCTTATGCCCTGGACTACTTCGCGCAGGATCCCCAGCCGGCTACGCAGCATGCCTGGATGGTCATCGGCTCCCGTATCTCCGGCAAAATCCTGGATGCAGGCTGCACGATCGATTTTGAATTCAATCTGCCAGGGGCCGTCACTGGAATTTCCCCCCTGGTCGCGGATATCCTCGCTCAAATTGATCGCTGGCGTTTTGAACGCCACCTGGGCAGAATCTTCATCTTCTATAACCAGCGGGTGACCGCCTCATCCTACAAACCACATGCGCAACAGTTGTTACCCATCGACCCGGCTCAGCTCGCACAGCACCAATCAGCGACCGCAGCTTCTCGAACACTCCCTTTTTATACGATGCCGCCCGGAATATTGCTGTCCCGGCTGATTCGACAATACCTGTTTGTTTCGCTCTTTCGTGCCTGTGCAGAATCACAGGCGGGAGAAAATGCCAGTCGGATTGCATCCATGCAGGCAGCTGAACACAATATTAAAGAGCGGCTGGTGAATCTCCAGGCGGAATTCAACCAGCGTCGCCAGACCGCAATCACCGAGGAACTCCTGGATGTCGTCACCGGATTTGAAGCACTCAAAGAAGAATGACACGTAATTTCTATTTAAATCTAACCAACCACTGTCTTTAATTTTCATAATAGAAAGCACAGTACCATGACTGATCAAAAACCCTCCCCCGTCGCCAGCGACTTCATGACCACTCATGTTGAAGTAGTCACTCCGGACATGCACATGTCCGACGTGATCCATTTCCTGTTGAAACATAATGTCTCCAATGCCCCCGTGGTGGAATTGAAAGACGGTAAAAAGATTCTCATCGGCTTTATCTCCGAACATGACTGCCTGTGTGCGCTCTCTGATGAAGTCTTCTTCGGCTTCCCCAGCCCTCCACAGACCGCACGCACCATCATGACCGCGCACCCGATCTGTATTTCACCCAGTACCGAACTGTTCTCGCTGGTATCTGTCTTCAACAGTCACAAGCTGCGGCATCTGCCGGTCGTGGAAAATGGCCACCTGCTGGGCATTGTCAGTCGGCACGATATCCTCAAAGAAATGGATGAATACTACAAACAGAACCTGCATAAACAGAATCACGATCGCATGTTGCGTGATACGTCCCAGACCCTCAACTTGCGGTTCACTATCGACCGTGATCACGAGTAATTCGCTCCCGCAACTAGCAGATCCGAGGCAGCGGACTCCCCAGGGGGTCCGCTAACGGCTGCTCTGCTCCCAGTGTGCGCCGCACCGTGACGGCAGCGATGCCTCGTTCCCGCGCCTCGCCGATCTTTTGCGCCCCACTCATCCCCGGCAATCCCTGCAGTTCAGCAACCGCCTCTGCCCCCGCTCCCTGCTCGACAGCGATCAGCATCGTCCCCTCATTGGCGATATGCAGCGGGTCCAGTCCCAACAGTTCGCTGATCCCCCGCACCTCGGGCGTTACCGGGATCAGGCGTTCCTCAATACTCAGCGTCATATCGCTAGCGGCAGCCCATTCATGCAGCACCGCCGACACTCCGCCACGCGTCGCATCCCGCAGACAGCGGACCCGCGCGCCCAGCTTATGCCGCAGGTTTTCCACCGCCGGGAACAGTGAGCCGGAATCACTTTGAGGCACCGGTTCCACTCCCAGCTCTTCCCGCACCGCCATGACCGCTATGCCGTGCTGACCAACGGGGCCACTGACAATCAACTCGTCCCCCGCCTGAATTCTATCGGGCCCCACAGGCACCGGGTCCATGAGTTCCCCGACTCCCGCCGTGTTGATAAACAGTCCATCGGCGGCCCCGCGGGGGACCACCTTCGTATCCCCGGCCATGATCTGCACCCCGGTCTCTGCTGCCGTCTGGGCAACACTTTCCAGAATCCGCTCCAGCACCGCCAGCGGCAGCCCTTCCTCGATAATCAGTGACAGCGTCAGCCACAGAGGCCGGGCTCCACTGACCGCCAGATCATTCACTGTGCCATAAACCGCCAGCGATCCAATGTCGCCTCCCGGAAAAAACAGCGGCGTAATCACATAACTGTCTGTCGTCATGGCCAGCGGACGTTCACTCCGGGGCAGCGGAGCCGCATCGTTCAGACATAAAGATGAGACCGGCTGAAGTGTTTTCAGAATACATTCCTGAATCAGCTTTCGTGACAGGCGCCCCCCCTCGCCATGCGCCAGCGTCACACAGTCTGACGTAGTCAGCAGCAAAACCGGACAGTTCAACTGCCAGCTGCCCGATAAATTCCGTTCCCGCTCACTCATAGTCAGTTTCTTCTCATTTCTCAGCGTAACGCCCTGCCTCAGGCAGTCGCGTGATCAGCAGACATCCCGTATCGATAATAGGCGGCACAGGCCCCTTCCGACGAGACCATGGGTGCTCCCAGTGGGGTTTCCGGTCGACAGCGTTTTCCAAAATGGGGGCAAGCCGTCGGCTTCAGCTGTCCCGTCATCACGTCAAAACTCCGGCACTCTTCATTTTCCAACACCGGCAGAGCCTGTTTCTCGAACCGGATCCGGGCATCATACTGGCTCCATTCGGGACTCAGTTCCAGTCCGCCCCGGGGAATCACTCCAAAACCGCGCCAGGCCCGATCGCTCACCTGGTAGATTTCCTGCACCAGATCCCGGGCGGCCCGGTTTCCTGCCTCCTGCACGGAGCGGGCATAACAGTTCTCCAGTCGGGCCTGTTGCTGCTCCAGTTGCCTCACACAGGCCAGAATCCCTTCCAGTAAATCGAGCGGTTCGAATCCGGTCACCACCACGGGCAGCCGATATGTTTCCACAAACGACTCGTAAGATTCATACCCCATCACCGTACATACATGCCCGGCCGCCAGAAAGGCCTGCACCCGATGATCCGGCGCCTCAACCAGCGTCTCCATCGCGGGCTGCACGCGGACATGCGAGACCAACAGGCTGAAATTCTCCAGCCCGTCCCGATCCGCCTGCCTGACCGCCAGTGCCGTCGCAGGAGCCGTCGTTTCAAACCCGACTGCAAAGAACACCACCTGCCGTTCCGGATACCGGCGGGCCAGTTCGACGGCGTCCAGAGGGGAATACACAACCTGCACCCGCCCGCCTGCCGTCCGCACATCCAGCAGCGAACTGTCGCTCCCCGGTACGCGCAACATATCGCCAAAGCTGGCCAGAATGACATCCTCCCGCTGTGCCAGCTGGCAGGCAAAATCGATCGCCCCCTGATCGGTCACACACACCGGACAACCGGGACCATGAATCAGCTCCACGGTCCCCTCCAGTTCGGCCGCAATCCCGTGCCGCAACAGGCTATGCGTCTGACCTCCACAGACTTCCATCAGCGTCCAGCAGTGAGTCGCTGTCTTACGGATCTCTGTCAGCAGGCGTTGTGCCGCCTCGGGATCACGGTATTCATCCAGATATTTCATGAATCTTCCCCCGCATCGTCCGTCTCAGTTGCATGCCAGCCTTCGTCATCCCCCATTTCTGCCAGCGTCTGGAAGATCTGTTCCGCCTCCTCGGGATCAATCCGACTGATCGCAATGCCGGCGTGGACAATCACGTACTCCCCTTCCTCCGCTTCCGTCACACACGCCATGTGAACCACGCGACGGACGCCGTCAAATTCGACCTCCGCCTGGGCGAAGACTCCGTCCCGCTCCAGCCACCGTATAATTTTCCCCGGTATTCCTAAACACATCGAATCGTGTCTCTCCCTTCCCGCCTGGCAATCGCCAGCGCCAGTTGCCCTGCCGCCAGCCCCCCGTCATTGGGGGGAATCCGTCCCGGCAATCCCAGCTCCTGCCCGCTCTGTGCAAATTCTTCCGCCAGCAACTCCACCAGACATCGATTCTGAAACACGCCCCCTCCCAGCACAACGGGCAGCTGCGAATAAAACGAACCAAAACGAGCAATCGCTCGTGCCAGCCCCCGATGAAAACGCATCGCCATCCGCCCCGGAGAGACACCTCGCCTGCGATCCTCCCAGATTTGAGTCACCGCCGGTCGCCAGTCGAGTTCTCGCAGCTCCCCCTCATGGATCGGCATCTCATACGCTCCCGTCTCTGAATAATCACAGGTGGCTTCCAGCAGCATTGCCGGCTGACCTTCGAAGCCGGAATGACGGCATCCCAGAATCAGCATTGCCACGCCGTCAAACAGCCGCCCCGCACTACTGGTCAATGGTGAGAGCCTGCTGGACTTCCCGATTCTCAGCAGCGGCTCGGCTGGCTCAACCTCAGTTCCGAGCATTAAAGCGGCCTGTTCACCGAGTGACTGCGCCACCAGCATCACTGCAATCCGCCACGGTTCTCGAATCGCCTGTTCTCCCCCCGGCAGAGCAAAAGGCCGCAGGCGGCCCACGCGCTCATATTCGGTAGCCGTTGAGAGCAGGAATTCGCCCCCCCAGATCGTCTGGTCCGTCCCCCAGCCGGTTCCATCCAATGCGACTCCCAGAACCTTCCGGTCCAGCCAGCCCTGCTCCAGCATCCCGGCGAGTATGTGTGCATAATGATGCTGTACCTTTTCCAGCGGAATCCCGACACGCTCCGCCCACTGGGTGGTGAAGTAGTCCGGATGCTGATCACAAACCAGCCCCGCCGGAGCAAAGTCATACAGGCTCTGCAGCGACTGCAACTGCTCCAGGTACCGCTCACAGGCTGGCAGACACTCCAGCTCTCCCATGTGCGGTCCCAAAACGGACTGCTTTCCATTACAAAATGCAAACGCAGATTTCTGCTGGCCTCCCGTCGCTATTAACGGCTCGTCAAAGGCAATCGGCAGCGGCAGCGGAGCCAGTCCGCGTGCCAGGCGAATGGTCACACTCTGCCCCGCCATCACTCGCACGACACTGTCATCAATAGGGCGTTCAATCGGTCGGTCATGCTCCAGCCACAGGTCCGCTCCCGCACGCAGTCCCGCATCAATCTGATCTGCCTGACAGGCAATCGGCTCTCCCTCCCGATTGGCGCTGGTGACGACCAGCGGAAACTCACACGCGTTGAGTAGCAGCGCATGCAAAGGCGTGGTGGGCAACATCACCCCCACTGTCTGCAAACCGGAATTCAAATCGCAGGACAGGCCAGCATCACGACGGGCACGCAACAATACAATTGGCGCTGCGGGAGAGCAGAGCTCCTGCTCTTCCGTGTCATTCAGAATTGCCAGCGTGCGTGCCTCAGCGAGTGAACTCACCATCACCGCCAGCGGCTTAGCCGGACGTTGTTTCAGTTCTCGCAGCTTCTGAACTGCAGCATCAGAGCGGGCATCCGCCAGAAACTGATAACCTCCCAGGCCACGCAGCCCCACAATCTGACCCTGCTTCAAAGCTTGAGCTGCCGCCTGTATCGCGGCCTGATCCACAACGATCTCCCGTCCCCGGGAGTCAGTACACCAGACACGCGGCCCACATTCCGAACAGGCAATCGTCTGGGCATGAAACCGACGATCGGCAGCCGACTCATATTCGGCAGCACACTCGGCACACATCCCAAACTCTGCCATTCCGGTCTGTCGTCGCTCGTAAGGCATGCTTCGTATCAGGGAATAACGGGGGCCGCAGTCCGTACAACTGATGAATGGATATTGAAAGCGACGATCTGCAGGGTCGGTCAGTTCTTCCAGGCACGCCGGGCAGACCGCTCGATCGCGTGGTACCTCAGTCCTCAACGGTCCGTCTTCGTCACTCTCCAGGATCTCGAAGGACCTCAATGCTTCACATTCGATCGGCTGACGCTCCCGGGTCTCAAGCACCGCCTCAGTCGGCAGGTGTGACTCCAGTTCTTCTTCAAACCGCGCGACCAGTTGAGCAGGTCCTTCCACCCGCAGTTGCACTCCCGCAGAAGTATTACAGATCGAACCTGCCAGCCCCAGTTCGCGCGCCCAGCATGCTACCGCCGGTCGCAGTCCGATCCCCTGCACGCGACCGTTCCACAGAAACTGAACCGCGACCTGCGTTGCTTCCGGATTACTGATTGCCTGCCGGTTCATAAACGGATTCAATCTTTTCCTGATACTGCTGTTCCAGAAAGTCACACCACTCCTGAATCCCGCGACCATCGAGGGCACACGTCGACAGCACTTCGAGTTCAGGCTGTATTTTCAGCGCATCCGCAGTCACCGCCTCCAGAGTAAACGGCACATGCGGCAGCAGATCCAGCTTGGTCACGACCATCGCCTGACTCGTACGAAACATCTTGGGGTACTTACCCGGCTTATCGTCTCCTTCCGTCGTACTAATCAGCACCACACGCAGATGTTCTGCCAGATCGTGCGAAGCCGGACAGACCAGATTGCCCACGTTCTCGATAAACAGAAAATCGACCGCCGGATCCCCCAGTGCCTGCAACCCCCGTTTCACCAGTGGCAATTCCAGATGACAGGCTCCTCCCGTCGTCAGCTGAGCGACCGGCACCAGCGGTGCCAGCCGTTGGGCGTCCCGATCCGTCTCCAGATCTCCCACCAGCACAGCCATGCTGCGTCGACCTGCAAAATGACGCGCTGTTGCTTCCAGCAGAGCGGTCTTCCCTGCCCCGGGCGAAGAAAGCAGGTTTACCACCAGGGTTCCCCGCTGTCCCAGCCGTTCACGCTCTGCAGCCGCATCCGCTTTCTGCTCCGCCTGGATATCACGTCTGATGGTCAGCACACGCTGATTCATGACTTCACTCCCTCTACCATATCTTCTGAATCGACGGTGATACTCATCAGTTTCACCTGGTCTCCCTGGGTCACATCCACCGGCCCCCTCCCGCAGACAGGACAGAGGAATTCATAATTCTGTACTTCAAACCGCTGCCCACACAGACTGCACTCCGCCTTGACCGGCACCACTTCCAGCAGCAGGCCACATTCCTCCGAAAAGACATTGGCAGCCAGTTCCGCAAACGCAGCTTCAAACAGCAACGGCTCCACTCCGGACAGGTCACCTACCTGCACCTGGATCTCTTTCACGCGGCCACCGCCGTCATCCGCCACGATCTGCTGTACCTGCTTTAACAGCGTCTGCACCAGTGACCGTTCATGCATGATCGACCTCCACTGATTCAGTGACAGCCCACTCCCGGCAGATCGACTCGACGGCCTGTGTAATCCCTTCTGCGACGACGCTTGAGATTTTTTCTCCAAGAGACATTTCCGAGACTTCCACTCCCCAGACGACTACCTGCTCCGGAAGCTGCCCCAACTGCTCCGCCAGCGACAAAACACCCGGCAGCGAAATCTGATGCGTGCCGGACCAGCTCATCTGTTTCAGTTCAGCAGACGGCCACTGCCAGCGATGCACACTACCAACTTCTCCCGCCCCGCGACAGGCATCACAGACCACTAAGGTCTGACCGGAATCCAGCCAGTTCAGCAGGTCGTCCGGCGTACGTGACAGATGAAATTGAGCCTGAGACAAGCCTCGCTGCTGCAGCGCGCGAACCAACTCCCAGCCAGCCTGATCATCACCGTGCGGGCTGCCGATACCTGCAATCTGAATCTGTCGGGGTTCTGTCATAACTCAGGACCGATCGATTGTCACCTTCAGGAAATGGGTGGAACAACTGATGCACGGGTCATAAGCCCGAACCAGGTTTTCACATTTGCGGGCCGCCTGTTGATCGTCGTCTGCCACGACCTGCCGCACCCACTCTTTCAGATCCACTTCGATCTGGGCCTGGTTCTGCGACGTGGGAGGAATAATATCTGCCTCGACTATCTTCCCCTCCGCGTCAATTTCATAACGATGAAACAAGGTCCCTCGGGGGGCTTCCGTGGCTGACATCCCCACGCCCGCCTGGTAATCGTATGACATGCGCGGCTGACGCGTGGAATGCTGGTCGCGAAGAATCTGTAGCCCCTCTTCATACGCATGCACGAGTTCCAGCCCCCGCGCAATAATGGCCCGATGCGGATTGCGACATTCCGGTTCGAACCCGATCTCATCGGCCAGCTTCCGCGCCGCCGGGGACAGTTTCTCCCGGTTCAGATTCATCCGCGACAAAGGTCCCAGCAGATACGGACGCCCGGTCGACTTGCGCAGCGCATGCAGGGCCGTCGAATGCGGGACCTGCTGTTCCTGGAATTCGTCCCGGTACCGAATGACTTCCACCTCGTCCCCCGAACTGGTTTTCATCACCCCTGCATTCATCGGGTATTCGTCGGGATGGGAGAGGGAAACAAATTCGCAGTCCGATTCCAGTTCGGGATAGTCAAACCCCGCAACCCAGCGGGTCGTCTCGATGGCGGCGTTCAGCCCCCATTCAAAATCGGGGACCAGTTTCTGAAACTCGTTACGACTGGGGATCCGATAAAAGCCCCCCACGCAGACATTGACGGGATGAATAGCTCGTCCACCCAGCATGTCCACCAGATGGTTCCCGTGTTTTTTCAGCCTCAAGCCCCGGTTGACTTCATCCGGAAACTGTTTGGCCATCTCCAGCCCGCTTTCAAATCCCAGGAAATCCGGTGCATGCAAAAGATGCATATGCAGCCCGTGACTTTCAATCCATTCCCCGCAATATAATAAACGTCGCAGCCGGCGGATTTCGGGAGTGATCGTCACGCCCAGTGCCATTTCCATCGCATGTACGCTGCTCATCTGATACGCCACAGGACAGATCCCGCAAATCCGGGCCGTGATATCCGGTGCATCTTCCAGCGGACGCCCCCGCAAGAGCGCCTCAAACAGACGCGGGGGCTCGTAGATTTCCAGGCGGACTTCTTCGACAGCCTCGCCCTGCAGGCGAACGAACAGCCCCCCTTCGCCTTCGACGCGTGTCATCGTTTCCACTTTGATTCTGCGCTCGTTCATCCGCGCTGATCTCCCTCCAGCTGCACCAGTCGCGTACTCTCATTCCGGAAGGCGGGTGAATACGCGTTAAAGTTCTTCAGCTTGTGCGCGATCTCCGCTTTCGAAGCCCCTTCCCGTTCCATCTGTTCGGACAGACTGACCAGATTGGCCTGCAGGGCAGGACCAAAACAGCCGTAGCAGCCCCGGTTGTAACTGGGACAGAGTGCATGACAGCCGGACTGGGTGACCGGCCCCAGACAGGCCGTTCCCTGGGCAACCGTGACACAGACCGTTCCCCGGCGTTTGCAGTCCAGACAGACGCTGTGCCGGGGTGTACGCGGCGTCTGCCCTGCCAGCAATGAGCGAATGACTTCAATCAACTGATACTGGTTGATCGGGCAGCCCCGCAATTCGAAGTCGACGTGCACGTGCTCTGAAATTGGAGTGGACGTCTCCAGGACCTGAATATATTCCGGGGTGGCATAAACGTACCGCATGAACTCTTCTTCGTCGGCCCAGTTCCGCAAAGCCTGAATGCCTCCCGCAGTGGCACACGCACCGATTGTCATCAGGTAGCGGGCATCCTTGCGGATCTGCTGAATCCGCTCGGCATCGTGAGGCGTGGTCACCGAACCTTCCACCAGGGCGATGTCATAGGGCCCTTCTTCCATGCGGCTGGTCGCTTCCGGGAAATAGACGATCTCCACGGCATCCGCAACCGCCAGCAGGTGATCCTCGGCATCCAGCAGCGACAGCTGACAGCCATCGCAGGATGCGAACTTGAAAACGGCCAGTCGGGGTTTACACATGCTTACAGGCCCTCCACTTTCAGGTAGGGAGAAATCAGATCATAACGAAAGACGGGCCCATCCTTGCAGATAAATTCCGGACCTAACTGACAGTGCCCACAGAGGCCCACGGCACACTGCATATTACGTTCGGTCGAAACCCAGATCTGTTCTGTCGTCATGCCCCGCTGCAGTGCCCCCCGTGCGGTAAAACGCATCATGATGTCCGGTCCACAGATCATCATGACTGTGTTCGCTGGATCAAATTTCTGCAGTCGTTCCAGCAACTGGGGAACCACGCCTACATTCCCCTGCCAGCCAGGTGCCGACCGATCCACGGTGACCCGCACATCCAGCCCCTGTTCCCGCCAGCGCTGAAATTCGTCAGTATAGAGCAACATCTCCGGAGTGCGGGCGCCGTACAACAGTGTAATCTGTCCGTACTTCTCCCGCTCTGACAGCATGTGGTAGATCACCGGTCGTAACGGAGGCAGGCCGATTCCTCCCGCCACCAGAATCACATCTTTGCCCGCACACTGTTCCACGGGCCAGCTGGTTCCGAATGGCCCGCGCAATCCCAGCGTGTCTCCGACCCTCATGTCAGCAATCCGCCGCGTCACATTCCCCGCCTCACGAATTGTATGTGTCAGGGTTTCCAGAGAATCCGGATCCCCACTCATGGAAATCGCAGACTCGCCCGCCCCGGGTACATACAACATATTAAACTGCCCTGGTCGAAAGCGGTACGACTCTGCAGCAGTGGGATCAGTCAACGCCAGCTGATAAGTGGTCACGCCACTAACCTCGGGACGGATTTCGCGAATCACTGCAGTCTGCGATACCCAGGCGTTTGGCTGGGGATCAGAATGACATGCTGCTACAGGAGAATTCTCACTCATGATGGCGACTTCCGAATCGCGGTCACTTCTGCTGTTAAATCAATACCCACCGGACACCAGGTAATGCAGCGTCCACATCCCACACACCCGGAGGTCCCAAACTGATCGATCCAGCTCGCCAGTTTGTGGGTCAGCCACTGACGGTAGCGGCTGCGCACATTGTTTCGCACCAGTCCCCCGTTCATGTAACTGAATTCGACGTTAAAACAGGAATCCCACACCCGCTGGCGTTCCACATGCTCACCACTCAGATCGCTGACTTCCTCCACCGAACTGCAGAAACAGGTCGGGCAGACCATCGTACAGTTGGTACAGGAGAGACAACGCTCCGCGACATCGTCCCACTGGGGGTGTTCCAGGTTCGACAGCAGCAGATCCCGGATATCGGTCGTGTCAAATTCACGTTCGATCTGGTCTACCGCCTGCTGCCGCGCCGTTTCTGCGGCGGATTCCTGCTCTTCTGAAACTTCAACCGTCTCCAGTTCCTGCAGTATTTCTTCTCCCAGTTCAGTCGCGACCTCTACCAGAAATCCCTCTTCCAGCTCGGTCAAAGCCAGATCGAATCCCTGTCGGCAACGGGGGCCTGTATTCATGGAGGTACAGAAACAGGTGGACGCCGCTTGAGTACAATTGACGGCGATCACCAGTGCCTGCATCCGTCTGCGCTGGTACTGTGGATCAACATAGGGGCCACCAACAAAAACTTTATCCTGAACGCCGAGCGCCGCCAGTTCACAGGCCCGCACACCCAGAAAGGCATATTTCGGAGTCGGCTCTTCAGATTCACTGAATTGCCAGCCACTCTCGGTGCGATTAGCAACCGAGAGTGTACTCACCGGGGGAAACAGATTCTTCTTCCAGGACTGCGGCCCCACATTATAGCCGAACAGCGCCTGATCGCCGCGTTCTTCCAGTCGGTACTTGCCCGGTTCCTGGATGTCGGTCCAGCCTCGAGGCAGATCATCAATCGAAGTCAGCCGATCGTAGACAATCGCTTGCTGATCGATTGTGGGACCAATGATCTCATAATCGTGAGCCTGCAGGACTTCAAACAGTCTGGCAAACTGTTCCATTGACAGATAACAGGATCGCAGATTGTCGGGCTGTGGGGCTTCCGTCATTCTGCAGCCCCTTTCTGCGCATGGTGCGTCTGACCGGGATGCTCGCCATACATATCCAGTACCTGCAAGCGACAGGCGACCAGACGCTGTGAGAGGGATTTCGCGATCCGCTGCATGATCTGATAACCAATATCATGATCAGCCTCACATAACGCTCTGAGTTCCTCGGCATTGATGGCGATGACTTCGGTATCTTCGATCGCTCCTACCGTCGCCGTCATCTCGCCCTGCTGCAGGACCGTCGACCAGCCGACCAGATCGCCGGCTTCCAGAGTCAGAACCGGCAGACAACCTCGGGCGGGAATCGTCATACAGATCTCCACGCGCCCACTGCGGATCACATACAGATCCTTGTGTTCGCTCCCTTCGGTAAACAGCGTTCCCCCTGCCGGGAATTCCTTGAGACGCGAGATGGCAGCCAGTTTCTGCTGATCTCCTTCTGACAAACCCGCGGTGAACCGCAGCTCCATCAGAATTTTCTGAAGCTGATTCGCCTCCATAGCAGCCTCTGCTTTCGTTGAACTCACTAAGATGCGTGTCTGGTTCTCTTAATGCTGCGATTTTATACAGCTTTCCCGGCAGCGTCTATAGTGCAAACGGAGGAACCGATGTGAAATGAATACCTGTCCCGGACAGCTTCGATGTCTTTGCGGTTTCTTCACACATCATTTCGATAATGCGAATCAGCGTCTGTCCTCTACCATCGGGATTCTCCCCATTCCGCAATACGAAAATCATCCTATATCAAATCTGACTTGATGCCTGATACAATTTCCGGATCGTGATTCTAAACTGAAGTCTGAATTCTGATGGAACGAATTCTCCTGAATCTGAATTCATAGATAAAACAGGGACGCAGATGAACGAGTCGATACCTACGCCGCCTGCAACAGAACGGCCTGAATTTGCCACGGCCGATGAAATCATCAAACGACTCGTTGTCGACGAGCTTTACTGGGATGAAAGAGTCGATGCGGCAAAAGTGAAGGTCGTCGTGCAGAAAGGGGTTGTCTCTCTGACAGGTGAAGTCCCCACCACGGCTGATTTCTATGCTGCAGAAGCGGATGCCCGAATGATTGAGGGGGTGGTTACCGTGGAAAATCAGATCCAGGTGCTTCATCCCACGCTCGTTCCTGATAAAGAACTGTCCACCAACGCGGAAACGGTTCTCGTCTGGTCGCCTGAAGTCGATCATTCCCAGATCACAGTCGCTGCCAAATGCGGCTGGATTACTCTCATTGGTTGTGTTCCGACCTGTCAACAGAAACAGCTGGCTGCAGAACTGGTGGAAAGCATTCCCGGGGTCATCGGAATTACGAACGAGCTTTCTGTCGTCCCGACGAACGGCGTGTCAGATAATAATATCGCCCGGGAAATCCTCAAAGGAATCGAACACCACCGGGATTTGAATACAGAGTCGATCGATGTGGAAGTCGCAGACGGAGTCGTCACTCTGGAAGGAACCGTTCCGCACTGGCTCGCTTACCGCACTGTAGAAGAACTGGCCTTGATAACGGAAGGAGTAGTCAATGTGAAAAACCACCTTATCTTTAATGGAAATCATCAGCCGGATCATACAACCTGAATCGTGGGCTGTTTCAGTTCAAATCCCCCCTGCCTGCTGGTACCAGATCGCTCTCAATCTGCTGCCGGTTCCGATTTCCCTGAGAGCCGGATTTCTGAGAACGGGTGCCCGTATTCTGATTTTATTCGCATCACTCAATTTAATTCATACAATGATTAATGAAAGAACGTACTAATCCTGTTGCTGAAAGCACAGCGTGGGTCAATTTGAGTTTGCGATCAGGCACGCCGATCATTTGTCAATTTGCATCTTCGATTTTTTATACTCAAGGAGCGTTCAATGAAGACTCTCTCGCACGATGAACTCAAGTCTCTGACAGAATGGGAACAAGGCCCTTGTGTTTCGATTTATTTACCGCGGCACCAGGCCGTTTCTGAGCATGGCGAAGATCCCATCCATCTGAGAAACCTGCTCGATGAAGCAGAAATCAGTCTGCAGGCACAGGGGCTGGGAGCCGTCGAAACCCGAACCCTGCTGGAACCCGCGAGAAAGATCCAGAATGACGCTACCTTCTGGGAACGTGGTCCTGCGCAGGGGCTCTGCATTCTCGTCGCGCCAGGCATGTTTCACCAGTACGATCTGGCATACCAGTGTCCGCAGAGCCTTTCAGTCGCAGACAGTTTTTATGTGAATCCGCTGTTTTATAAAGTTTACGACAACGATCACTTTGATCTGCTGGCCATCTGCCCGAAATCCGTCAGACTCTTTCGCCATCAGAATGGTGAGTTCACTCAGCTTGAGCTCCCGGAAAATGTACCCGCAAACCTGGAAGAGATCTCTGCCAACACCCAGTTTGAAGAATCGCTGCAATATCACACGACTTCCGCCGCCGGTGCCCGGGGCGATAACGCATCCATGCAGCATGGTCATGGCTTAACCAAAGAACAAAATGAGAAACTCCTCTCCGATTACTTCCAGCTCCTGGCAAAACAGCTGGAAAAAAATCTGGACAACGCTGGCCCTCCGATGATTCTGGTGACAGCCGAAAAACAACAGAATCTGTTCCGCAAGCACTATCACGCCAAAAATCTGATCGCTGAGGGAATCACCACCTCCCCCGATCACCTCAATGAACAGGAGCTCTATCAGCTCGCCTTACCCGTGATCGAGCAGATCTCAAGTGCGCCGTTTCGTAAAGCCCGGGAACAATATCAGCAGCATCTGGGTACCTCCCGGATCTCTCACCAGTTGGAAGAAATCCTGCAGGCAGCCGACCAGGGCCGGATTGAAGCCCTGTTTACGCCACTGGGTTCAGAGCTCTGGGGAAGGTTGCCCAACGATGGCGACTTGATCCAAACGCACGCTCAACCAGAGAATGGAGATGTCGCACTGCTCAACTGGGCTATCCGTAACACCTATAAACATGGTGGAACGCCTTATGTAATATCAGCTTCTGAGATGCCTGAAGACAAACCCGTGACCGCCTATTTCCGCTGGTGATCGATTTTGAAATTAACATTAAAATTTCAAAATTGGACGATGTTCTCCATCACCCCCCAAGGTATAGAATAATTCTGCTATCCGAATCTTCGACCACAATCTTGCTTGCTTTGGGCCAGTGATGGAAGAGCACACCAGAGACGATTCTCATTGTAGTTCCTGCACCCGCATCATGATTGTCGATGATCATCCCATCGTCCGGGAAGGTTACGTACACCTGATCCAGCGTAGAGACGATCTGCAAGTCTGCGCTCAAGCCGGTGGTAAAGTCGAAGCGATGCAGCAGATCAGGAGCAGTTCTCCACAGTTGATCATCGTGGATATCTCACTTTCTGACGGCAGCGGTCTCGAATTAATCAAAGATATCAAATCCCAATCTCCGCAGATCAAGCTGCTCGCCGTCTCCATGCACGACGAAAACCTCTTCGCAGAACGCTGTATCCGTGCCGGTGCTCATGGTTACGTCAACAAACAGCAGGCTCCCGAACAACTCATCAATGCCATCAATCGCGTCCTGTCAGGTAAAATCTATCTGAGCCAGGACATTACCGAACGTATGATCTGTCGTTCCATTGGTGCCACGGAAGACGAAAACGTCTCCCCCATCGAAAAACTCTCTGACCGTGAACTCGAAGTCTTCGAACAGATCGGCCAGGGAGAGACGACACGCCAGATCGCCAGCAAACTGAACTTAAGCGCCAAAACGATCGAGACTTACCGCGAGAACATCAAGCACAAGCTGAATCTGTCCAACGCGACAGAACTCACCCGTCACGCCATCCAGTGGGTCCTGGAAAATCGCCAGTAACCGGCACACTGCGCGAACGTTATTACATCCTGCATAAATAACGATGGTGTGCCACAACACGCCTTATGTGACACACCACCCCGGGAATGCAAAGCCGCGACCAGTTACTCAGGAGTTATTTGGCTTTCGGCTTCACAGTCACCTTGTGCGACTTTACGGCTTCTGCTTTCGGTAGTGAAATCGTCAGCACGCCGTTATCACAACAGGCTTCGATTGCATCTTCCTTCACGTCACAAGGCAACGTCACCGTACGTGTAAAACTGCCTGAACGTCGTTCGACTCTGTGAAAGGTTTTCCCTTTCTCTTCCTGCTCCTCTTTCCGTTCGCCGGTAATCCGCAACTGATTCCCACTGACTTCCACATCAATTTCTTCAGGTTTGATTCCGGGAACATCCAGATGAACTTCGATTTTGTCGTTCGTCTCGGACAGGTCAAGTGAGGCTTCGAACCCCTGTGTTAACCAGCCACTATTCCAGTCATCAGAAAAACGAGTCAGCAAATGATCCATTTCATCCCGCAATGACCAGAACGGCGCACGTCCAAAAAAAGAAGCCAGATCACCAGGCTTCCGCGACAGCGCACCCGTCTTAATTTCAGGTTGACCAGTGGGAGCCGACTTCGATTTTTCTTTCGTCATTGTTGTTGCCATCGCCATATCTCTCCTTAATAAAATGCTGATTGGGGAATATTCTGCTGACACAGCCAGCAAATCTGACACCAGATCAGAACTGGCCGTCACTCAACTTTTGACGAGAATCCTACCTTCTCCCGATTTGTTCTGAAATCAGGAAATCAAAGAGAACGACACTACGGTATCCCCTGCTCTCCGCCTGGGGATTTCCCCGATCTTATCGGGTAAGCACTTTTCAGAAACAGCCTTTCTGAATATGCTCTGCCATGATCTCTTTCATTCTGCTGATATTCGCTTCTTCCTGTTTTTTAATGTCTCGCCAGAAACGCTGCAGCTCCTTGTGACCGGAGGCATTCGCGATATATTGGTCACACCGCCACAAGGCATCCAGACGCTTGCTTAATTCATGCACCAGATCATGATCGTGATCTGCACATCCCCGTGTTTCACCGATATGCTCCATCTGTTGTTCTGCTACCATTGTCATGATTCACACTCCTTTCATAATTGGGATTCGGTTTCCGAAAAGAAACCATTTGACAACATCTTTAAAATACACATTTCCCAACGGGCATAAAATCAGGGCAAAGATCAAAGTGAACTGGGGATTTTCCCCACTGAAACTACCGGCATTCCTACTATTCAGAATCTGTTTACAGATTGCTAAGATCAGGTATGCTGAAATATAGAAACGGTTTACTGTCCACAGTCAGCCCGTTTCATATGCTTGGCTACTTTCAATCAGACATCCGACATCACAATTTGCAAAGGAGAAAGTCATGACTGCAGGACGAATTTGCACAAGAGAAGTCGATTTGGTTGATGAAAACGAATCTGTTCAAGTCGCCGCCGAACGCATGAATTCCCGCAATGTAGGCACCCTGATTGTCCTCGACGAAGAATCCCATCCCATCGGCATGATCACGGACCGGGACCTGGCCCTGCGCGTGGTTGGTAAAGGTCGCGATGCCATCGAGACCACCGTCGAGTCAGTAATGACCCGCTTCCCCTTCAATGTCAACGAAGAGACATCCATCGAAGACGCTCTCACTAAAATGCGTTCCGGGGGCTTCCGACGGCTGCCCGTCGTTGATCAAGATGGTAAACTGGCAGGCGTTCTGACGCTCGACGATATACTCGAACTGCTTTGCGAGGAATTCACCGAAATCGGAAAGATCATCCGGAAAGAGAGCCCGACCAGCCTGGCTCAGCTTTGACGCAGAGTATGCGTTCCAGCAACAGTAAAAAGACCACCGCCTATGACCGATTCTGCTGAGAATACCGACCCTGATATCCACGTCAATGCACGTGAGCGCATGATCGAGGAGCACCTGCGGGAACGGGGCATTACCAATCCCCGCGTGCTCCACGCCATGCGCAGCGTCCCCCGTGAAGAATTCGTCACCCCCGAAAACAGACGCTTCGCCTATAACGATTGTGCCCTCCCCATCGATTGCCAGCAGACCATCTCTCAGCCCTATACCGTCGCCTTTATGTGTCAGGCCGCCCAATTGACCGGCTCCGAAAAAGTCCTCGAAATCGGCTGCGGTTCCGGATACGGCGCTGCTGTCCTCTCCCTCCTCGCCCGCGAAGTCCATACTGTTGAACGCATCCCGGAACTGGTGGAACAGGCCAGCGAAAAGCTGACCCGCCTCGGCTATGACAACGTCCACGTCTACACGGCTGATGGAACACTCGGCGTCCCCGCAGCGGCTCCGTTCGACGCCATCATTGTCACCGCTGGCGCACAATCCCTCCCTCAGCCTTACGTGGATCAACTCAACGAAGGCGGCCGCATCATCATCCCCATCGGAGGCGAATACTCCGGACAGACCATGTGCCGGTTCACATTAAGCAACGGACGACTGGATGAAGAAAACCTGGGCGCCTTCGCCTTTGTGCCTCTCATCGGGGAGCACGGCTGGTCTCGCTGAATACCAGCTTTAATACACGCTGAATTCCCCGCTCGCCAGCCGTCTGACAAAATCCTCCATGTTTCGCAGCTGCTTCTCGATAATCTCCTGAATCGGTTGTTCTACCTCCTCGAGTCCGGTTCCCGCGCTCAACACGACCTCAGTACTTACCATCCAGGGATCGCTGATCTCGCGACCAATCTGGCTGCACATTCGCACGCAGACCTCTTTCACCGGCTCCAGCTCTGTATAAATCTGGTTCGCCAGGTGATGACACAACACGTTGTAGATTTTGCCCACATGACTGAAAGGATTCTTCCCGGCTGCCGCCTCGGCACTCATCGGACGATTCAAAGTAATCAAACCGTTCACCCGGTTCCCGCGACCTACCTGTCCTCCGTCTGCCCCTTCGGCTGAAGTCCCCAGCACCGTCAGATACATGCCGTCCAGCCCTCGCTCCTGGTCGTCCAGCGTGTTGATCGCCAGCGAAACGCTGTCCAGCGTTTTGAGCTGCGGCTCCAGAAAGGCAGTCAGCTCTTCCTCCAGTTCTTTTTTCCGGTCAAAGTAGTACTGCACTTCCTCGATGTACCGGTCGACGATCGCCACAGCCACAGTCAGCTGCAGACCCCGATCACGACGGACACCCATCACTTTGACATCCTGCCCCGTTTCCGGATACTTGAGCTTGAATTCTTCGGTATTGATCAGCCGCTCCGTCTCCAGCACTAGTTGTTCGGTCTCCGTCAACGGAGCAAATCCGACTGCAGCCGATGTGTCATTCGACAGCAGGCGTGCCCGCGAGAAGATATCCGTCAACTCCGCGGAGCCGGCCCTCAGTTCGTTCTGAAACACCACGTGCGTCTCCGGATTGACCAGAGGCAGATGCGCCTTGATCCACTCCCGGGCACTCTCCAGCGCAATCTCCTCCACGGAAATTCGGTGGCCCTCCCATTCGGACGTCGCACGATCCCCGATCACCAGTCGCATCGGTGTATGCACGACTCCGCCCCCCAGTTCGGGCTCGGTATGGCCCGCCACCAGCAGGCCTTTATCGATGTTATGATGCAGAATCCGTCCCGCCCACTGCAGGTAGCTCTGTGAAAGCGAGATCGAAATCGCCTCCGCGATCCCGTCGCAGATCGTATCCGGGTGACCGATCCCTTTGCGTTCGACGAATTCAATCGCCCCCTCCGCCGTGGTCAGTGATCCCTTCTTTTCCAGTCGAAAATGTTCCATCAGAAAATGGACTCCTGTTGTCGTACTTTGCTGACCGAGCCGGCTCAGCCGTGATTTTTGAATAGGTCCAGAAAACGGTCTTCATATTCTGCAAACAGATCCAGCCGATCCAGTTCCTGTTTGAGAATATAAGCCTTAGAGCGATCCTGCTTCGCCTGTGCGAACAACTCTTCGATCCGCTGCGCTTCTTCCGGCGTCAGCGTCGGCTCTTCGGGAACCTCAGGCTGCAGGGATTCTTCAAACGACTCCTGCTGTTCCGGCATCTCCTTTTTTTCGCCCATTGACTTTTCCACCTGCGATAACAGCTCGCCCAGCTTCTGCTCCATCGCTTTTGACTGTTCGACGAGCTCGCTGGTATCGATTTCAATTCCCGAGATCAACCGAAATGCCTGCAGTACCGCCAGCGAAGCCTTGGGGAACGGCAACTGGGAAAAGATATGAGGCATCTCCCCCAGCAGACAAGTCCCGTCCATCCCCTTATCCGCCGCCGCCCCCAGCAGGATTCCGTTCAGACCGCTGATGTTCCCTTCCTGCAGAATCTCGAGGTTATTCACCCGCATCTCCTTCAGGTTCTCCGGATCCGTCACCGCAGCAAATACACGCGATTCGTGTTCCGGATGCATGGCGGTTGCCATCGCCGCGAATGTAAAGATTCGCTCGATTCCCAGGTCCCGGGCATACGTAACCATTTTCTGACAATACGTGTATTTGCCGAACTGAGGCTGAGCTTCGCCGATCAGAATCACCAGGTCGTGCTGTTCCTCTGGATCTTTCCATAGAAAGAATCGACTCCGCGGGCGCATCCCCGTGTGAATCACTCCCTGTTCGACTTCGACGTAATCGATGTCAAACAGTTCCGGCGGTGAATACTCGGAAAGCAGTTCCATCCCCAGCTTGGCCATCAGATAATATCCTGCCGTCAGCCCCACATTTCCCATACCGGGCCAGACAGCGATCATCCACGGCGATTTCAATTCCTGGACTCCGTCGATCATGTTCATCTCTCGATTCTCCCACTCCTGGTTGCCTGATCTTTGGAAAAAAACAGCTCCGGTTACCCTGGTACAGATCACCGGATTTTCACTGGTGGCTTCTGTCCCTTCGGAATCAGCGTGATATATTTTCGACTCTTCATTCGCTGATCAAAGTCCGCTTTCGCTTCCTTCACCAGCGCCGGATTCTCCATCAGTGCCACCGTGGTTGCTGCCAATGCCTCTGCCGCATACAGGATTCCCTTCTCCCCGATCGAAGATCCGATGCAGGCCACATTCTGCCAGCTGTGTCCCGGGTTTCCTGCAGCAAAACAGGTGGTCCGCAGACCTCCCGTCGGAATGTGCCAGCTGATGTCCCCCACATCCGTCGATCCCTTCGATGACGTCCGCGACTCCACCAGCGTATGTACCCGGCTGTCGATCGCTACCGGGAATGTCTGGCCGAACTTTTCAATCAGGGGCTGCTGGATCCGGCGGGCAAACGCTTTCTCTTCGCCTGAAAACTCCGGCGGACCGATCACCGTCAGTTTCTCATGAATCAACTCCGACAGGGGCGCATTCGGAATCAGCTCGTGATTATCCGTATCCACCTGAATCGACAGTTTGGTCCGCGTCATCAGTGCCGCCCCTTTGGCGATATCCACCACCCAGTGATAATATCGCTCCAGGTCCTCGTGCGCATTGGCCCGCACGTAATACCACACCGTTGCTTTCGCCGGCACCACGTTGGGCTGTCCGCCTCCATCGATAATCACATAATGCATCCGAGCGTCTTCTTTCACATGCTCGCGCATAAAATTCACGCCCACATTCATCAGCTCCACCGCATCCAGCGCACTCACACCGCTCTCCGGACTCACCGAAGCATGCGAGGGCAATCCCGTAAACGTAAACTTGACCGACACCAGTGCCTTGGAGCTTCCCAGGTGCACGTTGGTAATATTCGCCGGATGCCAGTGCAGACAGATATCCAGGTCCTTGAACTGGCCATCCAGCAGCATATACACCTTCCCCAGTCCGGTCTCCTCCGCCGGCGTACCGTAGAGTCGCACCGTCCCCTTGAGCTGATGCTTGTCGATTGCTTCTTTGACCGCCAGGGCGGCCCCTAATGCCGCCGTCCCCAGGCCGCTGTGTCCACAGGCGTGCCCCGCCCCTTCTTCGGAGAGACTCTCCCGATAAGGAACCGTTTTCTGAGACAGTCCCGGCAGGGCATCATATTCGGCCAGGATCCCGATAATCGGATGCCCGCTGCCGTAGCTCGCCACAAACGCGGTGGGCATATCTGCCACCCCGCTTTTGACTTTGAAGCCTTCCGCTTCCAGCTTTTCAATCAGCAGCTGTGACGATTTCGTTTCCTGCAGGCCGATTTCTGCATAATTCCAGATCGACTGATTGACCGCTTTCAAATCTTCCGCCCGTTGCTGCACATCCTGCACTGCCGTCTGCTGAGCACTGCTCAATTGACTCTGCTCTTTTTCAGCTGCAGTTAACAGCAGACAACCGCTGCCCAGCAACAGCCCCACTACCGAGCCAGTCCACCACCGTTTCCAGTCCCATTTTGCATGCATGATGATTTCTTTCCTCATAGAAGCACAGCGCTACAGATTCTTACCTCAATTCAGCCTACCAAAGCCCGCCCGGATTGTCATCTGATTTCCCGGTTCTCCACTGCTGGATTTTCACTGAAGAGAACGAACCGGCTACTGTATAAACTGACCTTGATCCGCTCTTCCCGAATCGTATTCTGTTCCAAATCTGGCTCGCGCGCGAGGCGGGTGGGCGTGCACTGGAACAGTGCGAACCAATATCCCAGGTTCACCTGAGTCGCCGTCATTTTTCACCAGGTTTCCAGTGGAACATTTTGAACCTGTTCGCAATGTTCTCCCTCTGACCTGGCCACATTGGGACAAATTCGGGACAAAAATGGACAGAATCGGGACAAAACCCGGACACAATCCGGCCACATCAGGACAAAATTTTGTCTTGACCCCCACGTGCCCTTCTACAAAATTGAGAACATCAATAGACGCAGGCGAGTGCCACTGTCGACTTGCCCGACAGTGTTGAAACCAGCATAAATATTCCGAAAACAAAACCATAACCAACTCCCATTGCTCAATGAGGATCATCGTAGGGGCAGAGCCTGTGTGCCTGCCCGCCTCTCGACATTCCACCGGATAACGCTTCCAAGGGAACCATCATACACACCGGCACCAGCCAGACCAGATGATCAAAGAGCACCAGCGTCTTTAAACAGGACACCACAACATCAGCGATCAATGCAGAAAGTCTGCCCCCACCCCAAACCCGCGCCGCCCAGATCCCTTTTCGTGACTTTCGTGCTTTTCGTGGTAGTTAAAATTTCGAGCATTTCGTTGTCCCACCTTCGTGACTTTTCGCGGTACACATCTGGCCAGAAAACATTTGCATCTCAGCCAGAAACGTTTCAGAATAAAAGCAGGTCTCTCACTTCGTTCCTTTTCAGGAAAGACACGCTCATGCACCGCTTGCCCCTCATCGGCCTGGCCGTCTCACTCAGTCTGCTCACATCGGTTCCCCCCGCCCGTGCCACCAATGACTATTTTCTGCCGGGCGATGCCTTCTTTCCCTCCAGACTCATCTTGAAAAATCTGAAACAACAGGAACAGGAAGCCGAACCCGTTTTTTACTACAATTACGTCTGCGAATATGCCTTCTGTGGTTACGCCGGCTATTCCCAGCTCAAGCTGGACAAACAGAATTCGGAACTGGCAAAGAATATCCGCAAAGCCTATTTTCAGATTCGTAAAAGTCAGCCGATCAAACTCGAGGCCAAAAACGACGTCAAGCTCACCGAAACAAATCAGGACATCTGGAAGCTGGACAACTTCTATGAGACCAATGGCCTGAGCATGTTCTTTTACAATGAAGATTACGACTGGCAGCGCCGGAAAATAGCCATCAAGTACAACGAAAACTGGCGTGAGGAGATGAAAAAATTCATCAACACGGGAGAGTACTGTGCCTTCATCAAAACATCGGATGCTGTCATGAAATCCTGGTCACTGGGAAAACATGTCCCACCCCTGAACGTCCAGTTGCCTGAGGCGAAAATAAAAACCGGCAAGGATGTCGACATCCCGCTGACTCCCAAAGGCCCGCTCAAAGTCCTGATTCTCTACGATGATAAGTATAAACAGTACTACGACATGAAAAACGGCAAGTATCTGCTTGAAGTCACCAATAAAGGTATCACCGCCTACATCATCCACCGCAAACAATGGAAAAAATACGATGATGTCTACGGCGATGATAAATAGAAAAAACACAATCCTCTCATAGGATTTAAATCACTGGCTAGAGAATTCTTCGGGTGAGCCCGAATGCAATTCGGGCCGAGCGCAGCGAGCAGGAAACTGACTGTGTTGCGTTCATCAAAGAGCATCACACGGGGTGACTCTTAAACCAACAGGGCCTGAATCGGAGAAGCGCGAAGCTAAACTCAAACTTTTTCCCTGACAGTTTCCTGTTGTCTGCGACAACCCCGAATTACATTCGGGGGCACCCGGGAAGCTGCTAATAAGCGTAGGGTGCGGCCCTGTGTGGCCGCCCACCTGGTAGAGCACGATTCAGCGTCACGCATCACATGGCCCAGAAGAAACGCTCAAATCACCAGTTCCCTTTTCGTGACTTTCGTGCTTTTCGTGGTAGCATAAATTTCGAGCCCTTCGCGGTAGTCCCCTTTCGAACCGTTCGCGGTCTACAACACGATGCCGTCATACCGCAGCACGTATTCCTTATCGAACACATCCGGCTCCAGCTTCAGCCCCCGCTTGCGATCCTGCTCTGCCTTCTCTTCCTCGCCCTCGAAGTGGTAAGCCAGCCAGCGATGGAAATAGCCTTCCCAGTTCTTCGGTGCCAGTTCGATCGCCCGGGAATAGTCGTCGATCGCCAGTTCAACCTTTTCATCGCTCCAGCGGATCAGTCCCCGATGCACATAAATCGAAGCCAGCCGTTCGGAGTCATATCCGGTCTGCTTCTCCGCCACCTTGATTGCCGCCGTCAGATCATCCTCGGCAGACGCGTACCGGCCGACGCCCATATAGAGCAACGCCCGGGCAAAATGCGCATCCGGATCATTGGGGTTATCATCGATCGCCACATTGAAAGTGGCCTGCTGTGTCTCAAAATCGTAGAGACCATCCTGGGGCGTAAAATCGGCCAGCGGCCGGTAGAGTTCAGGAGCCGTCATCGGAACGGGAATGCACGCTGAAAGACAACACACAAGTAGAACACCGCCGGAGAACAGGCGGAATGACAGATTCAGCATCACAGAACATCCTTGTTCGACGGATCCAGCCAGACATAAATTAACATAAACACTATAACTGTAATATGTTACAGCAGACAGCCGTCTGACCGGCATCAAGCAGCAGTAACCCCCTCCGCGCGTAATGTAGACCACAACCCCCTCTTCCTGCAAGACGGTTCGTAATTCGGTGACATCCTGTCTGGAATCCGGCCAAAAGATTGACGACAATCAGTCTGAACAAACTGACTCATTCACTGGAAATACAACAGATCGAAGTCTTCCCATGTGTCACCAGTCGCAATCACTACCCCGGCTCACGGCAGGTTCCCGCAGCCTCCGTTGTTTCTGGATGACCTGCCTCTGTCTGTTGAGCCTGACTTCCTGTAGCCGGCAAACACCAGCCCCCCGGCAGACACAATCCTCCACTCCTGCAACCCCAAAGAGTTCTCAACCTGCTGCCCCGCGGATTATGCGCATAGACCTGGCTGAAAATGCGGACTGGAAGCGGGAAGACAGACTCCAGAAAATCAGACAAACCACAGAGCCCATCTGCATCGAGCTGACCTGGTCCGAAATCGGCGATGATCTTCTGCAGGAATTGAACGGCAAATCCAATCTGCAGGAACTGCTCCTGTTCGGCTCAGGTATCACCGACGAAAAACTAAAGCAGCTTGGAAAGTTACCAAACCTGCGGACTCTGCAACTGAGTGGCTGCCACGTCACCCTGGAGGGCATTCTGCAACTGAGTTCATCCCGAAACCTGAAACGACTCCTGGTGTCTGCTGTCCAACCCCGCCTCGACGATCAGGCCATCGCCCGGCTTATTGAAACATGGCCGCACCTGGAAACACTCGACGTGGGAAGCAGCGATCTGACCGATGTCGGACTTTCGCAGATCGGACAGCTGAAACAACTACAAAAGTTGAACATTTCCCACACCAAAGTCACTGGCTCAGCTCTGAGTTCGCTGACAGACCTGTCGCATCTCAAGACCTTGCACGCCAACGACACCCACCTCTCTGATTCAGCCATGATTCATATCGGAAAAATGACGAGTCTGGAAAAACTCAATTTAAATCATACCGATGTCTCCGATGACGGCTTTCGGGAAGTTCAAAAGCTGCGAAACCTGAAACGCGTTTACATTGTAGACACCAGAGTCACCGATCGAGGTCTGAAATACCTCAAACCGCTCAAAACCATCGAGTATATCGGGGCCGGCGACAATGTCAGCCCACAAGCCCTGCAGGAACTGAAAGAAGCATTGCCTCTCTTTGCCAGGAATCGAAACGGCTGACTTGAAACAGAGGCACCTGGCAGCGCACGATTCTCGCCATCCCGTCAGATGGCCCCAGCTGGATTGCTCAATTCACCAGTCCCCTTTTCGTGACGTTCGTGTCTTTCGTGGTAGCAATCCCTTTCGTGGTAGAAACACTTACATACCGTTCCTGGTCAAAGCCTCACGTTAACGTCCGGTTAACGATCGATGAATAACAGCCCCAGCGGCCACAATGAGATTGAACATCCGACAATCCAAAGCTAGCGTATCCATCTGACGGCCATACGTTGCAGAAGTCGAGATTCTTGAAGCAGAAATATTTTTCTCACCATTGTCGTGAGCTTTCTCTCATATCCCTCTGTTGAACCAGGAACATGCGATGCGAAATCGTACTTTCAGCCGTTTTCTTTCCGGCTCTCATCAACGTCATGCTTTTACTTTGATCGAACTTCTGGTGGTCATTGCCATCATTGCGATTCTCGTTGCTTTACTCTTGCCCGCAGTCCAGCAGGCACGCGAAGCCGCCCGGCGGGCCTCCTGCAAAAATAACCTCAAGCAGCTGGCACTGGCCTTACACAACTATCATTCCACACACGGCCTGTTTCCTCCCGGCTCTGTGAACGGAGCCGGCGATAATCCAAACGGGTCCAACGGATCGGGCGGTGTCGCCATCGGTGCTTCCTGGATCCTGCTGATCCTGGCAGACCTCGAACAGTCGGCCATGTTCAACGATGTGATGACGATCGCCAATGAACGCCCTGAAGTGATCGACTGGCTGGGAAATGGAACCTACACTTCACAGGGCATGTATGTGGGCAGCAGACAGATCGACGCGATGCTCTGCCCCTCGCACCCGAAGAACAGAGAACAGTTTGCCAACGGCACCGCACTGGAAAACCTCGCCCGGGGAAATTATGCCGCCTGCTATGAAAAGCCGGCTATGGCCGCGTGCATACCAATGATGGCAAGGTCGGGGGCGTCTTCGGCAACAATTCTGCCATCGCCATGCGGGACATCATCGACGGGACTTCCAACACGCTGGCATTAAGCGAGCTCAAGTTCCGCCTGCAGAGTTCGACCGGCCCCTCCAGCCAGGACACCCGCGGCACCTGGGTCTACGGAGCGATGGGAGCCGATGTTTTCAGCGCACAGACCGGCCCCAACAGTTCGTCTCCCGATGGTATCTGGGGCTGCCGCAATTACCCGGAAGAAGGCATGCCCTGTATCCAGATCGGCTCTCCCTACACCGAAATGTACTCCGCGGCCCGCAGCTATCACACGGGTGGCGTTCAGGGAGCAATGGCCGACGGCTCGGTGCGATTCTTCTCGGAGAACATCGATCTCACACTCTGGCAGGCACTCAGCACGCGCGGGGGCCGGGAAACAATCCAGGGCCCGTAACGGTCTTTCACCGTGAAGCTTCCCTCATTTTGATGATCCAGCAAAGAATTCAGGCGAAAGGAACGCCATGCCCCCATTTCCGCAGCTCAATTATTCGTTCTGTCTGCTCTTCACTGTGACAGCCCTGCTGACCGGCTGTGGTAACGGAGACAGAGTCACCGTCTATCCCACCAAAGGGGTCGTCCTGTTTGAAGGCAAACCCATGGTGGGAGGCGGGGCCATTTCCTTTGTCCCCCTCTCGGCCCTCAAAGGCAAAGCCGCCGGGGGCACCATCAAAGAAGACGGCACATTCGTCATGTCAACGTATGAAGAGGGGGACGGCTCGATCGCAGGCGAATTCCGGGTGACCGTGCACCAGATCACGATGAAAGAACCGGAAACCAATCCGGACGCCGACGGCAAGAAAGAACCGGCCAGCACCGAACCTACTCAGGTAGTAGAAAAAAGTGCCCAGATTCCTCACATCTACGCAGATCCGGGCAAATCCCCCCTCACCATCAAAATCGAACCGGACGGCCCCAACAACGAATCACTCAGCCTCGAACTCAAACGCATGTAACGAGACCAGAAATGACACTTTAAAAATGGGTAGGCCAGAATTGCATTCGGGGCTATCCCGTGATGCTAATCCAGACGTAAGGCGCGGGCCTGTGTGCCCGCCCGCCTGGCGACGCACGATTCACGCCAACCCGTCACATGGCCCCAGTTGAAACGCTCAATTCACCAGATATTTTTTTTCGCGATTTTCGTGCCTTTCGTGGTAGCAAAATTTCGCGTAGTTCGCGGTCACGACAAAATATCATGCACCACATGCGCTTCTTCCACACCGGTCAACCGCGCATCCAGGCCGCGATATTTATACGTCAACCGTCGATGATCGATCCCCATGCAATGCAGAATCGTGGCGTTCATATCCCGGATGTGCACCGGATTCTCCGCGATGTTATAGCAGAAGTCGTCGGTCTTCCCGTACTCAAAGCCACCCTTAATCCCGCCGCCGGCCATCCAGATCGAGAAGCAGCGGCCATGATGATCTCGCCCCGCGCTCGGGCTGCCGATCGCTCCCTGGCTGTAAACGGTCCGACCAAACTCGCCTCCCCAGATCACCAGCGTCTCATCCAGCAGGCCCCGTTGTTTGAGATCCTTGATCAATGCCGCTGAAGGCTGATCCACGTCCAGGCACTGGTTCGGCAGCTGGCTCTTCAGCGAGACATGCTGGTCCCAGCCCCGGTGGAACAGCTGCACAAACCGCACGCCCCGCTCCGTCATCCGGCGGGCCAGCAGACAGTTGGCTGCGAAACTGCCCGGCTTCCGCGATTCCGGTCCGTACATCTCGAACGTCTTCTGCGTCTCTCCCGACAGATCCATCAGTTCGGGTACCGAGGTCTGCATCCGGTAAGCCATCTCGTACGAATTAATCCGCGCCTGAATTTCCGGATCGCCGATCTCTTCCGCCTGTCCCCGGTTGAGTGTCGCCAGGTCGTCCAGCAGTTTCCGCCGTTGTTTACGGTCGATGCCCGCCGGGTTCGCCAGATACAGCACCGGACTCGATCCGGGCCGCAGTTTCACTCCCTGGTGACTGGGGGGCAGATACCCCGAACCCCACAAGCGGTCGAACAGAGGCTGCCCCGGGTTCTTCCCCGTCCCCTGCGACAACATCACCATATACGCGGGCAGGTTCTCGTTTTCACTTCCCAGCCCGTAACTCAGCCAGGCCCCCATGCTCGCATGACCGATCTGTTGTGAGCCCGTGTTGATATACGTGATCGCCGGGTCGTGGTTGATCGCTTCCGTATTCAACGACTTGATAATCGTAATGTCATCGGCAATTGTCTGCGTATGAGGCAATTGTTCGCTGATCCATGTCTGATGCTGTCCGCACTGTTTCATCTCCCAAAACGGCGCAACGACGGGAAACGACTTCTGCCGGGCCGTCATCCCTGTCACCCGTTGTGTCCCCTTCACCGAATCGGGCAGGTCCGAACCATGCAATTTCCGCAGTACCGGCTTATAGTCGAACAGATCCACATGCGAGGGACCGCCTGACTGAAACAGATAGATAATCCGCTTCGCCCGCGGTGCCACCTGCTTCACGCCGTCGGGAATCGTCTCCGCGGACGCACTCTGGTTAAACAGTTCGGGATAGAGCAGGCTCGCCAGCGCCGCCCCGCCAATGCCGCGGGCCGAGCGTCCCAGCAGAGTCCGTCGTGTCAAATTACGTTCGTATTCAAATACCGGGTCCATGCTTACCCTCGCGTCATAAATTCATAAGTGTTAAACAGCATACTCCCCACAGTCGTCCACGCCGCGACTTCCTCGGGAGCCAGACTCGCATCGCACGCCGATTCCCCCTGCGACAACAGCGATCGCGCCGCATCAGGAGCTGACTGGTAGTTTTTCAACTCGCGTTGATAGGCCGCCAGCGTCGTCTTCAATTCCCATTCCGCCGGCGGTCGTCCCAGAGCTTCGCGGAACGCAAACGTAATCCGCTCTTCGGGCGAAGTGCCCCCCTCTTTCATAATCCGCTCAGCGAACTTCCGGGATGCTTCCACAAACTGCACATCGTTTAAGAGCACCAGCGACTGCAGCGGCGTATTCGTACGGGCCCGACTCACCAGGCAGACTTCGCGGTTCGGGGCGTCAAAGGTCTGCATGTTCGGCGGAGGCACCGTCCGCTTCCAGTATGTATACATGCTCCGGCGATACAGTTTCTCGCCATGATCCTGCACGAAGACCTGCGCGGTTGCCGGTGAACTGCCGTAATGACTCACTTCCCGCCACAAGCCTTCCGGCTGATACGGGTTCACACTCGCCCCACCCACACGTTCCACCAGCAGCCCGGACACCTTGAGCGTCGCATCCCGAATTGCTTCGGCCTGCAAGCGGAACCGTGCGCCACGGGCCAGCAGTCGGTTTTGCGGATCCCGTTTCCAGAGCTCCGGCGTTCCCACCGAGGACTGTCGATAGGTGGCCGACATCAGAATTTTCTTCACGATGTGCTTCACATCCCAGCCCGATTCATAAAACTCGACCGCCAGCCAGTCCAGCAGACGGGGATGTGTAGGGGGATCTCCCTGCGAACCGAAGTCAGCCGATGTCGAGACAATTCCCTGTCCGAACAGCATTTCCCAGAACCGGTTCACCGCTACGCGGGTCACCAGCGGATTCTCCCGCGACGTCAGCCACTGGGCCAGTGCCAGCCGACTGTCCGCTCCCTGCTGAGACGATCCGGGCAGGAACCCGGGTACGCCCATCGACACTTTTTCGGTCGGCTGATCGTACTGCCCCCGATTCAGAATGAACGTCTCCCGTGGCTTCTTGGCCGTGTTCATGACCATTGTCTCAAACGACTCGGTCAGCATCTTGCGGCGCTCTTTGAGATTCTCCCGCTGATATCGCAGGTTCTCAAGTTCAGGGGCGATCCCGCTATAGTAAGCTTTCAGAGCCGCCGTTTGTTTCGCATTTCGCTGCTTCGCATCTGTGGACAGGATCTGCTGAATCTCTTCAGGAACGGTGGTCCCGTCATCGGTACCGGTCATCCCGAACACTTTGTAATCGCCGGCCATCAATGCCTCACGTCCGCCAAACTTTCCGCCCCCCCAGACCAGCATGACCGTCACATACTTCGAGTCCTTTGTGTGGTAGGGTTTATCGAACGTCACCGTCAGATGCTGCTGTTGTTTGTTTTCCGGTGCGGGAGACCAGCCGTTATGATCCCGCGGATCCAGGCAGTCCGCCGCCGGGTAATCCGGATGGGATCGGCTCGCGGTAATCTTCGCGACGTTCAACATCGCATACAGGTCCAGTTGATCGGAAGGAATCGCGGTCCCTGAGGCAGCGAAGCTGGTCAGGATGAAGCCCCCCGGAAACGACTCTTTCTTACCATGACCGATTCCGCCCTCAGGCAGTTTTTCGTTTGGATAAAAGACAATCCGCAGACCGTCCAGCTTGTCGACATCCGGGCCGACTTTCAGAGAAATCGAAGGTGAACGCCCGCTGGCTGCCAGCGCCAGAATGTGTCCGTCATCGCTGACTTCAAACGCACTCCGCGTATTCGGATCGGAAACCTTGACTACATCCAGTTCATGCAGTTTCAGTCCCGCACCCCGCTCTGCCAGTTCCTGTTTCGTACGGGCCTCCCAGGCGGCCAGCTGCGATTCATCCGGATGAGCAAGTGCCTGCTCCAGCTGCGCCAGTTCCTGATCAATTGATTTCAGTTCTTCCTTCGCAAATGAGAGCTCGGTCTTCACGGCCAGCTTCGGACCGGCGTTGATTCCGCTGTTCCCGTCCAGCCCGCGATCGTCCAGGCGATTGAAATACGCATAGAACTGGTAAAAGTCCTTCATCGTGATCGGGTCGTATTTGTGATTGTGACACTGGGCACAGCCCATCGTCAGTCCCAGGAAGACTTCCGACGTCGTCTTCACCCGGTCGACCGTGTAGTTGACCAGGTTCTCTTCAGGAATCGTCCCCCCTTCGTGCGTAATCATGTGATTACGGTTGAAGCCCGTCGCCACTTGCTGCCAGGGCGTCGCATTCGGTAACAGGTCACCGGCAATCTGTTCGGTAATGAATTCGTTGTACGGTTTATTCTTGTGAAACGCATCGATCACCCAGTCCCGCCAGAGCCACATGTGGCGGCCCCCATCAATCGAGTAACCGTTCGTGTCCGCATAACGAGCCAGGTCGAGCCATTTCAGCGTCATCCGCTCGGCATACTCAGGCGTTTCCAGGAGGCGATCAATCAGTTTCTCGTAAGCCATTGGATCTTTGGAATTCACAAACGCGTCCACTTCCTCCGCAGTGGGAGGCAGCCCCAGCAGATCCAGGTAGAGCCGACGCACCAGGGTCCGGCGGTCTGCTTCCGGGGAGGGTTTGAGTCCTTCTTTTTCGAGCCGCGACAGTACGAAGTAATCGATCTCATTCCGCGGCCAGTCGGCCTGTTTGACTTTCGGCAGCTTCGCACGTTCCGGTTTGACGTACGCCCAGTGTTCGTGCCACTCGGCTCCCGATTTCACCCAGCGTTTAATCAACTCGATCTCTTCCGGCTTGAGAGACTTCCCCGAATCCGCGGGCGGCATCTTCATATCATCATCTGTCGAGACAATCCGTTCGATCAGGGCACTCTCTTTCAGCTGGCCCGGCACAATCGCGGACGCAAACGCCCCCGCTTTCGTATCCAGTCGCAGGTCGGCCTCGCGATGTTTCTCATCGGGTCCATGACAGAAGAAACAGTTGTTGGACAGAATCGGACGGATATCGCGATTGAAATCGATGCCCGCTTCGTCCGTACCTGTTTCGGCTGAGGTCGCCGGTTTCGACTTCGGATCGGCCTCGGCAAACAGTGACAGACAGGTGACGCCGACCGCCAGTACGAGCAGCCCGCTTCGCAGCATAAGGGAACGCATACTTCATGCCCCGTTGATGAACTTCTCACAGCGATGCTGGTGCGTCTCTCAGAAGCCGAACCATGCCATCATGATCCGGGAGAACAGGTGGGTCCCAGCGAATGCATCGCTAATACTGATCTTAGAGGCACCGGATAAGGCCTGTCAAGCAATGTTCCGGGAAACGCCAACTATCGAAGCAGCCTGCAGTTAAATGTTCATCTCCGGGCGCAAAAACAGTCAATCTGCGCAATAAAAACGCCCCGCAGACCGTTTCCAGAAAAACAATCTGCAGGGCGATGAACATCAGCTTCAAAAGGCTTACAGCGGTCGGACGACCGACAGGCTCCGCCAGTAGTCAAACAGCGTTTCTACGGAGAGCACGCCGCCCCCCATTCCGCTCTTGTTGATCCCGGCGTAGGGTACGCCATGCGCGAAGACATTGTGGGCGTTGATCCAGCTGTTGCCGGCACACATCGCTTCTGCCACACGGGAGGCCCGGGACAGATCCGAGGTCCAGACACTGTTCGCCAGACCGTAGTCTGTCGAGTTGGTCATCTGGATCGCCTGTTCTTCGGTCTTGAACGGTGCCAGGTAAGCGACCGGCCCAAAGATCTCTTCGCGAGCGGCAACGTTATCCAGCGAACCGGCCATCAAAGCCGGCTTCACATAGTAGCCTTCATAACCGGGTACTTCAGCAGCGCCCCCTTCCAGCACGCATTCCGCTCCTTCAGCCTGCCCCTTCTCGAGATAAGAGAGGACCCGCTGATGCTGCTTGGCGTTGACCACCGGTCCCATCTGGCTCTTGTCGTTGAGCTGATAACCGACCTGGACCTTCTTGAGACGATCCACACATTCACTCACAAAGTGATCGTAAATGTTTTCGTCAATCAGCCAGCGGGTCGCATCACAGCAGACCTGACCGGTATGGAAGGTGATTGCATTCACCAGCTTTTGAGCCGTATCGGGAACGTCGACGTCGCTGAAGACCACCGCAGCCCCTTTACCGCCCAGCTCCAGTTTGACAGGTACCAGGTTGGCACCGCATGATTCTGCGACCAGACGCCCGACTTCAGGCGAACCGGTAAACGACATCCGCTTCAGTTTCGGATTCCCCGACAGCGCCGCACCAGCGACGGACCCGTAACCAGGCACGACATTGATCACGCCATCCGGAATGCCGACCTCTTTCGCCAGGCGGGCCAGGTAAATTGCCGACATCGGCGTGTCTTCCGCCGGCTTGATCACGACCGTATTGCCAGCCGCCAGAGCCGGAGCAATCCCCCAGCCGATCAACAGGAACGGAAAGTTCCACGGGAAAATAAATCCACAGGCTCCATAAGGCTGACGCACGGTCCACGCTTCGTGATTGGGAACTGCCAGCACCGACCGCCGCTGCACGTGCTGGGCCAGGTCAGCGAAGTACCGCATTGTATCGACGAAGTTCTGCACATCGCCCTGTGCCTGGGCTTCGATCTTACCGGCGTCCAGCGCTTCGAGCTGGGCAATCATCGGTTTGTGTTTTTCGACGGCATCTGCCAGACGATGCAGCAGAGCACTGCGTTCGTTCTGAGGCAGTTGGGGCCAGCCCGTTTTGCGGAACGCGGCGTCAGCCACATCCACGGCCATTTCGACGTCGCCCGGCTGAAAGCTGAAGACTTCCGCCAGCTGCTTGCCAGACCCCGGATCGGACGTCACAAACGTCTCCCCGCCGGCAGATTCGACTTCCTTTCCTCCGACAACCCCTTTCAGAGTCCCCTCTTCCAGAAAGGCTTTGACTTCGGGATACAGTTCACTGGCTGTAGTAGTTGACATCGCGCGCTCCTGTTCAATGTGATGAAGAATCGATTGCGTCGGCCCCCGGCTTTCCCTGTCTGAACAGACTGAAACCGGTGCCGGTATCTTGCGTTAAAAATCCCCGACGGCCTCCTGCTGCCTCGGTTCATCATAACCGCAATCACATTGAAATTTAAACGCTAAACGGGAAATTAGTTGGGGAGAACAGTGCGAACTGGATCCTTGACACTGAAACGAGATGACTGGATATTTCGTTTCAGGACAGACAGTGAATAAAAATCCTGCAAAGTCAGATAAAAGGAAATGATTCAACCAGCGATCAAAGCGTGATGAATCATTTGAGAAAAGATCGTTATGACATATTCATTCAGTTGATTTTTCTGATAGATCATACTTAAGGAACCTGATTAAGTCATAGTTGGCTTTATCTTTAACTGACGCCGGCAGGTACCCTGAATTCTTATCTGTTATCAACTCGTTGAGTCTAGTAATAATCACGTAGAAACATTTTTGATCCTTAGTATCATCAAATTCTTTTCCGTCTTCTGGTTTAGCTTTATTTTTCAAAAAATGATCACCTTTCTCAACCAGGGCATTCATTGCATTAAACCGTACCTGGATATCCAGCTGACAATTCAGGGCAACCTTGTTCAAAGCACAGGTCAGATTACAATAACCACATTTTTGATGCGACGTAAGAACAGGGTCTTTTTTTTCTGGCAGCGCCAGCAAGCCAGACCTGAGACCTGAGGTCACTTGCCAGGATTTCTCGAAACTTATAGGAGATGCGTTTAAATATTTGTCCATCAAATCTACCAGATCTTGATAGTCTTCCTGATTTACTACTGCAGGTGGAGTTACAGTCCCCTCAATTTTTCCACTTCCAACCTGAGGTATCTCCAGCTTCCCTTTCAGCCCATCCTTCCGATTACCATTCAGCTCACCCTTCAGTTCACTTTTCACTTCACCTTCCAATTTCCCCTTCAGCTTACCTTTCAATTCGCCCGTCAGCTCACCCTCTACAGTAACCATTACCTCTACTGTCGTGCTCTTATCTTCTGTTTTATGTAGAGGGTGAGTTAGAATCAGAGGTAGTTGTGCCGCGATTTGTTCTTTTATTTCCGACTTTTCATCAGGATCCTCAAGTCTTGCTTGCAGTTGCTTGAAAAGTTCTTCTCTCTGTTTGTAAGCGGACAGATACTCTTTTTTTGAAGCAACCAGCGAAATAATATTTAGTGAATTGATTCGCTTTGCTAAATCTTCATCTTTGGAATATTTTCCGTCCTTGTTAGTAACAATTTCCTTGTGTGATTCAACAATCGCTTTTAAAACGTCAACCACCTCAGGAGGATATTTTTCCTCACCACAGTTCTGACAGGAACACTGATCCGGCTCTGCAGATGGCTTCAAAACCATTTCTGCCTGCAGTTCTGCCAGATTCAAAAAGCCAAAACCAGCCAGGATCACAAGACTAACGGCAGACTTCAAAAGCGTGTTGATTCGGGGGTGTTGCAGCATGACCGCTTCCTCTCAGAATGAAACTTATACCAAGTGTACATAGCACACCTGCCATCATGAGAAACTTGCAGACAGAACGCAAGAATATCTCCTGTATTCGCTCTATTTTCCAGAATTTAACAGATAACCGATCTGTGAAATCTGAGCGCAAAAGGAGATCAGCCGGAGTCTGCTTCGTAACGACAGGGGAATTAGCAGCCCCACCTGCAGCAGGCAGTCAGAAGCAATGGAGATGGGAGAAGAATCAGTCTCAGTCCTGGAAACCAATTGTCCCTTTCGGCAATGATTACGCCATGTTGAGCGACGTTATTGAACGGCTGACACAGCACGCACAGGCGAACTCAGGTCGAGCAGATCCAGCGTGGTGAATTCGATCACGTCTCCATCCTGAATAGCCATGAGCTCATAACCTCTATAATAGCGGTTCCAATTATTCTGTGCTTTTATTGCAGCTTCTTTTTCGTCTTCACTGGCATCGGCTTCTGCCTCATCGGGAAACTTTAAAGCACCATAATGCTGATTGGGGATGATGATGCGAAAGAGTTGGCCTCCATAATTTCGATAGACTACAGTTACAGCAGGCACGTTTTCATTAAATTCTTGCGAATACTTCTCTGTAACATCATTAATATTAGATTCTTTATTTTCTTCAGAAATAGATATCCTGCCTGACTGCTTAGCAAAGCCAGTCAGTGTATATTGTATTTTGGTTTGATCAGTAGAATTGTCTATAGTTGTAGATAATAAATGGCTTTTTGCTTCGAGTTTTTGTTTGTCTATATCAAGCGTGGAAATGGCATCCCCCGGAACAACGGGCATATTTGCAATCTGGGGATAACCCAGCATTGCCCGTGGAAACAAAGTCGCAATGAGCCCCTGCTTGAGAACAATCACATCCGGATGCAGATCCAGGATGCTCATTATTTTTTCATTTTCTGTTTTCTCTACTTCAGCTGCTTCTGCTGCTCTCGCAAGTTCCGCGGCTCTAGCTGCTTCAGCAGGTGATTTTCCCTTCCTTATTGCATCCTGTTTTGCATTTTCTGCTTGATCATTTGCATCCTTCTCAACTTTCTGGTTGATGATTGCCCGGGTGGTTACGATTGCATCATCAAGTTCATGCTCCACCAGAAAGGACATCAGCGTGGTTCCCTGCCAGGGAATCTCGACTGCATCATATCTGAAATTAATAATACTGAAATCAATCTGACTGAAATCGCCAGAATCGAAATCGTCAGAAATGAAATTATAAAAGGCAGTCGATACTTTTCCTGTGGCAGGAACAGTTAACTTTTTCTTGTGAGGCTTCTTTGACTTATGTTGTGCCTGATCGAAAAACTTAAAGTCAACTAACGTAATCCGCTCTTTCAGCGACGGATGCGCTTTCGCTGATTTCTGCTGTTGTTTTGCGAGCTTGTGTGATTTCGATTCCTTTTGCTTGTGGTCTCCAACTGTTTTCTTTGACAGCTGGAGCGGTGCGGGGACCAGCGCACACCCCTGCAGCGTGAGAATCAATCCGATTAAACATAAAGTGATGTATTTCATTCTGCATCCTTGCATCATTATGGGATCGATTTAATCATCATGGGTCCAGTCTTCGGCGAATTTATCAGCAGGAATCTCCTCCGAAAGCTTCAACAGATTGAGCACATACGGCATGTGGCAGGCAAACGCAACATGGTCATTCGCAACAAATCCATCTCCAGCCGGATCCATTAGTTGGCCGAAGACAATTCCAATCACAACCCAGCGAAGCTGATTGCGGACAGTCGCTTTCATCAGCAAAATTGATCCACTGTCCCCTGGCTCCAGAAACTTTTTCGGATAACTCTCAACTCGGATTACGCCCTGCTTGGTACCATCGATATCAACCTCAGTTTCTATCGAAGTAATTTTTCCTTCCAGTATCCTTCCGGTTTTAGCCCCATATTTATAAATCGGAACGTACTGATCTTTGGTTTTAACGATTCTTTTTGCAAAAACGACATCTAACGAAGGATGTACATTCTCCAGGTCTTTAACCAGATAAGGGATCGTGTCATCTTTTAATTTATCTTCCAGAGGTTTGAGAGAGAAGTAGGAAGCATCGACATAGTAACGTCTCCCTAGATCTAAATGATCTGAAACTTTCTTAATGACAGGGCCGACCTCTTGAGAATTAGGATCATCAGATGAAATAATCCTGACGGTTTTATTTAACGTGACATGCCTGTTTGATAATCCAAAGTTTTGCCCATCATTATTCGCAAACACAATTCCCAACGTCCCAAAATATCGCTCAAAGCCCTCATCAGCAATTGGCTGTCCTCCCAGGATTGGTGCATCAGGTGCGACTGGATGTGCCGGGCCATCTCCCGCAGCCAGTCTGCCCACCTCAACCGAAGATGAAAAATGAAAACTGCCTTCACGCACTTTGATCGGCGTCCCATTGATCGCCGGCGGTAATGGATCGATTTTTCTCTTTTTCAGTTCCCCTTCATCCTGTTTCCGGGAAACATTCACATCAAGCACGTATTGTAACGGGGACAGAACCTGGCGGTATTTCTTGCGGAAGCAGATCGCGATACCGGTCACATCTCCATAATCTGTTCCCTGCGATGATTCGTCATCACTCTCCCGCCGGAGTTTTTGCAGTTCAATTTCTTTGCTGAGTAAATCGTATGCGACTTTCGCCTGCTCATACTGGGCTTCGAGTTCGTCCTTACGGGCTGCCATCTCCTTCCGTATCTCTTGATCCTCGATAATCCGCAACAAAGGATAAGGCTGCCACTCGTTGGTCCTGGCGGACGCGAAAACGGTCGATTTTCCCTGCAGAGGATGCTGATCTGCCCCTGTCTGATCTGGTTTGTTTTTCTTAGCAGGCTTCTTTGCGGCTTTTGATTTTGCAGTACTTTTCTTTACCGGCTTATTTTTCTGAGTCGTTTTTTTCTGAGTCGTTTTTTTATTCGCTGCCTTTTTTGCAGGAGCTTTCTTCTTTGCAGCCTTCTTCTTTGGTGCCTTTTTCGCCGCCTGTTTTTTAGGAGCTGCCTGTTTCTTCGCTGCTGCTGATTTTCGGGTAGCTTTCTTTTTCATCGCTCTGCGTGACCTCATCTAAACCAGGTTGACTTCAGATCAGTTGGAATCCAGACACCAGGAACACCTGTCCGTACAGACACGATACATAACAACACAAATCAGCAGCAAGCATAAAATAGAAAATTCAGGGAATTCAGAAAAACTTATATAAATAACAATTCCTACTCCAGCAGTTCCAGAGCAGGTGGCGCTTCCGGACTGAAACGAAGCCCAACCTGCTTGCGAGCAGGAGCGGGAATGATCTGATCAGCCTCTTTGGGCTGGGGACTGGGTGGCAGGATCTGACCAGGTGAAACGGCATGATCTGAGGGGACGGGACAAATCGTGCATTCCCCGATATAGTCTTCGACAAAAGCGTTGACCTCATCTTCCCAGTGGGGGCGTGCCAGATCGAATCGCTGGCAGGCAATGATCGATTTTTCAAATTTCAGATTGCTTGTATCGCCTTCCCCATTAACAAATCCCCCCTTTTCAGGATTTCCATTGCTGCTCAACACCCCCTGGACGGTTTCCAAAGCTGCCCCAACCTGTTGCATCGTCTGTTCCTTAACTTTCGCCTGAATCGTCTTGAAGTATTGGTCATCATCAAACGAGATACCATTTTTTTGATCCTCACCGAGAGTTAATGACCCTCCTGCTGGCCGGACAAAATCGACCAGGAAGACTTTGTCGGTATAAGCCAGTGTTGACTCGACTTCGTATTGAGGAGGAGAAAATGACTGCAGTTTGACGCCATCATTGCCCCGAATCAGCACCTGCTGCTCATAGATAGAGACGACAACATGCGTCGGTACCTTCAATTTAACGGGCACGCCCTTCTGCTTGTGACCGAAGCATTCGACAAACAGAGAATCACTATCCAGTCTCCCCAGGGTCATTGTTTTAAATGACGTACATCCCGCAAGAAACAGAGAAATCAATAAACAGCTTACAAGACCAAAACGCATTAGTGACTCCTTCACTGAATCAATTTTTTATTATCCAAGTACCCCACAACGGAATGTGCCTATGGTGCGTCTACCGCCCCTGGTTCTCGAAACTGGCCTGCTCGACAGGTTTCTGATTGACATAGGTATTCAGGAAATCCATTACATCATCTTCAAAATGTTCGGAATTCAGATCGAAGCGCGACCAGGCAATCACACGCGTAGTCTGGATCAGATTCAATCCTTCGACATTCTGATTTCCTTCTCCAAAACTGTTCAATTTACCCTTGGTAGGAAATTTCTTAATGAACTGGAGCGAAGCTGCTAACAGTTCGGCAGATCTGACTATCGTTTCATCCTGAATATGATAGTGAATCCCTGCTAAGTGACCTTTACCGCTGTGTTCGTAATCCCCAACTTTTCCAGCTTTGATATCAGCATCTGACAGATCATCGTTCTGGAAGGAAAACCCATACGAATTACTGGCTACATTCCCGCGAGGTCCTGCTCCAGGCCGAACTGGATCCACCAGGAAGACTTTTTCTGTGTACTTGACTTCATGTGAAACAGTACGGGTACAGCGACAGGAAGTCACAGGAATCAGTTCCGTCCCTTCCGCCCGCCAGAAGGTTTTTTCTTCCACTGTCAATTCGAGATGAGTCGGCACCCGGAGGGAAACCGGAACACCTTTCAAGTGCTGATCCGGGTTGGCTATCAGCGTATCATCCTCTAACCGGTCATAGGCAGTCGTCTTAATCGAACTGCAACCATTACACAGAACAAACTGCATCAATAATATGGTGGGGATCCAATAACGCATCGAGATCTCCGTTTCTCTGATTTTATTGCTTATGGAAATATTGAATTGTGTTACAACCAACTCAAAGAATACGCTCTGAACTGGAGGCCCGTTCTTCCAATTTCGTATTTTCAGATTACCGTTCCAGCAGTCCGAGTGTGGGTGGAGTCACTGAACTGCTTTCTGTAAGAGCAGCCTTCTGTTCAGTCGGCTTCCTCAAAGTCGCAGCTCCCAGAGGGCATGAACCGCATTCCCCCAGATATTTCCTGACAAAACAGTTCATCTCATCTTCCCAGTAGGGACGTGCCAGATCAAAGCGTTGATACGCGACGATGGACTTCTCAAAATACACATTCGTTAAATCGGGATCAGCAGCCACGAGTTGAGCGGAGGTATTGGCGCCGGTGAGCGTTGCCTTCTTGATTTCAAATCCTCCCACAGTTTCCAGTGCAGTAATCACCTGCTGCATCGTCTGCTCCTTGACTTCGGCCTGAATGGATTTGAAGTACTGTTCATCATCAAATTGTATCCCCTCATCGTTTCTTGTGCCGAACATGTCCAAAGTACCGCCAGCAGGCCTTACAAAATCAACCAGGAATACTTTATCCGTATAGGCCAGATCCGTTTTTACCTCATACTGCGGAGGCGAAAACGACTGCAGTTTTACTCCTTCTTTTCCTCGAATTAATACCTGCTGTTCATAGATCGTTACTGTTACATGCGAGGGGACTTTCATTTTGACAGGAATCCCCTTGCCTTTTCCTTTGCCATGCAGGCCCATGCAATTAACGAATAGAGAATCGGTATCGAGTCTGCCCAGTGACGTCGTATGAAACGAGGTACAACTCGAAGTCGAGCAGAATAAAAGCAATAACAGTACTGGAAAGTAACGCATTCGTGACTCCTTCACTCAGTTCCTACTTGGGAATCCATCCTGGCCAGGCCAGTATTATTATCGTTTACAGGTAGCAGCCACCGGACCGCCAGGTTCACAGGATTTATCGTTGAGATGCTTATTGAGAAATCCCATCACATCCTCTTCAAAATATTCGGAGTTGATATCAAATTGAGACCAGGCCACCACACGAGTTGTTTGAATCACATTCAGTTTCGTGATTTCTTCATTCCCCACACCTAATGGCTTAGCAGTGTTTGTCTGGCCTTTGGCCTTGGCTCCCGAAAACGCATTGACAAAGTTAAGTGATTTATTCAGCAAGGTGGCCGACTCGGTAATCGTCGTATCCGTGATTTTGTAATCCAGTCCTTCGAGTTGCCCGGACCCAGAATATTTTGCAGCTACATCCTTGTCAGTATTACTACTCCTGAAAGTAAATCCATATTCACTTTCTCCAGCCCCTGGGCGAACTGGATCCACCAGAAAGATTTTCTCCGTATACTGAACTGTGGGGATCACATCCCGGGTAGCCCGGCTTGTCGCAACGGGGACCAGTTGCGATCCTTCCACGCGCCAGAAAGTTTTTTCTTCGATCGTCAGTTTGAGATGGGTGGGAACTTTGAGCGTCACCGGCACGCCTTTGAGATGCTGGTCTGGATTGGCGATGAGGGTGTCATCTTCCAGACGATCGTAGGCGGTTGTCTTGATGGAACCGCAGCCTGTGCTCAGTGCAAGCAACAGCGCAGCCGTGATGCAGCAGCGCATAGAGACCTCCGTTTCTCTAATTGATTGAATAAATTTCTTATAAGTGGGAGATGTCAGAGAATCCCCACAGTAATCACAATCAGTATCGGAGGAGTGACATTTTCTTCAGTAGTACACCTGGCAGATGGATCAGATTTTCACCCAACACATCGAAGTGTACAGATACAACTGGAAAGACTGATATAACCGGACTATTGGTAGTAACCGGCACTGAAAACGGCAAGTAAAAACAGTATCTGGACTTAGCAGCCGATCAATCTCAGAGCATTGTCGCCGGAGGATCAGCGGGACCGGGGGCATATGGAAAATCAAATGGTAAACGGCGCCTCTGCTTTGTGAAATCACAGCACACCAGACAGCCAGGGGCAAATTGAATCAGTGTGGGGCTGGATGGAGTCGAACTCAACTCAGTTGAATCTGGATCCACTCGTTGCACAGCTTCCCATTAAAATTCGCGGCCAGTGGGGACACGTTTGGGGCGGGAGGGTTCAACGCGTCGAAAATTGCCATCGACGCGCTCAGGATTAACAGGAGATACTGAGTTTACCTGCACACTCCCGTCAGGAATCCGCAATCGATCTCGTTCGATTTTTTTATCAAAAAGTGAAGGTCCGCCGTTCTGGAAATTGACCCTCACAGTACCATCCTGATAGATCTCTCGTACGATACAATCCTGCCATTCATAAAATGATCCGATTCCCTGAATCCGCATTCCCTGTGACAGGGGTGTCCCCGCTGAAACAGGTGAGTAACCATAGTCAGATGCACCTTTCTTGGCTTGATTCAGCCTCAGTTCATCACGATAACGCCTGCCGATCGTTTGGGAGTTCGTCAAAAGATTATTGACATAATATCCCAGACCGGACTTTTGCCTGAGCTGCTTGATTTCGTCTTGCAGACGCGCTTCGTGCTTCCGGTTCTGTTCGTTATACTTAAACTTGAACGTCAAAAATTCTTCGGAAGTTCGATTCTGTGTTTTAAACACCTGATCGAATTCAAAGGATAATCTTGCCAGTTCTTTGGCAATTTCATTCAGTTGAGGAACGGCTGCTTTTGCCTGATCTTTATCTTCCAGAGAGGCAATCAGTTCGAGCTGCTGATCCTGATATTCCTGCATGCGATTGAGTAGTTGTTCCGGAGACCTGGGCAGGCCTAATGCGCCGCCGATCTCATTCCAGTCCACCATGAAGAGCCCGCCCAACAGCACGATTCCAATACTGGCAATCAGCGCAATTTTTAACAGCGCCGCATGATTCGCAGACTTCTTCCTCTTTTTTTTACCGCTGGTGCCTGATTTCTTCTTCCGCCTGCGGGGCAGCGGTGAATCGGATTCGGATTCACTTTGGGGACGGCGACGACGACGGCGGCGGGGTGGCTGGGAACTCACAACAGGTGACCTGTGAAATAGAACTGTGAATGGATTCAGGTATCGTTACGCAAATCCAGTATATACAACTGTCGCGTCCAGTCAATAACTGCATCAACACCTGCCTGGTCCATTCACAGTTTCATCATCGCACCAGCCGTCACTTCCCGCTGACAATCTGCACCTGTGCGGGAGAATCCGGGGCATCCTTCACTTCCAGTCGCAGCACATCCCGTTCAGGGAGGAGCTCCAGCGCGAACGTCAGTTGATTGATGCCCTTGCTCAGTTCCACTTCTGTTTCCGGCTGCAGCGCGACCGGTTTTTCGCCGATCCACAGCTTCAAACCATCAATCGAGTTGAACTTCAGGATCGCTTTGCCGGGAGTGGTCGCTTCCAGTTCACAACGCAGGAACGCCGCACCCCGAGCCCGCTTCGAAACGTGCAACCTGCCGATCTCATCCAGATGATTCACGGGCAGGTCTCCATCCACGCGACTGTAAGCCGGCTCCCAGACAAATGCCGGGTTCTCCGTGGCTGCGGTCGCATGTCGCGTTCTGCGGATCGCATTCATCGCAGCCGGAGTGTTTTTCATCACCCGCCAGCGACGCACCACGCGTTCTTTACCGACCGTATAAGCATCGGTTTTCCCCAACTCCGACAGGAAGCGAACCAGGTCGACCAGTTCCTGTCGCGTCAGCTTATCCAGCAGCCCAACGGGCATCAGCGAGGCCGCTGGTACCTCTTCATCGATCTGATCCAGCGGGACATTCATCAGGTTGTCATTCGCATCCCGCAGCACCAGTTGGGTGTCGGTCCGCCGCACCAGGACACCTGAGTGCACCTTGCCCTGCACGGTCACGACGGTCACCGCATTGTAATTCTCCTTGACCGCTTTGTTCGGGTCCAGCAGCGAATCGACGATGTAGTCCGGCTGAGAACTTCCTCCCAGACTGATGATATCCGGTCCCACTTTACCGCCGGCTCCTCCAATGGAGTGACATTTCAGACAGGACAGATCCTCGCGCCGGAAGATCGCTTCTCCCCGCTGGGGATTCCCCTTGGTTCGGACTTCCTGAATCAGCTGCGCCATTTCTGCAGGCGAGAGTTTCACCGGCTGCGGTGCACCACTGCTGGAGAGCCCGCCTGCTGCGGCAATCGCTTTATCCAGGTTCGGATTCGAACGCCCGGACGACTGAACCAGCCGACTCAGCTGAATCGCGGTATCCTTGGAGATCGTTTTTCCCTTGAGGGCATTCACCAGGATTCCCGCGCCCCCCTTCCGCTGCAGGAAGATATTCGCTACTGCCGACAGTTGAGCCGGCGTCTCTACGCTGGACATCAGATTCACTGCCTGGATCGCAGCCTGTTTCACATTCACTTCCGCCAGCGCTGCGATCGCTGCAATCCGCAGATCAATCGAAGGATCCGTTTCGCTCAACTTGAGCAACATCACCCGATTCTCATTGCCTCCCAACCGGGCCAGGGCAAACAGACTCGCTTTGCGAAGTTCGACCTGAGTCTGATCAGAGGCAGCCAGTTCTCGAATGGGAGTCTGCAGCGATTCGATCTTCCACAGACCGGCACAGTCGATGGCAGCCTGCTGCACTGCCAGCTGTTTTGAACCAAACAGATGCTGAAGTTCATCAATGTAACCGGCTGGTCGTACTTTCCGGGTCTGGTATGCCTGGGCCAGTGATCGCAGAATCGCCGCTTGTTGAGCCGGTTTTGTTTTGGGGTTCAGTGCCTGAGCAAACAGCTGCTCGAGATCGTTCGCATTCCCGAACTTCGCCATCAGGTTCAGACTGCTCTGCAGCTGACTGTCCGGCATCTCTCCACTTTGAATCAGTTTCGTGATCACCGGAGTGACTTCAGGTGAATTGATGGCCGTCAGCGCAAAGGTCAGTTTGCGGGGATCTTTCTGCAGATCCGACTTGCCTGCCAGCACCTGGGGCAGCCAGATCGCTTTCGTTTCACGGGTCGTCAACCAGAGCGCGTAATCCAGAAATTCATCGACCGGATGATCGAGCGCCTGATAAGCGTCTGTCAGCACCGTGGGCTGATCATAAGCCGACAACGCCCGCACTGCTTCCAGCCGCACTCGGGGATGCTTGTCGTTCGCCAATGGTGCGACCAGGGCGTAGGTCTCGGGCAGTTTGTCTCTCCATTCCCGTGCGACGCGAACGGCGGCGGCCCGGGCCCGACCATCTTTCGCCTGCAGGCATTCCTTGAGCAGTTCCGGCTGCGGGCTGGCAATACATTCAGCGACCCAGAGTCCTTCCAGTCGATTGTGTTCATACTGGGAATCCTGCGGATCCAGATTCTTCAACCAGGTTTTCAGATCGCCTTCGACTTTCTCCCGGCCCCGTTCTCTTAGTACATTCTTGGCATTCTGGCGGGTCCACTCTTCCGGTGCTTTCAGATAGTCCAGCAGTTCCTGATTCGTCGCGCCCACCAGATTCGGACGAGGCAGCGTCGGCTTGCCTTTATAGGTCACTCGCCAGATCCGGCCATGCGTATGATCGCGGCGGGGATCGCGGAAGTCGACTTCGCCATGCTGAATGATGGGGTTGTACCAGTCGGCAATGTAGATTGCACCATCGGGGCCCATCTTGACGTCAATCGGACGGAAGGCAACGTGATCGGTCTTGATCAGCTCCACCTGTTCCCGGGAAACGTACCCTGATTCATTTTCGGTTACCACAAATCGGCAGACCCGATGCCCGCGGAAGTCGTTGGTGATCATGTTCCCCTGCCAGTCCTCAGGCAGATGGCGTCCACTTAGAATTTCCAGACCGCAGTGCTTGGGACTGCCCGGGTTCAGACCTTTCAGAATCCGATCCATGCCGACCGCCGTCACAAATGCGGCTCCCGGGAAGGTGTAGTTGATCCCTTCACCGTAGGCACCGTCGGTACAGAACGACTGTCCCCAGCGATCGAAGTGATGGCCCCAGCTGTTGACCATCCCCCGCATCACCACTTCCAGGTCCATGGCGGCGGGACGATACTTCCAGATCCCGCCCCCATTCAGGCGACGCACTCCATAAGGGGTTTCAATATGGCTGTGAATGTAAATCGACTGATTGAAATACAGATGCCCGCCCGGTCCCCAGCGGAGTGTGTGCAGAATATGGTGCGTGTCTTCCGTACCGAAACCGGCCAGCTCTGTTTTTCGCACGTCCGCTTTGCCATCACCGTCGGTATCTTTCAGATGCAGCAGTTCGGTGCTGTTGCCCACATACGCACCGCCGTCGCCAGGCATGACTGCGGTCGGAATCAAGAGACCATCCGCAAAGACGGTCGTCTTGTCGGCGACGCCGTCACCATCTTTGTCCTCGACGATCAGAATTTTATCGTTGGCGGTTTCACCTGGCTTGATGTGGGGATAAATCTCAGACGAAGCAATCCAGAGCCGTCCCTGGGGATCGAAGTTCATTTGAATCGGTTTGGCAATCTGTGGATCGGCGGCGTAGAGATTCACTTCGAAGCCTTCCGCGACTTTGAACGACTTCCGTTCCAGTTCCGGATCGGGGGGCGGAATGTCGGTCAGATCCCGTTGTGCCCAGCTGGTAGAACCGGTTAACAGGGTCAGCAGACAGGCGAAACAGACAATGAGGCGTTGCAAATTGGGAGCGGCTGAATTTATCACAGAAACGATCCTTTAGAGATCAGATGAGTCTAATAAGAAAGTATCACGAGTCAGACTTTGAGACAGTTACTGATGGGAGACGAGGCGATGGATCTCCGCCTCGTTCTTTTCAATCAGGGGAATGAACTGCGGCAGTTCTTTTGCGTTCTGCCCCTGCTCATGTTTGCGGAAGCCCAGCAGGTAGGTAATGTTCTGCGGGCGCCAGTTGTAAAAATACTGGCGGTTCTTATGAAAGGTTAAATCCCGCACTTTCTGATCTACTTCCGGTGAAAGTGTGATCGGCTGTAATTCCAGATCCGCGGCAATGATCTCGGCTGCTTTCTGGTAGCCGGCTTCGGTCAGATGAATACTGTTCGTCGTCCATTTCAGCCCGGGTGGTCCAGCGGGCTCGGGGATCAGCTGATTGTAGAGATCGACAAAGTAATAATTGCCTTTGTCGGCAATCCGCTTCAGCGAATCGGTGTAAAGTTTCAGATCGCGGTTATGGGCTGCGGGATCGGGCAGTGGTGCACCCTGATTTTCATAGCGATGCGGCGAGACAATCACGATCTTCGCTGCGGTCGGCTTCAGATCAGCCAGCAGTTTGTGCAGCTGGTTCTCAAAAGCCGGGAGTCCCTGTTTACCAGCGAACGCTTCATTGCCGCCGTACCCCAGCAGGATCACAGTTGGCTTCAGGTCTTCGATCTGCTTGATCATCCGCTGATAACCGACAGCCGGGGGATCGAAAATTCCGCGCGAATCTGCCCAGACCGTGTCACCACTCCAGCCCAGATTCCGGAACGAGAGCTTCGCTTCAGGAAAGCTGCGTAATAAAACCTCTTCCCAGCGACCGAACTTTTGTGCCCGTTCGATCATGGTATTACCCAGGAAGATCACGCGATCACCTGATTTCAATTTAAGTGGGGGCGGGGCTGCGCCGGCTGGTTGAATCAAAAAGCAGACACAGAAAAGCAGGCCGGGAATGAGTCGCTGTTTCACGGAGTACCTCTATCGATGCTATGGGGGGGGTAATATATTTATTACGTTAAAATAGCAGGCAGTGCGGGGTACGGCAAATCAGGAATCTCGAAAAATAGCAGGGAATCTGTAATCTCAGGCCATCGGACAAGGCGATATTTATTAGCTTTGTAAATTTATCAGCCCCAGAGATGGTCTCAGGTTTTCAGAGAAAAATCCTGATCGTCATCATCCCCGTCCCAGGCGCGGGTAGTGAACACCGTTGTGCCAGGATCTGCAATCGGTGGATTCATTTCGAAGTAATCGGTCTCGACCTCTTCAATCCATAATCGCAGTTCGTTTTCATAGTCACTGGGCAGATCGCTTTTCACGAGCAGACGGTGAAATTCCGCGGCACCATCTTCACCCAGTTCCGCCGCTTCCGCACTGGGAAAACGCTCTGCCGGGTCGGGATGCACGAGCCGGTGAATCAGTTTCATCAGCGGTTCGCTCAACGCAAATTCTTCCGCCGGAAACCACTGGGGCAGTTGCTGCAGAATATCCTGCTTGGCTTTGACCAGCTCAGCATACTTGAGATTCGCAAAGGGCTGAAATCCGGTGATGACTTCGATCAGAATATAGCCCAGGCTGGCCAGATCGGACTGGGCCGTCGACCGCTTTCCGGAAAGCACTTCAGGAGCTGCATAGGTCGGCGTACAGGCCTGGTTCTCAGGCAGGTTGTTCAAATCGATGGCAGAACCGATATCAATAATTTTGGCATTGCCACTCCGTTTGAGCATGATATTCGCGGGCTTCATATCGCAATGAATAATCTCATTGCGGTGCAACGCTGCCAGCGCGGCCAGACACTCACGCAGGATCGCGACCGCAACTCCCGGTTTGAGCCGGGGCTGCTGCACCCCGCGGGTAAAGACGTTGTTATTCAGCGTCCTCCAGCGGCGGCGGGTCACCTGTTCGCGAATCTGTTTAAACGTGGCGGGAGTGAGCAGGCTCCGCAAGTCGTAGCCGTCGACCCACTCCATTTCCATGATGTAGATCTCGTTCCGCTTGACGAAATTCTGCACTGCCACCAGGTGGTTTTCCTGCACGCGTGCCACCCGCGCAGCGACCTGAGACAGTCGGGCCATTTCAGTCTGATAGACTTCACTGTCGGCATACCGTTTTGGAGAGAACAGCTTGAGTGCCACAGGAATGCTGAACCCGTCTGCACCTTCCCGCGCACTCAGGTAAACCACTCCCTGTCCACCAATCCCCAGGCAGCGCGAAAACTGCCGCTGGTTCCGCCACTCCAGACAATTATTATCGAGTAACTGTCGGTACTGCTTCTCCATCTCAGAGATGGTTGCAGGTTTTGAAGAATCGTGACTAGTCAATGGAAATCCAGAAATCCAGAGAAAGGGGGCGTTCCGATTCATCATGAAAGGGTAACGGCCACAGGAAACTAAACCCTGATTGTAGTCTGAATCCGATTTTTTGATATCGCCAAAAAATAGAATTCTGCCCGGGAACAAAAAAAATGTTGCTTTTTTGAACCGAACTGATAAACAATAGGGGTGCAGGGAACATTGAAATCACGGTGGTTTCAAAACTCCTGATGATAACTGCTGATCTTCACCTCGAACGACAACAGGCACGACACAAATTCGTCGATCAGGTTCAAACTGCTGCTGAAACCGGTTCTGGATTTCAACCGTTTACATAATTGTTCAAGGAGCAGGACAATGATTGCGACTATCAAGAATACATTAAACGCGCAATCGATTTCACAGATCATTGAAGAAGTCAGTACCCTCCAGGAAACAGGGGAAGGGTGCTGGAAAGTTGAATACAACAAGCGGATCCTGTTTTTAATCGTCGATGAGATTCACGACCGGGTGCGCATTATGACCCCGATCATCAAAGAAGAGGATCTGGACGAAGAGGACCTGTGGGACGTGATGGAAGCCAACTTCGACCGTTCCCTGGATGCCCGCTATGCCGTGGGCGACGGTGTCCTCTGGTCCCTGTTTCTGCACCCCCTGACCGACCTGAGCCGGAATCTGTTTCTCGATGGCCTGGATCAGGTCGTCACCCTCGCGAACAACTTCGGCGGTTCGTTCTGCAGCAGCGATATCATTTTCGGCTTGGAATAAGCAAACATCATCCTGCCGATCAATCATCCCGGTCAATGATCAATGTGCAGTCCGGCAGGCTCTCCAGGAATTTCTGACCGTAACGTTTGGTTCGCACCCGTGGGTCCAGAATCACCACCTGCCCCTGATCGCTGGCTGTCCGAATCAGCCGACCGAAGCCCTGCTTCAGTTTGATAATCGCTTCCGGAATCTGATAATCCATAAACGGATTCCCGCCCCGGTTTCGAATCGCTTCCACCCGGGCTTCCAGCAGCGGATGATCGGGAACGCTGAACGGCAGCTTGGTAATGATGACGTTGGTCAACGCATCGCCGGGGACATCGATCCCCTGCCAGAAACTGTCCGTACCAAACAGCACGCCACGGGGATTATTACGGAACCGCTCCAGCATCAACGAACGGGGCAGTCCTTCTCCCTGCAGATACAGCGCCAGGTTATGCTCCTGCAGCCAGCCCGTAATCTGGTCGGCACAGTTTTTCATCATCTTGTAACTGGTAAACAGCGCAAACGCGTGCCCGTCGGTCTGCTCGATATACTGTTTCAGTTTTTCGGTCACTGCGCGTTCATATTCCGCGGGCGCTTCACCGGGGTCGGGCATCGGATCGGGCAGAATCAGTCGCACCTGCTCCCGGTAATCGAAGGGGCTTCCCAGCTTCAGTTCCTCACACTGATTCAGCCCCAGCCGCGAGCGGGTAAAGCTGAAATCCTGATCTCCCACCGCCAGGGTGGCACTCGTCAGAATCACGGTCTCCGCCTGGTTGAATAACTCATCCCGCAATACCGGCCCCACATCCACCGGTGCATTGACCATTTTCACCCGCTGTGTGCGTCCCCGTGACGCTTCCACCCAGTACACCGAGTCAGCATCCGCCTGCTGAGTCAACCAGCTGTGCAGACCATCCCCCAGCGCGGAACAGCGTTCGGCGGCTGCCTGCAGTTCGATCTTTTCTTCTTCACTGTTTAACCGGAATGCATACTCCGATATCTGGGCGGCCAGCAGCTTCATTTCCTGCGTCACTGTGTTCTCGATAGGAGGCAGCTGGCGAATCCGCCGATTGGCCAGCCCCTGACTGGACTGCCACTCCAGCAGATGATCGAACAGATCCCCCACCATGAACCGCAGCCGCATCACATGCTGCTGGCAGTCCACCAGGTTGTGATGCATCAACAGTCCCTTCTGAGTCCGATCGCTATACAGCTTGTTGAACAGATAATCGAACTGGCTGTTGGTAATCGAGAGCCCCAGGTGGTCTCCCGCTACCGCTTCGATCGTGTGGGCTTCGTCCAGAATCACCGTATCGTAATCGGGCAGGATACTGCTCCCCTCCCGGCGGATTGCCAGATCGGAGAAAAACAGAGCATGGTTCACGACCAGCACATCCGCATTCCAGACGCGGCGGCGGGCCCGGTAATAAAAACACTCATTATAAGTGGCACAGCGTTTTCCCAGACAGTTTCCGTGTTCGCTTTGAATCTCGTCCCAGATTTTGGGATGCGGACGAAATTCCAGATCGGAGCGGCTCCCGTCGGTCGTCTTGCGAGCCCACTGCGCGATCTGATCCAGCTGGCTCAGTTCCTCTTCATTGGAGAACGTGTTTCCGGCCCGTTCAACGGTCCCTTTCAGACGCCGCAAGCTGATGTAGTTTGAACGCCCCTTGACCAGGACGGCAGAGAACTCCACCGGCAGCACCGCATTCAGAAAGGGAATATCCCGGTTGATCAACTGCTCCTGCAGACTGATGGTATTGGTCGAGACAATCAGGCGCTTGCGGTCCTTGCCCGATCGGGTCTCATTCTGCCGACACGTTTCCAGGATCGCTGGTACCAGGTAGGCAAAACTCTTGCCCACGCCGGTCCCCGCCTCCACCAGCAGGTGATGCTTCTCTTCGATCGCCCGCACAACCGCTTCGGCCATCTCCAACTGCTCGGGGCGTTCTTCATAATGATCGAGCCGCCGGGCAATTTTGCCGTCCTTGCCGAGAATGGAAATCACATCAGTAGTCAAAGCGGGCCTCATCCGGTGAGAGTTTGAATAATGGAGCCAGCTGTCCTTCTGGAGCGGCTCCCTGTCCGTGGTTTATTTTTTGCGGCGGAAGCAGACAACGCACATGTCGTCTTTCTGCAGTGAATCATTACGGAACGACTCCACATCTGACAGCAGGCCTTTCACCAGCGGCTCGACTTCTTCCGGTCCCGACTTGAGGTACTTGACCAGCCGGTCCTTATGGTACAGCCGATTTTTGTGATCCATCGCTTCGGTAACGCCGTCCGTATACATCAGCAGCGTGTCCCCTTTTTCCAGCGTGATCGTCTCGACATGAAACGACTGCGTCCGCATCACTCCCAGCGGCATGCCGGATTTTTCCTGAGCCACCGGTTTGACGGTCCCCTTCCCGGCGATGCGTAACAGGGGCGCCATATGCCCGGCATTCACAATGGATACCGTGTGCTTCTTTGGATCCAGCACGGCCAGTATGAACGTAATGAACCGCAGACCAACCCCGCTGGATGCGATCTCAGCATTCAGTTCGGCCAGGGCCTTGTCTGCCGTGTTCCGCGAAAGAATATGGTAACGGGCCGAAGCATACAGGCGGGCCATCAGAATCGCTGCAGGCACCCCCTTGCCGGCGACATCCCCCAGCGTCACTGCCAGCTTCCCGCCGGGCAGTTCGATGTAGTCAAAATAGTCGCCCCCCACACTCTGGGCCGACTCGTAATAATCATAAAACTCGTATTCTTTGTATTTCGGTCGATTATGCGGCAACAGACCCAACTGGATCTGATGTGCGAATTCCAGATCGCGTTCGATATCCCGCTGCTTGACCAGGTCTTCATGCAACTTCGCATTCTCGACTGCCAGGCTCGCCTGCTGTGCGATCGCCACCATCACATCCAGATCGTCTTTATTGAACTGCTGACCGATATCGCGAGTCGCAATCTGAATCACACCCAGGACATCCCCGCCCTGCGACATCAGCGGCACACACATCATGGAGCGGATGCGGAGTGACGTGATACTTTCGCTCATTTTGAAGCGATCGTCTTCGACCGCGTCTGCACTCAGAATTGCGGAACCACTCATGATCGCCTGCCGGACGATTGTTGTGCTGATACGAATCGAGTCCTCATCTTCGCGGCGGCGGGCCTTCGTCGCTTTCACAATCAGTTTTTTTCGCTCCGGACTCTGCAGCATGATAAAGCCCTGATCCGCCTGCGCAAAAATCTTGAACAGACCATCCAGGATCCGCGGCAGCACTTCATCCAGTTTCAGTGCCCGGCTCAGGATCTGGCTGATTTCCAGCACCGCGTGCAGTTTGACTTCAGGCTTCACGCTGATCCGCAGCTGACTGCTGGTATTCAGATCCAGCTGACTGATGATTGAAGAACCGTCGAGGACTCCTTCTGCAGGCTCCTCATCCAGTGCCAGCTGCTGATTTTCCTGCAGCGACTGATTACTCACTTCCAGCGTCTGCTGGATGGCAGAGTCCAGAAATTCGGGAGAGGGTTCGTATTCGACCAGAAACTGCATCTGGATATCACAGATGCTGATGGTGTCGTTTTCGTGGAGTTCGGTGCGGCCTTCAATCACGGTCCCGTTGAGCAGCGTCCCGTTGCGGCTGTGCAGATCTTCCAGGTAGTAAAAGCCGTGACTTTCCAGAATCTGGGCGTGGTAGCGGCTGACGGCGACGTTATCCAGGACGATTTCACAATTGGGATGCCGTCCCATGATCACCCGTTCGCCGCTCAGCTCGATAATCTGTTCGGGAACTTTCCCTTTTAGTATCTGTAAAATCGCCACCGCTGTGCCCGACTCTGCTGAAATAGAACTGGTATGCTGGATTGGTCTGAGCAAGAGGCCGGTCCGGCTCTCGCTCCCCTCATCGGAAACGCTCGATAGATCTAAAGTCCCCAATCAAACGCTCTGAGAAATGTATTATAAAGAATCTCTCAGGAAATGACATCTCTACTGCTCCACGCAGTTCGCGAGATTATCTGAACTCTCCGGAATCAGTCGTTTTTGATATCAGGAACCAAACTGGGGCTCGGGTTCGACATCAAACTTTTCGAACTCCCTTCTCAATCTGTCGAAATCTTCCTTCGTGCTGTTTTTATCAGCCTTCTGATTTCGTTCCATCGCCAGTCGGGAAATCGCTCTCAACTCCTCATCCAGATCTCCCAGATGATTCCAGACCTGTCCATCCCAGTAATTCATGGATTCTTTGTAATTCTGCGCCAGACTCTCCAGTGCCATCAGACCGGCATAACCATTCGTTTTGTATCGAGGCTGACTGGAATCAGCCAGTTCCTGAAAAATCGGTCTGGCTTCCTCATAACGTCCGCTTTTGAGGTAAAGCAGTCCCAGGCGAATTTGTGCCAGGGGCTTGTAGATATCATTCTCCGGATAATACTCGATCACCGCCATCCAGCCATCTTCACCGTTGATACTGTCATTCATCCGCAACGCCCGGAAGTACTGCAACATCGCGGAATTATCCTTTGGAATCACTGGCTGGGAAGCCGTCTCACCCTGGGGACTCTGAAATGGCGCATTCAGAGGATCTCCGGGACGATTCACCCAGCCCACCGCTGCCGCGACACTTCCCAGGCAGAGTGATGCCAGCAGGAACGTCGCCAGTTGCTTCTGTAATCCCTGATTTCCCTGAAACGGGAGCCATGATCGCCAGTCGCGTTTGACACTGGTTGCCGGCTGTTCGGGTATCTTCCGGATCTCCTGCATCAGGGCTGAGGCATTCGCCGGCCGCTTGTCCGGATCCTTCTCCATCATCCGATGCACGAGATCGCACAACTCCTCCGGCAGATCGGGGCGTCGATTTTTCAGCGAAGGGGCTGCTTCATTCAGATGCTTGACCGCAATCGAAAGTGCCGTCTCTCCATGAAAGGGAGGCCGTCCCGAAATGAGGTGATAGCAGGTCACTCCCAGGGAATAAATATCGCTTCGCTGGTCCAGGGCCTTCCCGTTGACCTGTTCCGGACTCATATACAGCGGAGTCCCCATCGTGGTCCCCACCTGGGTCAGATGCACCCGTTCTTCCGCTTGCGCGATCTGCGCCAGCCCGAAATCCGCCACCTTGATCAGTTTGCGGGATGTAATCATGATGTTCTCAGGTTTGATATCCCGATGCACGATCCCTTTTTCCGCAGCGGCATGCAGCGCCGCAGTCACCTGCCGCATGATCTTGAGAATCAGTGCACAATCGGGCGGCGCATTGCGGGCCAGGTATTCTTTCAGATTGACTCCGCGCACGTATTCCTGGGCAATGTAATGCGTCCCATCAAAATCGCCCGTCATATAAACCTGGACGATATTCGGATGCGTCAGCCCCGCAGCGGCTTTCGCCTCGCGTTCAAATCGTCTGACGTGCGTCTCATCGCTCATCAGTTCGCTGTGCATCACTTTGATGGCGGCTTCGCGTTTCAGGGAGACCTGTTCGGCGAGATAAACGGTCGCCATCCCTCCCTGTCCCAGCCGACGCAGAATCTTGAAATCGCCCAGTTGCTTACCGACGAGATTGACTGATTCAGTCTGCTTATTTCCCGACCGTGGCGTCTCGCCCGGCTGATAAACCGTGTCCGCATGCAGATCCGAATCCGACAGGTGCGCAAGCGGAGAGGATTCCCCTCCCTGCTTCTCAACAGGGCGTGAAGCGGGCTTCTCGCGAGAGGATCCGGTGGGAGCCCTGCGGCTGTTTTTCTGCGGTTTATCAGAAGTCATAAGTCGTTGTCAGGCAGTATGGTAAGTCAATTGAGACCGGAATGCGTGTGTCACACACTCTCCATGATAGGGGTGATACCCTTTCAGGTATAGAGAAAGTTTTCATTTGTACAAAAAAACTTCTCCCCACCTCAGAACCGACCATTTTCAGGTCGGATTGTTCACATTTTACGGTCTGCCAGACGATTCAGGATTTCTGCCCCCGCTTCCAGAACCGGGTTTTCCTGGGCATAGGAGATCCGGAAATGCGTATCCTGATTACTGAACACATTCCCCGGTATGATCAGCAGGTTATTTTTGATCGCTTCGGTACAGAATTCCGTCCCGGTTCCCCAGGGCGTTTTCACGAACATGTAAAACGCCCCCTGGGCCCCGGCGATCTCGAATCGATCCGAGAGCCGATCCCGCATCAGATCCCGCTTTTCCTTGTACTCTGCCACGCGTCCTGAGATGTCACACTCCAGTGCTGCCAGACCGGCCCACTGCACGGGATGCGGCGCACAGACGAACGTGTATTGCTGCAGCTTGATCATCTGCTGCATCACCGCTTTGGGTCCATGGACGAACCCCAGCCGATGCCCGGTCATCGAATGCGATTTGCTGAAGCCGTCAATCACGATCACTTTCTCGTTGTAGGTCGCTGGACTGATAAAGGGACCGTCATAACAGAAAGAGCGATAGATCTCGTCGCTGACCAGTGCGATATTTTTTTCGGCTGCCAGTTCCGCCAGTGCCCGGGTCTCCTCTTCCGAAGCCACGTGCCCTGTCGGGTTGCTCGGGCTGTTAAACAGAATCAGCTTGGTTTTGTCGGTGATTGCCGCCCGAACTTTTTCCAAGTCGATCTTGAAGTCGGGATAGGTTTCCACAAAGACCGGTTTGCCCCCCACCACACGCGTCAGATGCGTATACATCACGAAGTAGGGATCAAAGACAATCACTTCATCACCCGGATTCACCAGGGCATTGAGCACGAGCATCAGCGCTCCGCTGGTGCCGCTGGAAATAAATACCTGGCGATCTTCGTGATGATAGGTCTCATCCACCTGTGCCTGGATCTTTTCGATCAGCGGCGCAATTCCCTGTGACTGGCTGTATGCGTTTTTGCCGTCCCGCACCGCCTGGCATAACGCATCTTTGATTACATCGGGGGTATCGAAGTGGGGCTGTCCGATACTGAGGTTGATCGGATTTTTCATATTCGCCGCCAGATCAAAAACCTTCCGGATTCCAGAAGCATCAATCAGGCTCATCCGGTCGGCTATCCATTCTTCACTCATGGGAGTCTCATTCTATTGCTAAAAGGCTGATTCAGTAGATCTGAAATGTTGTGTCTGTCGCCATTATAACCCGTTTCGCCTGAGAATATAGCAAACGGCTCAGGAAGTGGCGGGCACATGTTTGGATAGAAAATACAGGCCGGCATAAATTCGCGCATCCAGCAGACAGCCTCGCGCTTCAGCCGCGTTCAGCCAGTCCTCAATTTCGGCAAACGGGACACTGTGCACCGTGATATTTTCCGATTCATCCCCTCCCCCCTCCGAAACCTGCTCCAGATCGAGGGCCAGAAAAAACTGGACTGCTTCATCGCTCAGGCCGGCCGAAGAGACCGTAGACCCCAGGGAACTGATCCGCCCCGCGGTATAACCGGTCTCTTCCTCCAGTTCCCGCAGCGCCGCCGTTTCCAGCTGCTCATCTTCCTGCCCTGCGATATCCCCCGCCAGACCGGCCGGGAATTCAATCACCGGCGCATTCACGGGAGGACGGAACTGTTCGACCAGAATCACCCGGTAATCCCGGGTCAGTGGGAACAGGCAGACCACCCCCGAAGCGTTGGCACGTTGCACAAATTCCCAGCGCCCCCGCTTGACCAACCTCAAAAAACGGGTTTCGATCAACGTCTCATCGGCTTCACTCATCCTGGTATGCTTTCTCTGCTTTCCGGGTGGTCTCTCGGTGAACCGGCCCGGCTTTCTTGTCGCGAACCAAAGCAATCTGACTCAAAACGATTGATCTGTTACTTCAGATTCCTGAGAATAAACAGACTGACGTTGATTCCCGTTTCCAATGCCGAGGTACCTGTTTGATACGCAACAGACCACAAAGGTTCGCTCCCCCTTCACGGCTGTCCATGCCACTGATTGTAGGAGTCGGACTCTGTTTTATCTACAGTCCCGGCTTTCAGGATCACGGGGAACAGTCATCATTCGAACACAACCATAGTTCCGCCAGACATGGATCTCGATTCTCATCTCATGATATCAGGAAGCATTTATGAAACAGCTCGCTCTCGTATTGCTCACAGTTCTCCTTGTGCAGAATTCCCTGCACGCAGAGGAGTCCGTCGTCGACACGTCCTCACCGCTGGAAACCATCGCCACCGACTTTGGTCTGGCCGACGGTCCCGCCTGGGATGGACGCGGCACACTTTATTTCCCGGACGTCAAAGGAGGGAAACTGTACCGTTATCAACCCCGCTCCGGCAAGGTACAGGTCTTTCTGAATGACGCAGGCCGGATCAGCGCCAGCTTCTATGATCATGGGAAACTCTACCTCTCAGATAACGGCAACAGTGAAATCTGCGTGCTTGAGGGCAAACAGAAAAAACGCATCAACGGTCAGCCCAATGACGTCAAACCACCGCGGCGTCCGAATGACCTGGTTGTCGATCAGACGGGGGGCATCTATTACACGCTCACCGGCCCCGGCGAAGTCATCTGGATCTCCCCGGAAGGCAAACAGTCGGTCGCCATCAAAGAGATCAAGACACCGAACGGAATTACTTTGTCCCCCGATGGACAGACCCTGTATGTCGCCGCCTACGTTCCCAAAGAAATCTGGGCTTATGACGTGACGAAACCGGGCGTCGTTAAAAACGGACGCCTGTTTGCCACCATGGACGACGGGCCCGATAAGGGAGCCGACGGTATGACCATCGATCGCGCCGGAAACGTCTACTGTGCCGGTGCTGCCGATATCTGGATCTGGAATCCTAAAGGCAAACTGCTGGCCAAAATTCATACGCCCACCCGGCCGATCAACTGCACCTTCGGCGACCAGGATATGCGTTCGCTCTATATCACCGGTTTTGGTGGTCTGTATCGCCAGCGGATGAACGCCTATGGCTGTATGCCGGAGCCTGCCGTTTCGGAAAACACCGGCAATCGTCCTTCTACAGAAGTACCTGAGTCAGTAACACCACACCTGAACGTCGTCTACGGTCAGGCGGGGCCCCGTAAACTCCTCGCTGATATTTTTGTCCCCAGCAAAGGAACAGGACCGTTCCCGGCGGTCGTCGTCGTGCACGGCGGAGGCTGGCTGAATGGAGACAAAACCAAATTCCGGGCGCTGGCAATCGCACTGGCTGAACGAGGCTATGTCACCATGGCCGTCGGTTACCGCCTGGGATATGAAGCCAAATTCCCGGCAGGAATTCAGGACTGCAACGCCGCAGTTCGCTTTCTGCGAGCTGAAGCCGCTAAGTACGAAGTCGATCCGCAGCGTATCGGCGCGGTCGGCGGTTCTGCCGGCGGACACCTGGTCGGACTGATGGCGGCTGCCCCACACGCCAAACAGCTTCAGGGAGACGCCGGCTATGCTGATCGCACTTCCAAACTCCAGGCCGCGATCGTGATGGCAGGACCGATGATGATGGCTTCCGGTTCCGTCGCGGAACGTTCCCGCAAGGATCCGAAAAAATCCAACTCGAACCAGTGGCTGGGCAAGACCATCGACGAAGCACCGGAACTGTATGAGCTCAGCGATGCCTATCTGCATCTCTCAAAAGAGACACCGCCACTGCTGTTCATGACCGGAGAATTTGACAATCCCGAACGCAATGCGCCGTCACGGGAAAAGCTCAAATCACTGGGCGTACCGACCGGGATCAAAGTCTATCCCAAGGGCAAACACGGCTGCTGGAACCAGCTTCCCTGGTTCAATGACATGGTCGCCGATATGGACCAGTTTTTCCAGCAACACCTGAAGAAGTAAAAGAGAGACTTGTGAGAAGGAGAGGACAGGTAAACGTTATTTGTCCTCTTCTTCCTCATCAAACTCATATTCATCGTCAGCGAAATCAAACTCGCTGTCGGCGGCGTCTTCAAAGTCATCATCACCGAATTCATCCACTTCGTCGAAGCTCATCCCGTCATCTTCATCTTCATCAACGGCATCAAATTCGTCTTCGCTGATTTCACCTGAGAGCTCTGCTGCGGAATCGGCGACGAACATTTCATCATCCCCTTCGTCCTCGAAATCATCCTCGTCGGCAGATTCCAGTTCCGGCTCGTCTTTCGATTTCTTTGCTTTCTTGCCTGTCCCTTTGGGACCAAAAATCAGGGCACCGATGGGCATCAGCGTGAGCAGGCCGCTCATCAGCAGCGTCAGGCCAGCGACGCCCAACAGTAGCGTGGGCATGGATTCAGCATGATTCAGGAATGCCATGACCAGCAGGTAAGTTAAAAAACCACCGGGAATCGCGGCCACCAATGACATCAGAGGGAGTTGTAGTTTCGACACAGTCACTGTTCCTGAAAGAGGCGTACTCAAATGTGGAATATCAGTCACGCTGCGATTTCGACGCCTGTCAGGCAGTCACAGCGTTTTGACACTATCGTAAAGAGGCTTCGGACGGTTTTTCAAGCCTCGATTTTAAAATGTTCTCTTTAAATATAGAGTCCCGTTTGACGGCGTTACCCCTTTACTGGTATTGATGATCTATCCCCGTCGCATTTCCCCGGTCCGACGGGTGCGTTCCTCATAATCCGCATAACCAGCAACAGTACCATTGATCAGCAGTCCGACGGGAATCCCGATGTCGAAGTCAAACTGGAATCAACTGAACCGAAAGATCACGGACTGCAGCCTCTGTGAACGTCTGCGTGAGCACTGCCTGAAAATCGCGGAAGAAAAACGGAAAGCCTTTCTGGACTGGGACTACTGGGGCAAACCGGTCCCCAACTTCGGGGATCCGCAGGCGGAACTGCTGATCGTTGGACTGGCTCCCGCAGCCCATGGGGCCAACCGGACCGGCCGCATGTTTACCGGCGACCGCAGCGGGGACTGGCTCTACCGCGGTCTGCACAAAGCGGGCTTTGCCACGCAACCCGAAGCGGTCAGCAGCGATGATGGCCTGGAGCTGATTAATTGCGCGATCACTGCAACCTGCCACTGTGCCCCTCCAGCCAACAAGCCAACGCGCGAAGAAATCGAAAACTGTCACCCCTGGCTGGAACAGACGGTCGACCTGCTCCCCGTGAAAGTCTTCCTCGCCCTGGGACAGATCGGCTGGAAAGCGGTGCTGGATTTCAAAAAGCGTCAGGACAAACTGTCGGGCAAACGACCGGCCTTTGGCCATGGAGCCGCTTATCAGTTTCCCGACGGGCACTGGCTCGTCGGCAGCTATCATCCCAGCCAGCAGAACACGTTTACCGGCCGGCTGACCGAGCCCATGTTCGATGCGGTCTTTGAACTCGTCAAAACAAAACTGAATGACTGACAGAGATGCATCTCAATTCTTACCATTGATGCTCACGACGCGATGAAAGTGCAGTTCGACCTCGCGATCGACCACCCGGCGAACTCCTTCCACCAGGCATTCGGGTTCGTGTTCCGTTTCCCCGATCCGCTTGATCTCTTTCAGCGAAGTTCCCGGCGAAACTGTGAAGGCATTCTGATGAATGATCTGATTGCCTGCATCCAGTTCGGGAATGATGAAATGGATCGTGGCACCAAACGTCAGCATGTGATGGCTGTAAGCATCTTCGTAAGGCTGAAAACCCGGAAAGGAGGGCAGCAGACCATGATGCAGGTTGACAATTCGTCCCCCGGCAAAACTCCAGCAGATCCGGGGAGGCAGCACGCGCATGTAACGGGCGAGCAGAACATAGTCGACATCATATTGATCAAACAGCGCCACCATCTGGTCGTTATCCGGATTCCCACGCTCGTCGCCGATATTATGAAAATCCAGCCCATGCTCTGCCGCCAGGGACTGGCAGCGATCCCGGTTCCCGATGATCACGGCCGGCTCTGCATTGATGACTCCTTCCTGGATCGCATTCAATACCGCAGCCGCAGGTTCGCTGCGGTACGTCGTACAGATCGCGATCCGGGGTGGACGTGCATGCTCGTCACGAGCCCAGACCCGTAACACCAGTCCTTTCTGCTCGCCGATCTGCAGAATCCGCTCCCGCAGGACTGCGACCGGCTCCACTTCGACCGGCCAGTCAATCCGCAGCAGCATCGCGAACAGGCGTTCTGAATCATGATCGTACATCTGGATTTCATGAATATTCGCCCCCACTCCGGTGACGTAATGCACGATAGGATCGGCTAATCCACGATTGTCCGGACCGACGGCTGTAATGGTAACTTGCATAATCTCCAGCACTTTCCTGAATGTCCGATTCATTCCGACTCCGAGATGAATCGCTGAAAACACCTTCTTAAATGTATCCCACGGAGCTGCTGCGCTCTGAATTTTATCAGAGTCTGGCTGAAAAACGTTTCGTTGCCTCTGAAATCATATTCGATTTACAGGTTTGTCGGAATTCTGAAACATCGTTTGTAAAGCCGTGTTTCAGATCCTTTACAAAAATGGAAGGTCGATACTCCTACCTGAAATGTCCTTTACCAGGACCGCGCCCCCTAAACCCCGAATTGCCAGTTGATTATACCGACCAGCAGCAATGCCAGCCCCTGCAACCCGCAAATCAGAATTATCTGGCACGATCTCTGCAATCGTTACAACCGTTAAAGAAATCATGTTCAGAATAACTGATTTCATCCCTGCAGCTGGAATCAGCATAAACCGGTTACTGGTTCTACCAATGGGGATGGCTGACACCTGGCCTCTTCAGCCCGTGCGAGTTGACTCTCAATCATCTCGCATCCGAGGTCCAGGGAGCAGCCTTTCGCTTGTTCTGTACAGATTTCGAAGTCTCTCATGATTCACATTGAATCAACGAAATACTCTCTATCTCAAAATCAAGGAACTCAAACAATGTGGAAACAATTTCTGAATGACGAAGCTGGCTTCGTCATCTCTGCAGAACTGGTCCTGGTCCTGACCATCGCCGTCCTGGCCATGATCGTCGGCCTGAGTGAAGTCGCTGTCGCAGTCAACACCGAGTTAAACGACATTTCAAACGCAATCGGAGCCCTCAGACAAAGCTATGCCTACACCGGTTTCCGGGGTACCGGCGGTAAATTCAAAAGCTTTTATGCCGGCTCACGTTTTGAGGACGCAGTCGACGACTGTGACCTGAATACAACCTGTGACCTGGTCACAGGAGTCCGGTTTGTTACTGCCAATGAAGGTGGACGCAGATAAGCCTGAAGATCTACTACATACTTGAGAGCTGATCGAGACGAGCTCCGGGAGAGAACCTTCTCTTCCGGGGTTTGATTTTAACAATTGACCTTTCTGAAATGACGCATTTGTTGGTTTTCTGAAACACCATTTGTAAAGCCGTGTTTCAGATTCCTTACACTCCTTTACGTTCCCACCTCCTGAACATTCTCGCGCCATCTGCCCATCCCTGCGATAAACTGCATCAATTAAAGGCGTCAGTAACAAGTTTCCTTGTTTGCGAGTTCTACCGTTTATAAAGATTCTACCTTCGGCATGACCTATGCAAACATCCTGATCGTGCATAGAGGAAATGTGCAAACAGATCTGTCAAAAACAGGTTTGGGTCATCATTTGGAATCCGAGTGAACCGGTTCTCGTGGTTTCAATCTGAATGGCTTGCCTTTTCCTGGTCATCAGTCGTTCTGTTCAACCTCTGTGGTTGTGCTGAATTCTGACCGGCCTTTGCACAAGCAGAGGCGCACGCTGCGCAACTGCAGTCTCTCGCGATTCCTGATTTCTCGATCGGATTCGTAACTGATCTCTTTACTCTCAAGTACTACAAGGAACTCAAGCATGTTGAATCAATTCTGGAATGACGAAGCTGGTTTCGTAATTTCTGCGGAACTCGTTCTCGTTCTCACCATCGCTGTACTGGCCATGATCGTCGGTCTGAGCGAAGTCGCTGTTGCTGTTAACACTGAGCTGAACGATATTTCAAACGCAATCGGTGCTCTGAACCAGAGCTACGCCTACACTGGTTTCCGCGGAAACGGTGGCAAGCTGAAGAGCTACTACGCTGGTTCTACCTTCTCAGACGCTGTTGACGACTGTGACCTGAACACTACTTGTGATCTGGTTACCGGCGCTGGCGCTGTCACTGCTGGCGAAGGAACCACTCCGTAATCCGGATCTGGTTACCTCAGTAAAACCAGGCTCTGTTCAGGACTCTCCTGAACAGAGCTTTTCATAAAGGGCCTGCCAATGAAACAATTATGGCAAGATGAAAGTGGTTTTGTGATTTCTGCGGAACTGGTGCTGGTACTCACCATCGCTGTACTGGCGATGATCGTGGGACTCAGCGAAGTCGCCGTGGCCGTCAATACAGAACTGAATGACATTTCAAACGCCATCGGCGCACTGAATCAGAGTTATGCTTATACCGGCTTTTCAAGTGTTTCACCCATCGGTGAAAAGGTGAAAAGCTCTTACTCTGGCTCGAGTTTTTCCGATGCCGTCGATGATTGTGACCTCAATACGACCTGTGACCTCGTAACCGGCGTTGGCGCCGTTACTGCTTCTGAATCTACGACACCGTAGTTTCAGACTAAACGACTACAACTGATTCTGGCTCTGTTTGGGATTATCCTGGCTCCGTTCGGGATACTCCGGAACAGAGCCTTTTTTATTGGCTGGAGCTGAAAACGAAACCATTCCAGCCAAAGCGAAATGCTGCTGCTCAACTTCAAAACTGAGAGATACAACCGATGACAGTAACCTCAATACAACATCTACCCCCGTAACCGGCGTTTGAACCGTTACAACTTCTGAATCTACAACACTGTAAATTCAGATTGAACACCTACATCTGATTCTGGCTCTATTCGGGAATATCCTGGCTCCGTTCGGGACATTCCTGAACAGAGCCTTTTTTTATTGGCTGAACGGAAAATGAACACTTCAAAATCAGGTTGAAGCTCCTCAACTGCAACCAGTGACGACCGTCTGAAAGAGAACTGCTCCTGATTCGGGATCAAAGCGAGAGAGCGAGAGCGAGAGAGAGCGAGAGAGAGATTTTTGTCGGGCCTTGCGCGAGGTCCATACTGAACTGTTTTTTGAAAGGGCTGAAAATGAAAGCGTTATGGAATGATGAACATGGATTTGTGATATCTGCAGAACTGGTACTGGTCATGACCATCGCAGTGCTGGCGATGATCGTGGGACTCAGTGAAGTCGCCGTCGCGGTCAACACGGAACTCAATGATATCTCAAATGCCATCGGCGCGCTGAATCAGAGCTACGGCTACACGGGATTCAGTAGTTTCAATGCCTCTGCAGAGAAGGAGAAAAGCTACTACTTCGGTTCATCCTTCAGAGATGCGACCGATGACTGCGACCTGAATACCACCTGCGATCTGGTGGGAGGAATACGTAGCGCCGTTTCTGAGAGCGGGACGTCTCCCCGATCGGAATGAGAACTGGAGAGTGTAAGAGAGTTTTTTTTGCAGGACCCTGTGCGGGGTCCAATCTGAACTGTTTTTTTTGAAAGGGCTGAAAGATGAAAGCGTTATGGAATGATGAACACGGATTTGTAATTTCTGCGGAACTGGTACTGGTCATGACCATCGCGGTGCTGGCGATGATTGTGGGACTCAGTGAAGTCGCTGTCGCAGTCAACACGGAACTCAATGATGTCTCGAATGCCATCGGCGCTCTGAACCAGAGTTACGCCTACACGGGTTTCATTGGGAGCGGTGGGAAGATCAAAAGCGGTTACACCGGGTCGCGTTTCACCGATGCGACCGACGATTGCGACTTGAACACCACCTGCGACCTGGTCTCGACAAGACTGATCAGTCCTGAAGGTGGCAATCAAAAATAGGAAGCGTATCTCACGGGACCCTGTGCAGGGTCCATCCTGAACTGAGTTTTTTGAAAGGGCTGAAAAAATGAAAGCGTTATGGAATGATGAACATGGATTTGTGATTTCTGCGGAACTGGTACTGGTCATGACCATCGCGGTGCTGGCGATGATCGTGGGACTCAGTGAAGTTGCGGTCGCGGTGAATACCGAACTCAATGATGTCTCGAATGCCATCGGATCCCTGAACCAGAGTTACGCCTACACGGGTTTCATTGGGAGCGGTGGGAAGATCAAAAGCGGTTACACCGGTTCCCGCTTCACTGATGCGACCGATGACTGCGACCTGAACACCACCTGTGATCTAGTCTCGATCAAACTGGCAACGCCGGAATCCTCTGCAGACAGAAGATAGTCCAAGAGGCAGAATCTGAATAACTGGCATAGCCAGTAATACCCCTAAACTCGGGTATCTGCAGCAGTTATGACATTTGCAGAGGCCCGATGTTTAAATAAAAACTCATCCAGTTGACAGTCTGATTAACAGTCTGTTCAAAACCGTTGATAAATCCTGTTGCCGGAAATCAACCAACCGAACTTTTCCCACAACAGGAATGTTTTCCAGGTCGAATCCTGTAAACCCTATGCCGGGTTACAGTTATAACGATCGCCCAATCACGTTTCTTTCCCACCACAAGCCCTGTTGACCTCAGACAACCTCTTTCCCGTCCCGTTTCTGGCACACCTGCTGCGTTATGGACCTGCTGTTACCGAAACGAAGAATCAAAATCTGAATCCAAAAGATCGAGAAAACAATCGATTCGCAGCGTTGTGACCCGTGTTGAGGCTTCTTCAATTCTTGCGATTTGTCCCCGAGAGAAGAAGAGAAGCAACTGCATTGCATGAAGGTGAGAGAGCATTCAATGCGAGTGGTGTCTCCGACATCACGACTGGGCTTCCTTTGCTCCGCGGGTCATAACGTGCGTTTTACGAATTACCAGGAATACAAATCTGCAGTTTGTGCCGTGAAGTGTACCGGCCAGTACATTTCGCAACTGTGCCTGAATGGAGCGTTGTCTCTCAAACTGGCAAAACCCGGTGATTGCTGTCGCAATCATCAGCTACTTGTCGCAGCAGGCGTTCTTTCGGAGAAGGTCTTCTGCCAATCAGTCTCTCAATATGTTTAAAACCAAGGAACTCACTAGTATGTTAAATCAACTTTGGAAAGATGAAGCAGGTTTCGTAATTTCAGCTGAACTCGTACTCGTACTGACCATCGCTGTACTGGCTATGATCGTCGGACTGAGCGAAGTTGCTGTCGCTGTTAACACCGAACTGAACGACATCTCAAACGCCATCGGATCTCTCAACCAGAGCTACGCCTACACCGGTTTCGCTGGTACTGGCGGAAAGAACAAAAGCCACTACGCTGGTTCTATGTTCAACGACGCTGTTGATGACTGTGACCTGAACACAACCTGTGATCTGGTTACCGGAACAACTGGTGTAACCGCTTCTGAAGGCGTTACTCCGTAATTTGATCTCTCATCAAATTTACAGACTCTGCCCGGATCACTCCGGGCAGAGTTTTTTTTCAATAAGGGGATAAATCATGATGCGGGCTTTCTGGAAAGAGGAATGTGGATTTATAATTTCGGCTGAACTCGTCCTGGTGCTGACTATCGCTGTTCTGGCCATGATCGTGGGACTCAGCGAAGTGACTGTCGCTGTGAACACAGAACTCAATGACGTGTCCAATGCAATTGGCGCGCTCAATCAAAGTTACGCTTACACCGGTTTTGGCGCTTATGCCACCTGTGATGGCAAACACAAAAGTTACGTCGCCGGCTCCAGGTTCAAAGACAATGTCGATGATTGTGATTTGAACACAACCTGCGATCTGGTCACTGGAACCACTGCTGTCACCGCTTCTGAAAGCGTGACACCGTAGTAGTTCGAACACACCTTCGCTAGAGACCTTCAAAGGACCGCTGGATGCGCCAGCGGTCCTTTTCTTGCTTCACTCAACTTACACTTTGTTCAAGATTTCTGTTCAAGCCCCTTAACAGATTGCAGGCAGGGAAGCACAGGTCCTCTCAGAAATGACTTCCAGTTGAGATATGCCTAAATCACTTACTGGTAATCAGATAAATGCTGTCCGCTACCGCCGGACACTGTCACTTTTAACAGTACTGGCATGCCCTCTGCATTAATGCGAGGCAGGTAGACGGTTTTGAGTTATACCACTCAAAGCTTCTGCTGGTACTGAAAACTCTCTCACAATCAATCTCTCTCACATAGCTGATGCTCGACAGTAGATCGACACAGCGTACTCTACCAGGTAAAGGGGACTCTCTCATGTTGCGCGTGATGCACCGTTTGTACAATGATGAAGCCGGTTTCGTCATTTCAGCTGAATTGGTTCTGGTCTTAACGATCGCCGTACTGGCAATGATTGTGGGGCTGAGCGAAGTCGCTGTGGCAGTTAACACAGAACTCAATGATGTTTCTAACGCCATCGGGGCGTTGAATCAGTCCTACTGCTTCACTGGATTCAAAGCAAGTTGCCAGGGCAAAACCAAAAGCTATGTCGCCGGCAGCCATTTCCAGGATGCCTTCGATGACTGTGACCTGAATACAAGCTGTGATCTTGTGACAGGAACGTCTTACGTAGGATCAGAAGGCTGGTAAGAGCAGCAGACTGCTCCAGCTTCCGTCAACAAAAAAACAGAGGCGGGTTTCAACTGAAACCTGCCTCTGTTCGTTTACATCACAAGTGAATCTTCAATCCGCTTATGCAGAAACCTTTGGTTTTGCAGGAGTGGATTTCGGATTGGCTTCGGGTTCCGGCTCGGGAGTCGGAGCAACAGGCTTATTGGATCCCCGAGTCTGGGGAGCCGGAGCCAGATTGCAGTTACCGGTCGAGCAGGCAGAAGTCGTCGGGCAAACGGTAGTCGGCACCATCGTGCAGACTTCGTAAGGCACCTTCCGGGCCACACACTTGGCAACATAACGTGTGCAGTTCACTGGTACCTGTTTGGGTACGCAGCGGGCAACACGGTGTGTCACAGTGAAAGGCACTTTCCGGGTGACGCATTCAGCCACTTTGCGGGTGCATTTTTCCGATACCATCCGGCAGGTCTGGACGGGTACTTTACGTACTTTTTCTTCGCAGACCCAGCGGCAGGTTTTGTACGGAATCTTCTGGGCAACCGTTTCGGTAACCCAGCGACAGGTCCGGTAAGGAACCTTGGTCACGACGACTTCAGGAACCATTTTACAAACCTTGACAGGTACTTTGTTTACGATCACTTCAGGAACGTAACGAGTCACCTGGACCGGGCAGTTCTGACGTACGACCTGAGGCACATACTTCGTGCAGGGCACCTGGCAGGCGACCCGACGCAGTCTCCAGACCTTACGGCAATGAGTTTTACCCGGCACCTGAACCATGGTCATCCGGGGAATTCCACAGGCATCGGTCGTCCAGCAGGGACGACAACGTCCCGGTTTCTGGATCTGCCGGGTTTCCCAGACCCCCTGCAGACGGTGAACCGTCCGGTAGGTGGTCACAGGCTTCATCACGGTGTAACAACGCTCCTGGTTGATCGTTTCCGTCACAGGACGCATCACCGTCTGGCGGCATTCCTGTTCGATGGTTTCGACAACCGGACGCATCACAGTGCGGCGACACTCCCGCTCATGATTTTCCCAGACTGGCTTCTGTACCTGGTAGCTGCATTCCCGGTACGCGGTTTCAACAACAGGTCGTCGCACGGTGTAACGCTCTTCCCGTTCAGCCGTCTCGTATACGGGTTTTTGAACCGTATATTCGACATCGCGGTAGACCGTTTCGTTGACCATACGATAACAGGTTTCCTGTTTGTCTTGATAAACTGTCTCGTATTCCGTTCGGTAAGCCGTGTACTGCTGAGGTTCCATGACCTGGTCGTACACCGTCCGATAGCATGTTTTTCGCTCGACGCGGCAAGCGGTATAACAGGCAGTCGGCTGACAGGCAGTGGTCGGGCAGCAGTTGTAGCTCGCTGCGCCAAAATACCTGCAGGCTTGTGCGGAATCGTTGACAGCCAGCATCGCCACAGCGGCGAATGCCAGGGCCAGTGTTCTCTTCATTTTTCCCCCTCCAAAAAAGTTCGTCACATGATGAAAGCGTGCGTTTTCCGATTTTTCATTTCATACATGACTGCCTGCATTATTGACATCACCTGAAAAAAGATGCAAATCAAAAGCTGACGTCGCGCATGGAAAAAACAAAATCACAGCGGGTTGTTCCATTTAGCACTCAAGCATAGAACAAATAGTTTTGGCAACTTGAGGAAAAAAGGCGGATATCACTTTTTAGTAAAGAGGTCTTTTGGCGGCGCTGTTTATAATCGTTATCACCGGCAAAGTTTCACAAATGCAACATGAAACGGCCTTAAACGTTTACCATCGCTCAACATGTGAGGTGAAAACCACACCGGGAATCCGCAATGTTGGCTTTTTGCTTCAGCACATGCAGATATCTAAACCCGTTGATCATTCAAAATCGGGGGCAAATCGCTGTCGCACCGCTTCCAGATCGGTGGGGGTATCCAGGTCGATTAATATTTCCGGATCCTCACATTCCCAGAGCATCGGCGACGCCGTCCCCTCTTTCCAGAGCGCATTGATCCCCTGCTCCGCCCCAAGCTGAAAGACCTCTTTCGCGACGGACCAGCGAAAGAACGCCGGGTGCCCCTTCTGTCCCTCAAACGTGGGAATCATGATCCGGGCAGCACTCTGTGACCAGACTTCACACAAACGTTCGATCAAGTCCGGCTTGAGCACCGGATGGTCAGCCGGGATGAGCAGCCAGCTGTCTTCCTCTGTGGGATGATAATGTGCTTCAATCCATCGCAGTGCCGCCTGCACACTGGCTTTCATGTCGGGCGGATCGACCTCCGGTTGCACGAGCTCCACATCCTCTCCTGCCAGGTGCGCTGCGAAAGACTGATCCGCACGGCGTGCCACGATGATGATCCGACAGATCCGGGAAATACCCAGTCCCCTGATCAACCTCTGGATGACGGTCTCTTTCCCCAGGGAGAGCAGCAGCTTGTGCGTCCCCATCCGTCGGCTGTGCCCGGCTGCGGGAATGACGGCAAACAGTCTGCGTGGTGTCATAAATTCTTCCGTTCCGGTAAAATAGTCTTCAGCTCATCCAGAGTGAGTTTCAAGGAAAATGGTTTCATCTGAGGAAACCGGCCAATCTGTGTTCTATGGAGAGTCGAGGTCGTTTCGTGCAAATCCTGTTAACCAATGATGATGGTATTCATGCCCCCGGGCTGCGCAGCCTGCAGGCGGCACTTACGCAACTGGGGGATGTAGAAGTCGTCGCCCCCCTTTCCGAGCAGAGTGGAGTAGGGTTGAGCATCACTTATCTGCATCCCCTCATGATACACCAGGAATTCGAGGGGGAAAAGCATTGGGGCTGGGCGGTCGCCGGCAGTCCCGCGGACTGTGTCAAGCTCGGCATTCTGGAATTCTGTCCGCAGAAACCGGATCTGATCGTCAGTGGTATCAATTCCGGATCGAACGTCGGTATTAACGTGCTCTATTCCGGCACAGTGGCCGGTGCCATCGAAGGCGCCTTTGCGGGAATACCTTCTATCGCGATCTCCGCAGCCAGCAGTTTCTCCAATGACGTCAAACCGGACTATGACCGCTGGGCAGAACAGAGCATTCCCATCATCCGCCAGTTGCTGCAACAGCAGGAAACTTCTGCCGACCGGCTCTGGAATATCAATTTCCCTGAAACCCGGCCAGAATGGCCTCGCGGCGTCAAATGGACTTCGCTGGGAGTCAAACGTCATTTTGACGTCATGGAAAAACGCATCGATCCGCGCGGGCGTCCCTACTTCTGGAGCGGCCTGGATCCCATCATCAATCACCAGCTGGAAGCAGGCACGGATATCCAGGAACTCTCGGAAGGCTACGTAACCGTGACGCCACTCAAATACGATCTGACGGACCATGACCAGCTCGATCTCTCACTGAACGAACAGGGACGGGAATTCGATCTCCCCCCTGGCTGAGCAGTAAAATGCCGTTTCGGAACATCTTCTGCAGACGCTGTTTGACAGTCAACAACCCGGCAAGGTAACATGATTAATGGTGAATCTTACTACATTCTGCTGATACTTCTCCTGAATTCATTTTTTCGCCATAATATTGAATATCACTTCCGTAACTAATCCTGACGCCCCATTCACGCTCTGCCACCGCAGCGATCATACAAGGGGAAGTGAGAGGTGAATTGTGGATCAAACCGAATCGCAGGATCATGCCAGTCTGGCCTCCCGTTTCCTGTCTGAGACATTTCCAGAATTACAGAATCGTGATTTCCTGGATCATCTGTCTGACGTCAATCATCAGTTGCTGCGCAAAATCCTTTCGATCACCCCCCTGATCATCTGGGCCGTGGATCGTGAAGGTATTGTCACACTCTCGGAAGGGGGAGGACTGACCAAGCTGGGATACGAACCTGGGGAATGGGTCGGCAAATCAATTTTCAAAGAATTCGCAGACGATGCGGAGCTGATCGATCTGTTCAACCGAACTTTGAGCGGCGAAAAGAATCATCTGGTCAGAACCGTCGGCGCACAGACCCTCGATGTGGAATACACACCACTCTATAATGATGAGCAGCAGGTCGACGGTTTTCTCTCGGTCGCCGTCGATATTTCGGAAAAGGTGGCATCAGAGGAAGAACTCCGCCGATCTGAAGAACGCTTCAGTACCATCTTCCAGGTCAATCCGATTGCGATGTGCATTACGGAAATTGATACCGGGATCTTTATCGAAGTCAACGAGAACTTCCTGACAGCCCTGCAATGCACGCGTGAAGAGATCCTGGGAAAAAGCGCCTTCGATATCGGCTTCTGGCCCAGCAAGGAAACACGCCGGGAAATGATCGAAAAGGTCAAAAACGAAGGCACAGCGAAGGAACTGTATTTCGATTTTATCATTCCGAACGGCACCCGGCTCTGCACGATGCTCTCGGCCGTTCAGATTTACTTTCGTGGTGAAACCTTCCTGCTGTCCTGTGTGAAAGATGTGACCCGCGAACGGGCCGCACTCGATGAACTCGAAAAACTCAACGAACACCTCGAAGCCCGCGTCGCTTCGCGTACAGCAGAACTGCAACAGGCCCATGCCAGTCTGAATGAGGAATACACCAAACGTAACCGCCTCTACCGGGCGCTGCAGCAGACCGAAGCCAGATGGCGCTCACTGGTCACCAATGCACCGGATACGATTCTCACGGTCGACATCGACGGGACCATTCTCTATCTCAACCATCCCATCGCCGGACAGAAAATGGAAAAGGTCATCGGCGCTTCCATCTACCAATTCATGAATCCAGGCGATATTGAGAAAGCCAAAGCGATTCTGCAGGAAGTCTTTCAGACGGGTAAACCTCAGGAGATGGAAACTGAGGGAGTTTCGCGCGCTGGTTATAAATATGTCTATTCCTGCCGGGTCGGGGCCATGGTCAGCGGTGGCATTACCGTCGCTGCCATGGTCATTGCCACCAATATTACCCATCAGAAACTGGCCGAGCAGGAACTGGTCCGCCGGCGTGCCGAACTGGCTCACCTCTCCCGCCTGTCGACCATGGGTGAACTGGCCGCCGAACTCTCGCACGAACTGAACCAGCCCCTGGCAGCCATCAATAATTACACCAATGGCTGCATCCGACGCATTCGTCTGGGAACCACCAGTCTCGATAATCTGATTGAACCGCTGGAGGAGATGTCGCGGCAGGCACAACGCGCCAGCGAAACGATCAAACGCCTTCGCAGACACGTCCAGAAGAGCGAAGTCGAACATAAGAAACTCGACATCAACCTGGTCATTGAGAATTCCATCGCCCTGCTCGAACATGAAATTCAGAGAAACTTTGTGAGCCTGCATCTGGAACTGAGCCCGGAACCACTGCATACCATCGGCGATGCCATCCAGTTGGAGCAGGTACTCGTCAACCTGCTGTTGAATGCGATCGAAGCCATGTCCGAGTTCCCCCCGGAACAGCGAAAACTGGTGATTGAATCCGACCGTGATGCGCACCAAAATCTGGTTATTTGTGTGACTGACAGCGGAATAGGTTTGAAAAAAGGCGAAGAAAATTCTATCTTCGAAACGTTCTATACAACTAAACAAAAAGGACTTGGCGTTGGTTTGTCCATCAGCCAGACGATTATCGAAGCACATGGGGGAAAGCTGTATCCCCGTCGCAATAAACAGGGAACGAGCTTTTTCATCACTCTTCCCTTAGTCAATGGAGACAACAATGGTGGTGGCTGAAGCTATGACAACCCAACAGGAAGCAACCGTATTTGTCGTCGACGACGATCCCGCAATTCGCAAGTCCCTCCGCTGGCTGATTGAATCGGTCGGTCTCAAAGTGCAGACCCATGAACTCGCCAGTGAATTTCTGGAAAGCTATTCTCCCGATCGTCCCGGCTGCCTGGTACTCGATGTCCGCATCCCGGGAATGAGCGGCCTGGAATTACAGGAAAAACTGAGAGAGCGGGGCTACGATATTCCCGTGATCATCGTTTCCGGATACGGAGACGTGCCGATGGCCGTTCGGGCCATGAAAGCCGGAGCCGTCGATTTCCTCGAAAAACCGGTCAGCGACCAGGTTCTGCTCGATTACATCCAGAAAGGAATCGAGCGGGATATCAAAAACAAGGCAATCCGTCTGCAGAACAAAGAGCTCCTGGAACGCAAAGCCACGCTGACCCGCCGGGAACTGGAAGTCATGGATTACGTGGTCTCCGGCTTCTCCAGTCGGGAAATTGCCGAGAAGCTGAATGTCAGTTTCAAAACGGTCGAAGCACACCGTGCCAAGATCATGAAAAAAATGCAGGCGAAAAGCGTGCCCAAACTGATCCAGATGGAACTGCAGATCCAGGGAACTCCGGCGCCTATTCAGGATCGCTGACCCTTTGAATTTTGCTCCCGATCCGCCATAATCAGGCTTCAGGATTAATTGGCAAAATACTTTTCTCAGCGTTCGGGCAGAACCTTGAATAATCAACCAGAACTGGCATGGAACGGTGTTCCCGTCTGCGACACATTCGCGGAAGCATTCACCACGGTCGGAACCCGTCTCATCGTGACTGCGGCCACCGAGTCCTGGGTCCGGATTGCAGCAGCAGAAGTCACCGGATATGCAACCAGCGTGATTGCCTGTGATGCGGAAGCCGGTATCGAAACGTTTCTCACTCCCGGGGAAAGCCCCGATGGTCGTCCCGGCGTGAGCCTCATGTTCTTCGCTTTCAGCCGGTCCGCGCTGGAAAAGGCAGTCACCAATCGTGTGGGACAGTGCATCCTCACCTGCCCCACCACTGCCTGCTATGCCGGAGTCCCGGTTACTGATCCTGAAAAAGCGATCGCCCTGGGAAAACAGCTCCGCTTCTTTGGAGACGGATTTCAGACTTCCAAAAAGTGGGAAGAACGCCGGCTCTGGAGGATTCCCGTTATGGACGGCGAGTTCGTCTGTGAAGATCGTGTCGGCTCATTTAAAGGAGTCGCCGGCGGCAACCTTTTGATCTGTGCGACAGACCAGAGTGCGGGGCTGCTGGCGACGGAAGCCGCTGTGACAGCCATGCGGGACGTCGACCAGACCATCCTCCCCTTCCCGGGGGGCATTGTCCGCAGTGGCAGTAAAGTCGGCTCGCGGTATTCTGCACTCAAAGCCAGCACGAATGACGCCTACTGCCCGACCATCCGTGCCCAGACCGAGTCTGATCTGCCGGAAGGCACAGGCTGCGTGTATGAAATCGTCATTGATGGAGAAACCTTCGCAGCGGTCCAGCAGGCCATGCGGGATGGACTGGATGCTGCCACACGTGAGCCGGGAGTGCTCGAGATCACCGCAGGCAACTATGGCGGCAAATTAGGCAAGCACCATTTCCATCTCGTGGAAATCATCGCTGAGCTGGAACAAAACCAGTAGTCCCATCTGACAGCAGAGAGCCTCCCCAAGGTGGTACTGTTAGCTTGCCCCAATACTGTTCGGTTCACGGTTTGCAGTTGATTGTGGATTGCAGCTTAACTCTTATGAACTGCATTTTTTAGAAGTTTTGTTTGAAGATCTCATTCAGTCATGGCTCATACACGGCTATGAAATCTTTCGAACAGCGCAGCATGAATCATCTCGTCACCAACAGTCAGCAGTCGGGCGAGGAGTCCTGTGCTATCTGGTTTCGTGGGATTGCAGACGGTTGATGTGGTTGATCAGATCATCCTCATCCGCCAGGCCACTGAAATAGAAACACAGCATTTCATATGTTCGGAGCGTCGGCTTTTTCCCTGTAATCAGACTGATTAACAGACAGGCGATCATCGCGCAATAAGTCTGTATCTGAATTCCCTGCGGGTTCTGACTCAGCAGGTGACGACAGCCAAGTACATGCTTTAAAAAACGAAAGAACAATTCAATTTGCCAGCGGTGCTGATAGATCAGCGCAATGATCTCAGCAGGCACGTCCAGCAGACTGGTTGCCACAACCAGATCCTGGCTTGCCCCCTCCCGTCTCCGTCCTCCCCGTTTAGGATGCGGAGTGACTTTGACAGTAATCCGACGCACCGGATGATCAGGGTGTTCTATTCTCCGTGACTTGGGAGACCCCAGCTGCCCTACCCGATCTTCCAGCACTCCCGCTGCCCTGGCCTCTGCGGTCAATTCACGGGATTCCTGTTCCACAAAAATGTGATCACCGCGAATTCGACACACGTAGCTGCTGCCGGCATTCACAATTGCATTAAACAGGGCATATTTTTCATAAGCACGGTCCAGGATGTAGCAACGATCTTTTTCCAGCACGTTAGTCAGCATGGATTTTTCATTACCTTCTTTGCGACCGGTGGCATCCGTCAGATCCATGCGTACCGGGATTCCCCGCAGTATTTCAAAATGAGTGTGCAGCTGCCAGCCTTTGTCCTGGCGGGTTGAAAAACAGGCCTGAGTGATCTGCGGCAGTGTTTTGAGGAACGTGCCATCCACGGCAGTCAGCGTCTGAGCCAGATCCTGGAGACGCCGATCCTGCGGCTTCTGGGCAGGCAGTTTTTCAATCAGTTCGCCTACAATTTCCCGCAGCAGTTCAGGGTCAAAGACCCGAACCGCTTCGGAAAGGGATCCCAGAGAAGACCGCGGGCAGCCCAGTTTTCGCTGGACTTTTTTGAGCTCACTGGCCTGCTGTAATCCGCGCAAAGAAGTCACGATCGGATTGAACAGGTACAGTAACTGCAGTGCGCAATACTGATCGTAAAACAGTTGCCGGTTACCGGCTTTGTCACGTTCAGTTCCCTCGGGACGCAGTCGCTTAAACAGCGGGAGAACCCGATCCAGATACTTAAGACCGGTGATGTCACAAGCTTCGATGCTATTAGTCTGTTGATTGGCCATGCTGATTCCTGTCGTTATGGCAGTATTCTATACTACCAGACGACAGTGCGCAAATATCGTGCCGAACAGTATTGGGCTTGCCCAACAGTGCGCAGAAAACCGTCTCATCATCTCAAGCAGAACATAGCTTCCCGGGACCGGCGGGTGGCACTGTTGGCTTGCCCAACAGTGGTGAGTACAGCGTACAATCCCCGATCGTCAGAGTATCTATTCCCGGGACCGGGTCTAGTCCCGGAAACTTTCAGAAATCAGCATTTCCTGTTCGAACTGGTGACTGCGACCGGAACCGGTTGCCGGGCTGGCACTCGCAGGACGATAAACACCGTGCAGCGGATGCCGACCGAACAGGTTCCCTTTGAACCGGCAATAGATGAACCGCCAGGCTCCCATATTTTCCGGTTCTTCCTGAACCCAGTAAACCGGGGTCCCTTCCGGATACGGTGCCAGTGCTTCTTCCAGTTCCGCATGCGGTACCGGATAGAGCTGTTCGATACGCACAATCGCGACATCTTCCCGCTCGGTCTGTTTGCGGCGTTCGTTCAGATCGTAATAGATCTTGCCGGTACACAGCAGAATCCGACTCACTTTCTGCGGATCCAGATCCGTGGTATCGCCAATCACCTTCATGTAAGATCCGGAGGCCAGCGAACTGAAACTGGAGACCGCGTCACGATGCCGCAACAGACTCTTGGGAGTCATCACGATCAGAGGCTTACGCCACTTGCGGATGACCTGCCGACGCAACAGGTGGAAAAACTGATCCGGTGTCGTGGGTACCGCAATCTGAATGTTGCTTTCCGCTGCCAGCTGCAGGAAACGCTCGAAGCGGGCGCTGGAATGCTCCGGCCCCTGACCTTCAAACCCGTGAGGCAGCAGCATTACCATGCCGCTATAGCGTTGCCACTTGTCTTCCGCGCTGACAATGAACTGATCGATGATCACCTGCGCCGCGTTGACGAAGTCTCCAAACTGGGCTTCCCAGATAATCAGCCCGTCCGGGCAGTCCAGGCTGTAACCATAATCGAAGCCCAGGACCCCCGCTTCGGAAAGCGGGCTGTTCACGAGTTCAATCGGGGCCTGACCCGAGACCAGGTGCTTGAGCGGCGTGTATTTTTTGCCGGACTTCACGTCATGCAGCACACCATGCCGATGACTGAACGTCCCGCGCTGGGCATCCTGGCCGCTCACGCGAATCCGGTAGCCTTCGGTTAACAGGGAGGCAAACGCCAGCGCCTCGGCTGTCCCCCAGTCCAGTTTTCGCTCTCCGGCTGCCATTTCCTTGCGGACATGTAACAGGCGTCTGATTTTTTTATGTGGCGTAAAACTGTCAGGCACTTCAGACTGCTTCAACAGCAGGTTGACCAGGCTCTCCTCCGGGACGCCGGTATCGACCTGATCGGCAGGCAGTTCCTTACCGCCACGATAGCCGGTCCAGATCCCGGCAGGCAGTTCCACCTGGTGCGGATAGTTCTCGACCCGGGCGGCTGCCAGTTCCGACTCCAGATGCGACATGCTCTCTTCCTGCAGCCGGTCTGCATCTTCCTGGGTCACCGACTTCCGTTCCAGCATCCGCTGCAGGAAGCTGTCGCGCACCGAAGGACGTTTATCGATAATGTCATACATCAAAGGCTGCGTGAATGAGGGCTCGTCCCCTTCATTGTGCCCCCGACGACGATAGCAGTACATGTCGATCACGACATCGCGATGAAACTCTTTGCGGAAGTCCATCGCCAGTCGGACGACCTGGGCGACCGCCTCGGGATCTTCACCGTTTACGTGGAAGATCGGAATCTGCAGCATCTTGGCCACGTCCGTCGCATAAGTGGAAGAACGGCTCTGGGCCGGGTCTGTGGTAAAACCGATCTGGTTATTGACGACCACGTGGATCGTCCCCCCCGTGCGATAGCCGCGGAGTTCGCTGAGGTTCAGGCTTTCCTGGACCACACCTTCACCGGCAAAGGCAGCATCTCCATGGATCAGCAGGACCAGTCCTTTGGTCCGGTCGATGTTGTGCCAGCGATCCTGTTTGGCCCGCATGCGTCCCATCGCGACCGGGTTGACAAACTCCAGGTGACTCGGGTTGAAACAGAGCGTCAGGTGGACGTTATGCCCGGATTCAGTCATCCAGTCCGAACTGTAACCCAGGTGGTATTTCACATCCCCCCGGCCGACACTCATCTCCGGTACCGAGTCTTCATACTCGCGGAAGATCTCGCGCTGTTTTTTGCCCATGATGTTGGTCAGGACATTCAGGCGGCCCCGGTGTGCCATGCCGAACACGATCTCGTCGACGCCCTGCTCGCCTGCCTTTTCAATCGCCAGGTCCAGCAGCGGGATCAGACTTTCCGCGCCTTCCAGCGAGAAACTTTTCAGGCCCACGTATTTCTTCTGAATGAACTCTTCAAAGCCCACTGCATCGGTCAACCGTCGCAAAATGCGCAGCGCCTCGGGGCGTTCGAATTTCAGGAAGTTCGCGGTACTCTCCATCCGGTTCTGCAGCCATTTCCGTACCCGTAGACTGTCGATGTGCATGAATTGCGCACCGATCGAACGGCAGTACGTGTTCCGCAGCCACTGGATCATTTCCCGCAGCGTACGCTGTTTGGGCCCCCCAAACGTCGAGGTGGAAAAGACACGGTCATAATCCCGCTCCGAGAAATCATAAAACTCGGGCATCAGTTCTGCCGGTGTGGCTCGTTTCTTACCCAACGGATCCAGCGACGCCAGGATATGCCCCCGCACACGGTAATTACGGATCAACTGGTCCAGACGCTCCTGCCGATCCGCGATTTTCATCGACTGGCGATCGAGACCTTCCGTCTTGGCTCCCCCGGGGGGATTGAACATCGAATGCCGCTTGAAGGAAGGACCGAATCCGGGCTTGCGTTTGCGGGCCGACTTCTGAGGGAACCTGGCAAAATAATTTCGCCATTCCTCGCTCACCGAACCGGGAGACTCCAGATAGCTCGTGTAGAGGTCTTCCACAAAGGTTAACGATTCCGAGCTTAAATCGTTGATTAAATCTTCGGGCAGCGAACTCTCAGCCTGCCCGTTTCCGTCATGGTAGGACGACGCGGGATCTGGTTTATCTAACATCTTGCCCTCTCCGGGCTGTAAATAAGAACAACCGACATACGCTTCCTGCACCCCGGGTCACCTGGAAAAGCAGGAGTTCTGTCGCAGTTACGGGTTCTAAATGATACCACTGGTCCCTCAATCTTGAATTGACAGGGTGCTGATACCAGGCAAGCACGCCAGCGAGCGTGCGAACCATTTCAGGCAACATGCCATTCCAATTCCGACAGGACACTAATTCTACGATATCGTATAAGATCAGAGATTGAAAGCGCGCAACTCCAGACCTCTTGCAGTATCAACCATAAAGTTATCAAACTGCCAACCGCTTTCCTACTCAACCGCTGCCAGTCTTTTATTCAAATTTTCAGGAAAAACCAGAAAATCAGTCACCTCGCCGTCCCTCGGAATCCAGCCCCAGCAGAGTGCCGAGTGCCCCGCGCAAGAAAAAACCGGCTCCGCTACACCTGGTAACGGGCCGGTCCATGAATCTTGATCTGCCTGGTTCAGGCAGATAGAAGCAGATCAGGTCTGCTGCTGACGCACAACGCGTTTCCGGATGTCTGTTTCCAGAACACCGAAGGCCTGCTCATGCCGCTGCAGCGCCATGGAGAGAGCACTCAACAGTCGCTTGGCTGTGTAGTGATTCAAAATGACCCGCTGTCCGACTGTGATCTCCGTGTTGGCAGGATCCAGCGGTTGGGGGTTCAGTCCCAGATCCAGAATCAACTCTTCTGGAGTACTGGAAACGCGACAGAAATTGGCATAGCTGGCGACGACATTATCGTCATTGACTTTCACCTGCTGCTGAGCGGGGGCCTGACCTTGAGCCTGTTCTGCAGCTGGTTCTGGTGTAGCTTCAGCTGGTTTGTCATCTTTCTTAGCACTCACGCTTGTTTTCTCCTCAATGTTACAAAATCTGAAGAAGTTATTGGTTCCAGAAATAGGGACCTGTACGAACTGGAGATGAAGAGCGCCAGCGTTGACAGGCAGTTCATCTCTGTAAAAAAAGATTGGTTCGTCCTGAGTTCCCTCAAGACACCTGAAACATAACATCGGCCTGTTCACTATTCAAGAACAGAAGCCTAAGACTTTCAAACTCTTACGAGACAGGGCCGTAACTCTGACGAAAATTACTGTATGTTGTCAAAAAGCAACTCGATCACCTATCTCCCCTACAGCAGCCAGTTACTGTTGTTCCCAAGCAAAAAGGCCCTGATATGTCATCTTACGTCACATATCAGGGCCTGCTGGATTTAAATCCAATTAAACTGGTTTAACGCGTGCCGCCCATCCGTTGCTGGGGTTTATCGCAGGCTGGGTCTCTTTGATCGCAGGTTTTTCCGGTGCGATTGCCTTTGCAGCAACTGCGCTGGAAGCTTATGTCCTGCCTGCTGAAACGCGTCCGGAATGGCTTCCTGCCGGAACACTGGCAGTGTTATCCATTCTCCTGGCAGGCATCTTTCATGGAAAAAATCCGCGACTGGGGGCAATGGTTCAGAATTCCGTGGTGCTGATCAAGCTGGGGCTGCTGGCTGCGATTCTGCTTTTTGCCGCTTTGAAGTTTTCAACAGTCGAAATGCCGGGAGTCTCTGCACCGACCACAGATCTGACAGGCTGGGCACTGATCAGCGCGTTTGCCGGGAGTCTGGTCTGGATTTCGTTGAGTTACTCCGGCTTCAATGCTGCGGTCTACGTGGCAGATGAAGTTGAGAATGCGGACAGAACGATTCCTCGATCGATGGTGTCCGGGACTGTCCTGGTGATGGGGTTATATCTTTTATTGAATGCCGTCTTTGTGTACGCACCGGCTCCAGAAGCGATCAAAGGTCAAGCAGATGTTGCTACCATCGCAGCAGAATTTATCGGCGGGGAATGGTTTGCCGGTTTCGTTCGCTGGACCATCGTTACCTGCCTGTTGACATCCGTTTTCAGCATGATTATGACCGCGCCCCGGGTGTATGCGAAGATGGCGGAAGATGGCTTGTTACCCGGTTTTGTACGGATGCGAGGAGACAGTCCGGGCCGGGCGATTCTGGTTCAGGTAGGACTGGCAATTCTATTGGTACTGATTTCAAGCCTGCAGGGACTTTTATCGTATCTGGGACTGACGCTGTCCATCTCCGCAGCTGGTTCTGTGTTTTGCCTGTTTCTACCTGGTGTCCGCACGAAGCCGATGTCACATTACACGAATGTCATTCCCATGCTGTTCATCATCAGTACCCTGGTGGCGGCGGGTCTGTTGATCAGCTTTAAGCCTTGGCAACTGATGGGGACTGCAGTCACGTTCGCGATTGGTGTCGCTGCATATCTTTTGACGCGCATCTTTAATCCGAAATCGGTGTCGCTCAATCCCTCCGGGAAAAACAGGTCTGTTGAAACAGAAAGCATGCAGCAGCAGAGGGATTCTCAATCCTGACGGTGGTTCGTTTTCATATTATTTCGCGTTGCCAGAAGATTTTTCCGGAAGCTTCCCCGAACGCACTGCTTCAAGTTGCTTCTGCAACTCCCGTAGTCGACTTACCGCCTCCAGAGATTTATCGATGGCAGCCTCGTTGGGGTTCGCCACAGTGCCGATCTGCGATTTCAATGTTTTGATTTCGTCTCGGACTTTTTGAATCTGCTGGATGATTTCCTGTTCCGCAGCCAGCATCGCGGGTGTCACTGTGACCGGCGGCTTACTGGCTCCCAGGGGCTGGTCCACTGGCGGAGCGACAGGCTGTTTAGTTTCAGATGGTATCTGCCCGAAGTCATCCTGCGCATCAAACGAACCGCTGCGGAACTTCGGTTCGGGTTGTGGCATGGCTCCAACTGCGACGTGCATCAAAGGCCAGCCGGTTCCGACCAGGGCGATCACTGCAAAAATGATTGAGACCACTCGGCCGGCTTTGGACGGCTGGAAGTCTGGTTTGGATTCCATCAGGGGACGGACAGCTGGCTCCACGGGGATGTTATGAGCATCGCACCAGGCGACCAGTGAGTTTGCTCCCCACAGTCCCTGACCGGTGAAACTGTATCTGGTCCCGTTGGACAGTGAGATAGAGAAACCAGGGTCAGCCTGATCAAGCAGGATGGCCGATGTTGTAGCTCTCCAGTTGAAGATAGAGATGACCCAGGCCAGCACACGAAGCCATTGCGGCATCTGTTGTATATAGCCACCGATGCCTTCGATTTTATCCAGGGGAAAGTTGCGTCTGGTAAATCCCCATGTTTCAATACAGATCCCATTGTCATCCCACGTTAGCCTCCGTGTCTGATACCACGCTGTGATGACAAATATCGAGGCGAAGATTGCCCCGATGCCCCACATGATGACTGTCAGCGGCCACCAGTCTCGATCCAGTGGTCCGCCAGATGAATCGCTGGTGATGAGGAATGGCATTGCGAAGAAGGCACCTGAGCCAAAAGCTGCGAGCAGATCAGGCAGCCAGCCTGCTGCACGCGCCAGATAGAAGACGCCGGATTCAGCTGGACGAGCTCGAGGCAGGAAGATGTAGAACAGCAAGCCGCCGAACAATATCAATGCCCCATACGTACGATGCGGATACAGAATGTGAGTCGGAGCGGCGTCCCGGAGATCCGAGGGACTCGGCTCATACACACTTAGATAGCGAGGCGCGATTTTGGAATCTTCGGGATCAATGCGAATATACGCCAGGAGTGACTGATCCGGCCATTGTGCGTTCACTTGCTGGAACAGGGGGGCTGTCCTGGTGAGGTAGACCGCATTGCTATGATATTCGAGCCCCCGCACGGCAGCCCATGCCTTAGAGGGAGCTTTGTTGGTGACTGTCTCCTCAATGTCGTTCCAGAGCCCCTCCCATGAAGTTCCCGAAACGACGATCAGACGCCCTTCCGTTTCATAAGCGATGTAATCGGGAATTTTCCCGCGCGTTTTGCTGGCGAGGTCGATATCTTTGACTTGCTCCTCGCCGACATATTTCGACATCATCCCCTTGATGTTCTCGGAATGCTGTTGTCGCTCGCCGACCTCGCGCAACCAGTCAACAGGCTCAATCTGAAACAAGTCACGAGCGGGGGTCAGACACAGCGCAATGCCACCATAAAGGCAAATGGCAACGACAACTCGTCTCACGATTTCTCTCATCAGTGCAACTCTCCTTTTGAGTTACAGCCAGTGATCTTCCCCACAGACGGTTCCATGCGACAGGTCATAAAACAGGGAGGACAGATTCCGGGGCCGGTGATGATCGTTAAACGAACTGCGCGGCCTGATGATATTTTATCCGAGATTTCCCATATGGATCAGCCTGAAACCACTCCAGGCATGGACTTTCTTTGATTGTAACCACTGCGGTCCCCCGTGTCTAAAACAAAGTGATTTTTCGCCACTTTTGTTGTGCCTCTGTTGTTGAGATCCGGAAATTGCTGCCCGAGCGAATCATTTTTCAGTAGTCAACACGGTTTCTGCGCAGACTTTCTCTGTGAGGAACCCCGTTTTTCGCTATTTGATATACTTCCGCTTCACGTCATGCGTGACCGGCGGCGGAATTGCCAGTCGTGCAATCCGATCAAGAATTGCGGCGAACAATCTCCGTGGCACAGCCACTTCGGCCAGTTGAAAGAATACGTACTTGGCATGCCGGGTTACCTTGGCCCCAACCTTGACCAGCTTCTCCCGCAGCGTCGTCAGCGACCAGTTCTGTATAGGCTTGGGCAAGGCCAGCCGCCGCAGGAAATTGCCGAGGTTATAAGCTAAGGCGAACAGTTGCAACCGAGCTTGGTTGTCTTTGAACGTCCGGCAGGAGAGCTTCGTCCATCTGACGGCGTTCTTGCCTTCCTTGATCCACTGCTCGGCGGTGCCCCGACCGTTGTAGAACTTCACGACGTTCTTCGAGTGCTGGTTCAAGTTGGTCACGATGAATCCAACACGCGGGAACAGTTCGCCTGCGTGCCACTCAACTTTGGCCACCACGCGACGCGATCGCTGCCATGATTTTGCTTGATATTGGAAGCTGTGATAACAGACCTTGGGCTTGTGGGAAGGCCGTCCGACCGGACGGGTGAGCAAATGCGAGATTTCCCGCTCCAATACGGCGTTGGCTTTGAGGCGAATGGCGTAACGATAGTCTGCTTTCTCCAGCACACGATACAGCGCTGGAATGGCGAACGCCGCATCGCCGCGGAAGAACTTCGGAATGTCCAAATGCCGATACCGTTCGATCACCGGCAGTAGCACCTTCCGCCAGTATTTCGCGCTGGCCTTGTTGCCACGCCGCAGCATCGCGTACTCCAGATCACCATGCTGGTTGAACAGAAACAGCGGATGGTAACAGAGGCATGCAAAGTGGCCGTTGTAGGCCGCGCCCTGTTGCCGGCCGTAGGTCTCACTGACCGAGCTGTCCAGATCCAGGATGAGTTCTTTGAGCGGTCGCCGCCGGTGGAGGTTGTTGATCCAGCGTCCGGAGAGCTTCATCAGTGCCGTGAGATTGCGCTGCGTGCTGAGTATCTGCGTCTCGAAACGGCCCACCTCGCTGCTTGACGCCGCTTGTTTATCCGGCTGACTCGCCCTTCCGCCAACCACGTGGCGTAGCACCGGGTCCACACACAAGCGCTCAGCGTCATTGACATCTTCGTAGCCTGCCAGTCGGCTGTAGATCGACTGACGCAACAGCGGCACGAGTTGGTGCTGCTTGTTGCGGCCCGGGCGTGAATCGCTCAGCACATCTCCGCCCATTTCCGTCAGACCGAGCGCTGCATCCAGTTCCCGATAGGCCAGTAGTCCCGCATCGGTGGTGACCTGACTGCCGCAGAACTTCAGCTTCAATCGGCTGTCAAAACTGACCCGTAAATCCTGGTTTTGGCTGTCACCCATCAAGTTCCCCTGTCAGCATGGCATGAATTGGCAGAATAACCTTGTTTTGTAGGGGTGTGGCGCAAATTACGTGCCAAAGTGTAGGAAGTCATCTGGGAAATGCGGGTTTAAAGTATGGGACCTGCCCAGTCTGAGAAGACTTCGTCAAAACCGCCGTCCCCATCCTGGTCCAGTCCGGTCAGCTGCCAGTCGGCAGGATCCAGATCGCTGAAGTCGAAGGAATGGATTTCACCCGATTCGACAATCGACAGACCATTTTCCCGCAGTGTCTGGACGAACTCTTCGTTCAATCCATCCAGCAGTGTCAGATCCAGATCACTCTGATCCGATCCGCTGGACAGGTTCTGACTCAGCGTATTCAAGACCTGTCTCCAGACCACAGGCAGACTGGATCCACTGCCCTCATCCTGGCTGCTCGCGGATTCAGAGCTGACAGGTACAGAGACCACATCCGTATAAGGCACGGCCAGGGTTGTCAGCGGCTGGAGTGCTTCGGGAAGCACGGAATCGCCATTTCCTGTCAGTGGTACATCACTGGCCGTCAGCGGTGCTGTGGCACCGACCAGGATATCAAAGTTTCCTGTCGCTGCGGTTTCATGAGCCGTCTGCAGAATCAGGGCATCCAGTATAGAAGGCAGTTTCCGCACACCCGGATCCAATGTCGCATTCATGACGTCGCCGGCGTGCACCGTATCGTCCAGGTGCAGACCATCATCCGTCAGTGTCGCTTCAAATCCGTTGCCGACAAAGCTCAACGTACCGCCCACACCTGCCTGGACATGGCTTTCGAATGGAGCGTAAGTATCCGTGAAGCCCAATACGTGACCGATTTCGTGCAGCAGCACGGTCAGCAGGTCGTAGTGGCCTGCCGCATCCGAGTTCATATCTGCCGTGTAAGACACGCCCCCTTCCAGATCGCCACCACCAAAGGCCGTGGTCGAGACGTCAGAGTACCAGCCCAGTCCGGCCGCATCGTCGTCCAGTGTCACAATACCGGCCACAGGACGTCCCTGTTCATCGACAGCCGAAATCTGTCCTTCACCCAGCTGAGTGCCACCCAGGTCGGTAATCACCAGCTGGATATCCAGCGGTTCATCCATTCCGAGTGCATCCTGCCAGATACCCAGAGCAGTATCCATCACGTCGTTAATCGAGGAGTCGCCACTGATGTTGGTTGTCTGACCATACCAGCGTTGCAGGAAGTTAGGCGGATAGACCACTTCCTTATTTCCACCTTTGTGAACTCCGTAGTTCGAGGCGAAGAATGTCAGGTCTTTGAAGTTGACCGTACCACTCTTGTCGGCATCCAGAGCCCAGACATAGGGTGAATCCGCATCGAGTACATTCTGGTTATAAATCGAAGCCAGAATCACCAGGTCACGGAAGTCGATGGAATCATCGTCGTTGACGTCGTAGGCAATCGCCCACAGGTCGGTCTCGGGTGCATCCCCGACAATCAGAGTCGTCTCTGCATTGTCTGTGAGATTGACGCTCACATTACTCAGTGAGAGCCCCAGGGCATGTGGTCCGATAAACTTGTCTTCGAAGTCGATCGAAACATCATCCTGCTCCAGCGATTCAAATTTCACGCGGGCCAGCAGAGCTTTCTTGAGATTGCCCGCCTTATCGTACTGGGCCGTTCCACTCAAGCCGGTCACCACGCCGTTCGCATCGTCAATGATCGCAGTGCCGTTATCAGCAAACGAGTTGCCGAATTCAATCGCGGTCGCCGTGAAGAAATTGGTGTTGTAGTTCAGGTTCGCAATCGCATCAGTGATCCCTTTCGCGTCTGCGGTCTCGACATAGATTTCCACCCAGAAGGAGCTCCACTCATCAATCCAGGTATCGCTGGTCGGCAGACTGCTGGTCTGTCCCGTGGAATCCAGTTGTGTCTGGTTACGGACCACCACCATATCGACAGAGGTGCCATCCTCCAGGGGAGCATCACTGACGGCAGCCTGCGTTCCATGCAGCGGTGCTGCACCGTTCTGAACCGTAATATGCAGGTCATAGCTGCCCACATCCGAAGGATCGACACCCGTGGGTCGTCCCGTGGTCGTGGTGGGATCATACGATGCCGGATCATCAGTAAAGTTATAGGCACTGACCCCGATATAGTAGTTTCCACTTGTCGAAGCTGTGAACGTCACATAGGAATCGTAATTGGAAGCAAAGTCGATCGTGAATTCATCGGGAGCCAGGTCGTCATCCGAGTAGGCCACCTCGTTCCCAGCAGCATCAAAGATCCTGACCACACTGTCCAGTCCCGTATCGAACTGGTCGGCATCGACATCCACGATCACACTGTCACCGGCATTCAACTGAACCTGGAACATGTCCACATCGGACAATGGATCAGCGATCGAAGTATTGTTGCCAATGCCTCCGTAGTAAGTATTCGTTCCAGTCGAAGTCGAACTCAATCCGGTGGCCTGGGCCGTCGCAATCGTATCGCCATACTGATCTGTCGTTTCCTGATCTACCAGGAAGCGGGCGGTGGCATAGCCGGTCAGGTTCAGTACGACATCATAACCGCCACTCGTTGTGAAGCTGATCTGGCGGCTGATCGGAATCAGCAGCTCATACAGCCCTGCCGAGATTTCCGACAGGTTCGCATGGCTCCAGTCAGGTAAACCGCTGGGAAACCCGGTCACCGGATCGATGAACGTCATGATCTCACCGGCGGTGGATTCCACAGAATCATCGACCACAAGATTACCGAAAGCAGGAACAACTGTCATGGAATAGAGATCACCATTGGTCAAATTCCAGTTTTCGGAAATATCAAAGTTACCACTGCCATCCAGGGTCTGCTCGCTGGAGAGGACCTGCACCAGGGCATCCCGAATTGCCATCGATATGTTAGCAGGGTTTCCAGTACCGTTGAAATTACTCAGCACACCAGACAATCCGAAGTCAGCCAGTTCCTCCGCAGTAAGATTATCATTATCCGCTACACGGTCAGGCAGAGCTAATCCCGCAGGATTGACATCAATGAACGAATCCACAATCTGGATCGTCGAGGGATTATTGACATCATCAAACAGCACTTCCAGACGACCACTCACACTGGTATTGTCCAGGCCGACATCCTGAGCAGACAGATTGACTACCTCGCCGTTGATATTGATCGTACCGTTGACGGACACATTGCTCATATCCGTCTGAATCAGGAATTCGGAAGTCCCTATCTGGTTCACCGAGGTACCGTTGATCGAAATCTGGCTAAAGTCGACCTCAGTCCCTCTCGTGATCGAATCATCTCCAGGAGTGAAATTCACAGAGAAATCAATCGGATCCGCATCTGGAGTGGGAGTATCTGCAATAAAGCTCACATAACCAATCCGGGCATAACCATTCTCCCCAAAACCGGGAATTCTGGTTAACCCCTTGATGTCATCGACTTTACCAGCCCCATTCATAATCACACCATCATCGGTCGTTCCGAAAGCACTCGCATCGCCCGTAGCGGAGGAGAAATCGGCATGTACAGCACTAGTGTCATTCCAGACAAGGTCCAGCCAGACTGCAACGAGATCGCGTGTCTCAGTCGTTTGAGATGCCAGCACCTGGGCCAGTTGATCGCTGACCCAGATTTCTACAACATAAGAGGAACCTTCAATCACCTGATTGATCTGCGATGGTAGACTGCCAATACCGTCGACTTCAGGTGAGACCATAATATTCCCACCTGAGACAATTCCAGTCACTCCGCCTGAACTGGAATATCGCACTGCCAGATCGCCGTTGTAGAACTTATCTAAAATCCCACTGGTAAACCCTTCACCGGCTGCCCATGTCCCTGTCAGCAGGGAAGAGGCAGTATCTAGCGTGGGATTATCATCTGCTGTTGCAGAATCAAAAATCTTAAAGAGGACGTTATTGCCATTTGCCGTATCGATAATCTCCAACTTACTCAGATTATCGTTGGGATCTCCCGTCCCTGTTCCGTCCAGATCCAGGAAGAAGTCTGACAAATCAACCAGATACGTCATATCCTGCTGACTATTGACCAGTTGGAAACGGGCTCCCCCCTGACTGGTCACTCCGCCTTCTGCCCGGAAGGAAGTAAAATCCCGGTCTGCAGAAACGGTGTTTCTGGCAAGCAGCTGGATATCGATTGTCTGTTGCGGATCCGGACTCAGGATGAAAGTGTCCTCAACGTCCGGAGACAGTGTATCGCTCGAATGAGCTTTCACTTTAATCTCGATCGGCAGACGGACCTGGTCGGACTTGTAATCCGTAAAAGTGATATTCAGATCACTGCCGCTGATACCAACATTATCGACCCAGAACTTGGCCGGAAAAGAACCACCGCCTACCAACTCGGCCGAAACAATACTGTAAGTCACGGTATCACCGGCATCCGGATCATTAAAGTGAGTATCCAGGTCAATGGTTTCGGGTGAGAGACCGTCACTGGAAATATCAGGCAGCGGTGTCGTCAGTTCCAGCAGTTCATTGCTGCCGGTAACCGTCACAGTGACCGTAGCGGTATCCGAGCTGCCATTTCCGTCACTGATCGAATAGGTAAAGGTATCCGTCGCGGTATCTGTCGGCAGTACCAGGCCCGAGAACTGACCGTTCGGATCATAAGTCAATGTTCCGTCGGTCTGCAGAGTCAGGGTCGCTCCCGAATCCAGGGTAATCGCTCCCCCCACGGTTGCCGCGACAGTTCCGAGAGTGGTATCCGTAATTTCAAAGACGGAGAGCATATCACTCGTGTCCGGATCCAGATCGGGGCCATTCCCGTTGTCCAGGCGAGCATCGAAGTTCACCGTGTTATCTTTCGATGTTGTGATGTCATCGTCTTTAGCTGTCACTGGATCATTCACGCCGGTCACGGTGACGGTCACCGTCCCCGTGTTACTCACGGCACTGTGCGAGTCGGTAGCGGTATAAGTGAAGGTCACCTGGCGGGTTTCACCGGCTGCCAGATCCTGGAAGTCAGAACCCGGATCGAAGGTGAAGGAGCCATCATCATTGGAGGTGGCAGAACCTTCGCTCGGCTGAGCAGTAATTGCATAAGTCAAGGTCGTGGCATCATCATCACTGTCCACATCACCGGTCAGCACGCCGGTCGTCACCGTGCTACCATCTTCGGTCGCCGCGATGCCTGTGTCAGCGGCCGTCGGAGCATCGTTCACCCCGGTCACTGTCACCGTCACAGTCCCCGTGTTGCTCACGGCACTGTGCGAGTCGGTAGCCGTGTAAGTGAAGGTTACCTGACGGGTTTCGCCGGCTGCCAGATCCTGGAAGTCAGAACCCGGATCGAACGTAAACGTGCCGTCGTCGTTGGAGGTGGCAGAACCTTCGCTCGGCTGAGCCGTAATTGCATAAGTCAAGGTCGTGGCATCATCATCACTGTCCACATCACCGGTCAATACGCCGGTCGTTACCGTGCCACCATCTTCGGTTGCAGCGATGCCTGTGTCAGCGGCCGTCGGATCATCGTTCACCCCGGTCACGGTGACGGTCACCGTCCCCGTGTTGCTCACGGCACTGTGCGAGTCGGTAGCCGTGTAGGTGAAGGTCACCTGGCGGGTTTCGCCGGCTGCCAGATCCTGGAAGTCAGAACCCGGATCGAACGTGAAGCTGCCATCATTGTTATTCACGACGCCACCTTCGGACGGTGTGCTCGTAATCGCATACGTCAGACTCGCTGGTGTGTCATCAGAATCGACATCGTCACCATCGAATGAACCATCGACGGTCGCACCATCTTCATCCGCGGCAATCCCGACGTCCGCAACGGTCGGATCATCGTTCACGCCAGTCACGGTGACCGTCACGGTCCCCGTGTTGCTCACGGCACTGTGGGAATCGGTGGCCGTGTAGGTGAAGGTCACCTGGCGGGTTTCACCGACTGCCAGGTCCTGGAAATCCGAACCCGGATCGAACGTAAACGTCCCGTCGTCGTTGGAGGTGGCAGAACCTTCGCTCGGCTGAGCGGTAATTGCATAAGTCAAGGTCGTGGCATCATCATCACTGTCCACATCACCGGTCAATACGCCGGTCGTTACTGTGCTACCATCTTCCGTCGCAGCGATTCCTTCGTCGCCTGCCGTCGGAGCATCGTTCACACCGGTCAACGTGACCGTCACGGTCCCCAATGACTGGCCACCTCGTTCATCTTCCAGGGTATAGGTAAAGGTATCTGTTGTCGTTGCACCGGCTGCCAGATCATCGAATGCGCCCGTGGGGTCGTAGTCGATGGTCCCATCCAGATTCAAAGTCAGGGAGGCCCCACCAGTTGAAGTCATGCTGGGCAGATTGGCTACGGTTGGCGGATCAGTAATCTGATCCGGGTCTGTGTCATTACCCAAAACATCAATATTCAGAATCGGAGTTTCTTCATCAGTTGCTGCAGAATCCGGATTCGCAATCGGCAACTGATTCGCGGAAACAGTGACCGTCACCGTAGCAACATCAACCCCGGAATGAGTGTCATTGAGCTGATAAGTAAACGAATCAATGAATGTAACAGTACCGACTAGAGAATCAAGAATGGATTGATTCAGCGTCGTAGGATCATATGTAAAATTCCCATCAGCGTGCATAGTCAACTCGGCACCACTGGCCAAAGTGACCGTTGCCCCATCAACCAGGGCATTACTATTCAATTGGGAAATGAAGAGCAGCGGGTTATCACTGGTGTCCGGGTCGCTGTCAATTCCACTGCCATTATTTACCAGCACACTACCATTAAAGACAATTTCTTTATTCACATCAATGGCATCATCGTTAGCAACAGGAGGATCATTCACGCCGGTTACAGTCACCGTCACGGTTCCCGTATTGCTCACGGCACTGTGCGAATCAGTGGCCGTATAGGTAAAAGTCACCTGGCGGGTTTCGCCGACTGCCAGATCCTGGAAGTCACTACCCGGATCGAACGTAAACGTCCCGTCATCGTTGGACGAGGCAGAACCTTCGCTCGGCTGAGCCGTAATTGCATAAGTCAAGGTCGTGGCATCATCATCACTGTCCACATCACCGGTCAGCACGCCGGTCGTCACCGTGCTACCATCTTCGGTCGCCGCGATCCCTGTGTCAGCGGCCGTCGGATCGTCGTTCACGCCGGTCACGGTGACCGTCACGGTCCCCGTGTTGCTCACGGCACTGTGCGAGTCGGTAGCGGTATAAGTGAAGGTCACCTGGCGGGTTTCACCGACTGCCAGGTCCTGGAAGTCACTCCCCGGATCGAACGTAAACGTCCCGTCGTCGTTGGAGGTGGCAGAGCCTTCGCTCGGCTGAGCCGTAATTGCATAAGTCAGGGTCGTGGCATCATCATCACTGTCCACATCACCGGTCAGTACGCCGGTCGTCACCGTGCTACCATCTTCGGTCGCAGCGATCCCTGTGTCAGCGGCCGTCGGATCATCGTTCACCCCGGTCACGGTCACCGTCACAGTCCCCGTGTTGCTGACCGCACTGTGCGAGTCGGTAGCGGTATAAGTGAAGGTCACCTGGCGGGTTTCACCGGCTGCCAGATCCTGGAAGTCACTACCCGGATCGAACGTGAAGCTGCCATCATTGTTATTCACGACGCCACCTTCGGACGGTGTGCTCGTAATCGCATACGTCAGACTTACTGGTGTGTCATCAGAATCGACATCGTCACCATCGAATGAACCATCGACGGTCGCACCATCTTCAACCGCGGCAATCCCGACATCCGCAACCGTCGGATCGTCGTTCACGCCGGTCACGGTGACCGTCACGGTCCCCGTGTTGCTCACGGCACTGTGCGAATCGGTGGCGGTGTAAGTGAAGGTCACCTGGCGGGTTTCACCGACTGCCAGGTCCTGGAAATCCGAACCCGGATCGAACGTAAACGTCCCGTCGTCGTTGGAGGTGGCAGAACCTTCGCTCGGCTGAGCAGTAATTGCATAAGTCAAGGTCGTGGCATCATCATCACTGTCCACGTCACCGGTCAGTACGCCGGTCGTTACTGTGCTACCATCTTCCGTCGCCGCAATCCCTGTGTCAGCGGCCGTCGGAGCATCATTCACACCGGTCACGGTGACCGTCACGGTCCCCGTGTTACTCACGGCACTGTGAGAGTCGGTAGCCGTGTAGGTAAAGGTTACCAGGCGGGTTTCACCGGCTGCCAGATCCTGGAAGTCACTCCCCGGATCGAACGTAAACGTCCCGTCATCGTTGGAGGTGGCAGAGCCTTCGCTCGGCTGAGCAGTAATTGCATAGGTTAACGTGTTGGCATCATCGTCACTGTCTACATCGCCGGTCAGTACGCCGGTCGTCACCGTGCTACCATCTTCGGTCGCAGCAATGCCTGTGTCAGCGGCCGTCGGATCATCGTTCACCCCGGTCACGGTCACCGTCACAGTCCCCGTGTTGCTCACGGCACTGTGCGAATCGGTGGCCGTGTAGGTGAAGGTCACCTGGCGGGTTTCACCGGCTGCCAGATCCTGGAAGTCACTACCCGGATCGAAGGTGAAGGAGCCATCATCATTGGAGATTGCAGAACCTTCGCTCGGCTGAGCCGTAATTGCATAAGTCAAGGTCGTGGCATCATCATCACTGTCCACATCACCGGTCAGCACGCCGGTCGTCACCGTGCTACCATCTTCGGTCGCCGCGATGCCTGTGTCAGCGGCCGTCGGATCGTCGTTCACGCCAGTCACGGTAACCGTCACGGTCCCCGTGTTGCTCACGGCACTGTGTGAATCGGTGGCCGTGTAGGTGAAGGTCACCTGGCGGGTTTCACCGGCTGCCAGGTCCTGGAAGTCACTCCCCGGATCGAAGGTGAAGCTGCCATCATTATTATTCACAACACCACCTTCCGAGGGAGTGCTCGTAATCGCATACGTCAGACTCGCTGGTGTGTCATCAGAATCGACATCGTCACCATCGAATGAACCATCGACGGTCGCACCATCTTCAACCGCGGCAATCCCGACGTCCGCAACGGTCGGATCGTCGTTCACGCCGGTCACGGTGACCGTCACGGTCCCCGTGTTGCTCACGGCACTGTGGGAATCGGTGGCCGTGTAGGTGAAGGTCACCTGGCGGGTTTCGCCGACTGCCAGGTCCTGGAAATCCGAACCCGGATCGAACGTAAACGTCCCGTCGTCGTTGGAGGTGGCAGAACCTTCGCTCGGCTGAGCAGTAATTGCATAAGTCAAGGTCGTGGCATCATCATCACTGTCCACATCACCGGTCAGCACGCCGGTCGTTACCGTGCCACCATCTTCCGTCGCAGCGATCCCTGTATCAGCGGCCGTCGGATCATCGTTCACGCCGGTCACGGTGACCGTCACGGTCCCCGTGTTACTCACGGCACTGTGGGAATCGGTAGCCGTGTAGGTGAAGGTTACCTGGCGGGTTTCACCGGCTGCCAGATCCTGGAAGTCACTCCCCGGATCAAACGTGAAGCTGCCATCATTGTTATTCACGACGCCACCTTCGGACGGTGTGCTCGTAATCGCATACGTCAGGCTCGCGGGCGTGTCATCAGAGTCTACGTCGGCACCGTCAAACGAACCATCGACGGTCGCACCATCTTCAACCGCGGCAATCCCGACATCCGCGACAGTCGGATCGTCGTTCACGCCGGTCACGGTCACCGTCACGGTCCCCGTGTTGCTCACGGCACTGTGCGAGTCGGTAGCCGTGTAGGTAAAGGTTACCTGGCGGGTTTCACCGACTGCCAGATCCTGGAAATCCGAACCCGGATCGAATGTAAACGTCCCGTCGTCGTTGGAGGTGGCAGAACCTTCGCTCGGCTGAGCAGTAATCGCATAAGTCAAGGTCGTGGCATCATCATCACTGTCCACATCGCCGGTCAATACGCCGGTCGTTACCGTGCCACCATCTTCGGTCGCAGCGATCCCTGTGTCAGCGGCCGTCGGATCATCGTTCACGCCGGTCACGGTCACCGTCACGGTCCCCGTGTTGCTCACGGCACTGTGGGAATCGGTAGCCGTGTAGGTGAAGGTCACCTGGCGGGTTTCACCGGCAGCCAGGTCCTGGAAGTCAGAACCTGGATCGAAGGTGAAGGAGCCATCATCATTGGACGAGGCAGAACCTTCGCTCGGCTGAGCCGTAATTGCATAAGTCAAGGTCGTGGCATCATCATCACTGTCCACATCACCGGTCAATACGCCGGTCGTTACTGTGCTACCATCTTCCGTCGCCGCAATGCCTGTGTCAGCGGCCGTCGGATCATCGTTCACGCCGGTCACGGTAACGGTCACGGTCCCCGTGTTGCTCACGGCACTGTGCGAGTCGGTGGCGGTGTAGGTGAAGGTTACCTGGCGGGTTTCGCCGGCTGCCAGATCCTGGAAGTCACTCCCCGGATCGAACGTAAACGTCCCGTCATCATTCGACGAGGCAGAACCTTCGCTCGGCTGAGCCGTAATTGCATAAGTCAGGGTCGTGGCATCATCATCACTGTCCACATCACCGGTCAGTACGCCAGTCGTTACTGTGCTACCATCTTCCGTCGCCGCAATGCCTGTATCAGCGGCCGTCGGATCATCGTTCACGCCGGTCACGGTGACCGTCACGGTCCCCGTGTTACTCACGGCACTGTGGGAATCGGTGGCGGTATAAGTGAAGGTTACCTGGCGGGTTTCACCGGCTGCCAGATCCTGGAAGTCACTCCCCGGATCGAACGTGAAGCTGCCATCATTGTTATTCACGACGCCACCTTCGGACGGTGTGCTCGTAATCGCATACGTCAGACTCGCTGGTGTGTCATCAGAATCGACATCGTCACCATCGAATGAACCATCGACGGTCGCACCATCTTCAACCGCGGCAATCCCGACGTCCGCGGCCGTCGGATCATCGTTCACACCGGTCACGGTCACCGTCACGGTCCCCGTGTTGCTCACGGCACTGTGAGAATCGGTGGCGGTATAAGTAAAAGTCACCTGGCGGGTTTCACCGACTGCCAGGTCCTGGAAGTCACTCCCCGGATCGAACGTAAACGTCCCGTCGTCGTTGGAGGTGGCAGAACCTTCGCTCGGCTGAGCAGTAATTACATAAGTCAAGGTCGTGGCATCATCATCACTGTCTACATCGCCGGTCAGTACGCCGGTCGTTACCGTGCCACCATCTTCGGTTGCCGCGATGCCTGTGTCAGCGGCCGTCGGATCATCGTTCACACCAATGATGGTAATGGTCACCGTTGCTGTATCGGTCCCACCGTTGCCATCACTGACTGTGTAGGTAAATGTCTCAGTAGTGGTCTCACCAACGGCCAGGTATTCATAGGCGCCGTCTGGATCAAAGGACATAGCACCAGTTGAATTAATCGTCAGTTTTCCACCTGCGCCGATGGTAATCTCATTCCCCACATCCCCTGCGGATCCATTGACTTCCGTCACCGTCAGAGGATCATTCTCCACATCCGTGTCGTTCGTAAGAATTCCCGGAGCTAAATAATCAAGCTCAAAATCTTCAGGAGTGGCGAGGTTGTCATCGACAGCCACGGGAGCATCGTTGATCGCGTTCACAGTAACAGTGAAGGTATTCGACAGGACGGCATTTCCGGCAGCGTCGATGGCCTGAATGACGATGTCAGCCGATCCATTCGCATCCTGTTTGGAAGTTAAGATCAGTTCGTCTGTGGCAAAATCAAAATCGACAATCGCACTGGTAATCGAATACACGTTGTAGCTGAGCGGGGTTCCCCCATTCTGATTGAAGAAATCTGTGAATGGTCCCAGGTTGAAACTGACGAAGTCTTCATTGAGTGTCTGGTTCCCAATCGGGGATGCCACAGTCGGATCAGTCACATCCAGTTCGAAGCTGACGTCAAAGTCGCCAGGCGCGCTGACATTGCCATGCTCGTCAGCCGTCATGAAGTGCAGTGTGTGGACGCCCCCTTCCAGGGAAGAGCCACCATTCAGATTGGTTTCGAGCCAGCTGCGGGTCAGCGTGAATGTACCACCGCTCGCACCGCCGGAAAGTTGCCCGAAGATATCAACAAAGCTGCCCCCATCCAGGGCGACTTTGAACTGCGTGATCAGGCTCTCGTCGGTGACATTCCCCACAATGGTCAGATCATTGGTGATGCCATCAGAATTCGAAACCCCGGAATCAATCAGCAGGCCGGCGACGACCGCTGGCGCATCCTGGTCCCCGATCAGCTCCAGCTGCAGCGGAGGCACATTCCGGTTGCTGTTCATCATCTCCAGGTCGTGGTTGTCGATGTCGCCATCTTTATCGCTGTCCTGCTCTTCAGAATAATAGTTTTTCGTCGGATCCAGCCCCATCGACTGGATCAGCTGTGACGTGTAGTGATTGAAGCCGAACAGGTTCTGATAGGAAGCAGCCAGCGCATACTGGTATTCGGTGTCACTGACCGAACCACTGCCGTCCGAGTCACCCGGCATGAAGATATCAATGGTGAAATTACCTGTCGCAGCTGTCTGACCAGACACAAAAATCGAATATTCGCCCGGTGCCAGTGTCGCCAGCGTGAGCGAATCGGTCGTCCCACCATGATTATTTTCTGCCAGGTTCAGCGGAATCACCGCATTGGTATTGGCATCCAGAATCTGAACGGCCGCGGGATCAAACGATCCCGAAGTGCCATGAACTTCGAATCCCAGGGTTGGTGTACTGCCAGGTCCCACGGTCAGCAGCAGTTCTGTCGAATCATTTGGCTGATTCACGGAGCTGTCCAGCGAAGCCAGAATGTTGCTGGCCAGCAGAGTTCGGTCTTCCAGACGCTCAACGTGACTTGCATATCCAATCGGACGAGAAATCCGGAATGGTAAACGGCGCTTGAACTTGCGAGTAGATTTGCGGCCAAATAATCTCTTGAGGCTCTTCATAGTGTTTTTACTCGTAATGGATTGGATAGTGGTCAAAAAATATACAGGTATGGCAGATGAGGGATTTTACTGTCGAAAAGGACACTTACTTTGACGATTAAGCAAATCAAACCTAACAGTCAGCCACTTGCTCGAAAAACGTTTTTTTCTTTTTGAGTACGCATTTTTAGCTCAAGTTTTCAGCTAATAATGCAATTTATGAAATATCTTTGCCTACGCTTGAGGGAATTGCAATTAATAAAAAGGCATTCTGGGTTGTTTAGGAGATCTAGTTCAGGTTGTAGGACCTTCGTAAAGATCAGCGCAAAAATGAGTATCATGTTCAGTAGAGGGAATGGTCCGTATTGTTGCCTAAACTCAACAAGGAAGTTTCATTTGGGAAACAGAGACGTAAAGAGATCTGAACAAAATTGGAACTCACATCAACGTTCTCAGATGCTTCAGTTCCATAATGCTTTGTCCAGCATTTCCGAGCTTAAGATAGGTAATTCAGAGAGGAAGTTAACGTTTACAACCGAAAATCAGTATGAAGAGATCTGTTCAGAAATAATTAGATTCGCTGTACCCGATGTGTCGAACCGAATTAGAGTGAAGAAGAGTGATTTCAGCTCTCTCGGGGGATTTACCATCTCACTGATGGCACAATCCTTCACTTGAAATCACTGAAGACACATTCCCATCGTGAGATGAGAATGGGATCGTCCTGACATCCCTCGAATGGATTCAGGGGACATGTCAATGACAGGTCTGTAGACTAACAACCTGGTGATCGCACGAGTTGGAAAACATGCGAATGATTAAATTTTCACAATGGATTGTGGTTGCTCTCGCGATCAGTACGCACAGTTTCGTATTGGGTGGAGAAACCTTTCCGGAATCCGAATTCCTGAATGAATCGGTACCTGCCTCGGAATCGAGTCTCTATCAGCCGATCTCGTTGAGTGTTCCGGAAGAAACAACTTGCGCACCAGGCGCCACATGCTCACCAGACTCGATGGCTGCCCAGGATTGCGTAAATCAGCTCTGCCTGCCGGAATGTCAATGCTGCAATTTCCTGGATCAGTTTCTGCTGAATCACTCTCCAGTGTATCCTACGCTGAGTTCTCGCCGGATTCGTGTGGGTGGCTGGCTCGATCAGGGCTTCACGGGGAACTTCCAGAAACCTTCCAACAATTTCAACCTCCCAGTCACCTTTAACGATCGCTCCAATGAATATCAGATGAATCAGCTGTACCTGTTCGTCGAGCGACCTGTTGATTTTGGCGGGGATCAGGCCGACTGGGGTTTCCGGGCAGACATGCTCTACGGTACGGATTACTTCTACACCACAGCTTTCGGTCTGGAAACCCGCTCTGACGGTCAACCGCACTGGAACAGCTCAAATGGTCCTCGTACCGCGAACGGATACAACTACTCCATGTACGGCCTGGCGCTGCCTCAGCTGTACGCCGAAGTCTATCTCCCGTTCCTGTCAGGTGTGAGCATCAAAGCCGGTCACTTCTACACTCCCATCGGTTACGAACGTGTCATGGCCCCCGATAACTTCTTCTACTCACATTCCTATACAATGCAGTACGGGGAACCGTTCACTCATACCGGCATCCTGGGTACCGTGCAGGTCAACGATCAGCTGCAACTGCTGGCTGGTATCGCCCGGGGCTGGAATGCCTGGGAAGATCCAAATGACGACGCAGAACTGCTGGCCGGCATCGGCTGGACCAGTGCCAGCCAGGATACCAACATCAACCTGACGATGACAACAGGCGACCAGGACAATGGCGCCAGCAGCTCAGCCAACCGGACACTGATCAGTTTTGTGTTATCGCATAACTTCACTGACTGCCTGACCTACGTCTTCCAGAGTGATTTTGGGATCCAGGACAACGGAACGATCAACAACCAGTTCCAGGTGGTTCCCGCCAAGTGGTACTCTTTCAATCAGTACCTGTACTACGACGTGACCGAGAAATTCGCCGTCGGTGCCCGTTTCGAATACTTCCGGGACCAGAACTTCTCACGAGTACTGCAGCTGCCTCAGTTCCTTTCCACAGGTGGAAACTACTATGAACTCACGGTCGGAGCCAACTGGCGACCGCACCCCTGCGTGACTGTACGACCGGAACTGCGGTTTGACTGGTCTGATACCAGAACACCGCTGCTCAACGTGCAGGGGCCTTACCGCAACTTCCAGTCAGACTACCAGGTCCTGCTGGGCGGCGACGTCATCATTCGCTTCTAATCTGAGATCGACTACTCAGCGACAGGCCTCCGACAGGACCGCCTGGCTCAGTGATCATCTTCATAGAATGGTTCAACGTGCACGACAACCTCCCTCACGGAAGGCCAGTCGTGCTGAATCTGATGTCTGACCTGCTGTGCGAACAGGTGCGCCTGGTCGACCGTTTCGTTCGGGTTGACTTCGATATCAATATTCACGTGTGCGTCCGGTCCCGCGGTCTGGATCCGGACCTTTTCCACATCCAGCACACCTTCCACCTTGAGCGCAGAAGCCCGCACCAGGTCAAAGTACTTCTGATCCGGAATCTTGTCCGTCAGCTCGTGCAGGTTCTCACGGGCGGCCACCCAGCCCAGATAGATCATGATCACTGCCAGCAGCATCGCCGTAATATGATCGATCAGATGCCCATAAGCGGGAATCCAACTGGCAATCAAGAGTCCCAGTGCGGCCAGAAAGCTGGTCAGGGCATCCGTTCGGTAATGATAGGCCTCAGCAATCATCGCTGTGCTCTTCTCCTGTCGGGCCATACGGAGTACCACGCGACAGGTCACTTCCAGCAGAACAGCGGCAAACAGGGGAATCGTCCAGCTCACCCAGCCAATCACTTCATACTGGATATGACTGAAGGCCGCCACCAGTTGATATCCGAAGGTGCCCGTCCCTACCACCAGGATTAAAATCCCCAGCTGAAATCCCGCCAGGGGCTCGTACCGTCCGTGACCGAAAGGATGATCCTCATCGGGCGGCTGCTCCGCCAGGCGGATCGCAAACAGAATCGCCAGCGAGGTAAATACGTCGGCACAGCTTGCCAGAGCGTCAACCAGCAGGACCGAATGTCCCAGAAACCAGAGCCCCACCAGTTCCATCACAATCACGAACAGCCGCACGGTGATTCCGACCCAGGCCACCTTCATCAGCCTGGTCGTTCTCCTGCGACGGACCCGGGAGACATCGTCCGACAACGTCAACGGCTCCGGAAACTCCTCCAGCAGAGGAGCCTGCGACGGCAGATTCGGCTTTCCAGAACTGTCGGAAGCTGTCATAGGGACCAGCACACATGAAAGAGAAATCAGAAACAGGCGGGAAGCGCCTCTTACGGGCAGACAGTGAACGCCTTCATCCCCTTCATCTTGATTTGATTCGGAAAATTTGACAAGAGCGAAACGAGCCAAACCGTTATGGTGTCCCGATTTTGGTCAGGAAGGCCGCTGTCGGTTTCCGGACTCAGGCTTCGTCAGGCAGAATCAGAATATCAGGCAGGGTCAACTGGTTTTCCTTCACCATAATCTTCGCGGAAGGCCATTGCTCCATCGGGGTAATCATGATGGTCTGGTCTGCTTCAATCAAAATGGTGTCCCCCGTCATGGCGGGGCCGACGGAAGGATGCCAGCACGCAGCCATCCCGGGCTGAAACTTGAAATCACTGTTGAGCAAAATTGAAGTCTCTGCTGACTGATAGCCCATGATGTCTGCCTGATCTGCGTGTTGCCACTCATCAGCACAGTCATACTTTTCGTAGATGCGTTTCACCCGGTTCCAGGTATCAAACAGTTCCCAACCCGGCTTGGAGAAATACATGCCAGTGGCCTGCATCAGCAATGCCAGATGATGTGATTTGACGATACTCGACGGCGGTTTACCCAGAGAAACCGTACGGGTCGCAGCGGCATGCAGACCATTCTGGGAACCGACTGCAGAGATCACGCAGTAGCGTTCCAGGCGATCCTCACCATAGCCCCAGTGACGATAGCGGATACTCTGCCCGTCCGCCATCACCTGCAATCGCTTCGGAGTCACCCCGTGCTTCAGCAGGCGGTGCGACAGACAACCGGCGATTTCCTGTTCGGTGTTCCCCCGTTCGACGCGACGTGCGGTTGCTTCTACCGCATGCGAAACCAGTTTCCCCAGTTCCCGAATGCGTTCCCCTTCCAGTTCCGTAAACGGGAACCGCAGCGACTTCAATTCGTCAGACAGATTCAGAGTTCCTTCGACGCCGGTGTCACTGGCCACATTCCGTCCCTTACACAAATCCCGGATCAGCTGCGACAGAGGCTCGTGCCAGGGACGGGTCTTGATCTGAAAACCCAGCCCCGGAATCGCCCGGTCAAAAATCTGATTCGCGTCGACATTGCTGCACGCAATCAGACGGGCATCCTGGGTAATGAAGACTGCGGCACAGGGGTCATTGGCACCGGTACGGGTCAGCTCGGCACCAGCAGTAAACCAGGCCATGTTTTCCGGCGTCTGCAGCAGCATGGCATCCAGGTTGTGTGCTTCCAGGAGTGAGATGATCTGCTGTTGTTTATGTTCTACGTCTGTGGCGCGACGAGGATCTGTCGTGGGAATTTCTCCGGAAGAAATCGGTGCATGAGCATTTACTGCTACGATGGTCATAGATGACTCCCCGCTGAAACTACAACAAACAATCTTCCCCACACACGATGGCGACCCTCTGAAATTTGTCTGAATTGAAGCCGGTGATAATTATTGAGTTTTGTATCAAAAATAGTTGAAGTCAAGCATTTCCCACTGATCTCAATGAGGAAATACAGCTTTTCTCTCTCTAAAAATGATTAACGGATTAATCTGCACCATATCAACCGATGCAGTTGTGTAGACGGGCATTTCATCAGGACAGGAGGGGTGCAGCCAGAAAAGGCCAAATAAAAGAGAATAAACGCATCCTGCAGCGCACTCCGTTCCTGCTATTAATCATACCAGAATCAGATAGAAATCAAGGGGCATTTTCGATCAGCAGTCAGACACAAGGGTTTACCACGCCCGAAAAGAGCAGACATCCACTACCGCAACAGTCTGCGGATGTCCAGTGGCCGACCGGAAACCTTCTGAATCACCGACTGCACCCGGGTCTCTTCCTTCTCCAGATCAGCGAGCACACCCGAGTACTGCCGATTCAGCTTCTCCACCAGTTCTGTCCGCTCACGTTGGGCCAACTCTTCAATCTGCTGCGCCAGTTCCTGTTTCTGTCTGCCGATTTCCGCCTGACAGGCCAGCTTCATCCCCTGGGCAATCTGCTGCCCCGTTTCCGATTCAATCTTCCACACCGGCTGACTGTAACTTCCCGATCCTTCCAGCGTCGCTGAGACGGAATCAATCGAAGACAGCGCGCGAGACACGACCTGAGCCAGGGGCTTGATTCCCGATTGGGAGGATGCGAATTCAAACCGCACGGGCGTCTGCCGAAATTCGACGCGGCAGGCGAAATCCTTTTCCCGCAACGAAATCTGCGAGACACACTCGGTCTGATCCGCGATCAGCGCCAGTGACAACTTGTCGGAATCTTCCAGTTGAATTGTCTTAGGCCTGGGTAATTGAAACTTCACCACAAAATCGTGTGTTGGCCGGTCCATATAGAATTTGAGATCTCCTGCCAGTTTGACCTCTCCTTCGGCGTCGATCCGGGCCTGCAGGTGAATCGGACGCTGATACTCAGTCGGCGCAGAAGAGAGCTCTCTGACGAGTGCCTGAAACGGGTATTTCTGCTGATTCACACGGGCCATTCCGCTCAGTCGAATCTGCTTGAACAGCACATCGGGCAGCGCCCCTGCAGGTTGGAAGTCGATCCACTCCCCCTGCATCCGCTCCGGTTCCGGTTCGTCGCGCATCGACTTGACGGTCTGAAAAACCAGATTCGACCAGCCAAACACCTGCTCCACCTGTGCAGACAGTTCCTCGCCAATCAAGGCGTGCAGAATCTTCTGGGGATCGGGAGAAACCGAGTCCATCAATTCGTCCAGCTGCGCCAGATCCTGTTCTTTCGCCTGCTCGATCCGCTGGAAATCCCGTTGCGCAATCTGGGGCAGGCCGTTGAGTTCCTCCCGGATCTGCTTACCTTCCTTCACCAGCCGATCGACGCGATCGGCCGATTCCGCATACGTCTTGATTTTGTCCAGGGTCTTGCCTTCCGCTGTTTTCACGGAGGATTGCACGGAATCCAGTTCCTGTTTCACCTGATCCAGCCGGGTTTCATACTGCTCAAATCGCTGTTTCCATTCCGACTCCACCTGCTTCGAGACCCGCACCGTTGCCAGTCGATCGAGGTCGATCTGCTCGGCTGCCGACTGCTTCAGTACATCCAGCCACGCTTTTCCCAACTGTTTTGACTTTTTCCGGAAGGGGTCGAAGTTCAAATGAAATGCACTGCCCGCATCGGAATCATCGGTTCCTTCCAGATCGGAGGTCCGGGGCGGATTGAATTCCATTCCGAGAATGGAGGCTTCTTCGACAATCAGGTTCCGTTGCAGCAGCGGCCGTCCCGAGAGTTTCAGTTCCATTTCAGAAAACGTGGCCAGATAGCTTTTGTCTTTTGCCGGGCTGGCGATCGCCACCGGTCCCGTTTTGAGGGACGGGGGAAAGAACCCGGTCTTGAGATCGTAGATTTCCACACGGGTCCCTGTCACTGACTGGCTCATTTGAACCAGCCCGGAGCGGACGAGTGGATCGAAGGCGAAGGCAAAAAAAGTCCAGATGATCGCGGCCAGGGCCAGGCGGGGCAGCAGATAACTCCACTTCATGAGACTTCTCCTACAACCGCCCCGACTTCAGTCCCCCAGAGGATTTTCACAATCCAGTACTTCTGCAACCGCTCTGCCACGATGGGCGTGTATTTTTCAAACAGAGGTCGGGTGAAACGATAGGCCGGGTAGAACAGACACAATCCCAGGACGAGGCTGCCCATCACGACCGTATTGTTAAAGTCAGTCCAGGGAGCCAGCGGGAGTTGATAGACCGATTTCCAGAATTCCTGTAGCGCTGGTGCACATAGAACATTGCGCCCCAGGAGATGACTCAGAGGGTCGAGTAACACGCCCAGCCAGGAAAAGAGCAGTGTCGCCAGCGAGGCAGAACAGAGATTGACCTTGGAACTCGCCAGGATAAACAGCAGCATCAAAGCGATCAGATTGTCTTTGGGGACCAGACCGATCACCATTCCCATACTGAACCCCAGGGCCAGTTGACGGGGTGATGAAACGCCACTGAAGGCGCTGGCCAGAAACCGCAGAGAGCGAAGCCAGTAAGACATATCGGGGAGAACTCCGTTATATCATTGGAGTTAGTAAGAAATAAAAAATTCTGCCTGCCTGCGTGAATGAGGTCAGGCAGAATCCCCCCTGTTACGCCTTTTTATCGGCTGGAGACGTCGTGCGCCTTAATCGTTATAATCAGAAAATCTTAACATTACCGCGGATTGAATCAGTGCGACTACTGATTCCGGGTCGTTTAGAGTCCGTTTGAAAGCTGGAAATCAGGGAAATCCTAGAATTCCCCGATCACTTCGCCGCCGGCCCGGGTCCCCAGTGCCCGCCAGACTCCCAGATCAATATTGGAGGAAATCGAACGAACCGCACCATCCATCAGCAGCGAATGCACCACTCCGATGTGATAACTCCGCGATGTGACGGCGGCATACGTTGGACTCGACCCTGAATCTCCTTCTTCCATGGACGTGTAATCAATATCGTACGTCTGGCTGCCGCTTACGTAGGGTACCTTCGTATTCGGCACAAAGGTGGTCGTGAATCCGTCCTGATGCACGCGGCCTTCGACCCATTCCGTATGACCATTGTCATCTGAGAAATTCCCGCCTCCCCAGCCGCCCACGACCGATGCCTGGGACGGTGGTGTCGCTGTGGGACTGCCCCCTTCTTTCACGTTTGGCTGAAACGCTTTGACTTCGCTGAAGGAGATCGTATTGCTGGTTCCATCAATGAAATCCCGCATTTTGATCTTGCTGTTCGGACCAAAGGCCCCATTTCCAGCAGTACCATTCGTCGGATTGAATACCAGCCAGTTCCCCATATTGGCGGCATAATTGATCGGATACTGGCTGATCCCATCTTCCAGGCTCGCTCTGTCGTTGACCTCGCTGGGGCACATATAAGTCGGTACCCGGGTTTTGACAGCAGCCACCTGCGTATTGTAAGGCAGAGAAAAATTGATCAGATTCTGCAGATTCGCCTGATCCAGATAAGGCAGCAGCCGGGCCTGGGGGCCCCACTGGCCAAAGTCGGAACCGTTGAGGGTCAGACACATGGCGGGGGGCAGGGTGGTATAGGCGTCATGATAATTGTGTAACGCCAGGCCAATCTGTTTCAGATTGTTTTTGCACTGCGAACGCCGGGCCGCTTCCCGGGCCTGCTGGACTGCCGGTAACAGTAAGGCGATCAGAATCGCAATGATGGCAATCACGACCAGCAGTTCAATTAATGTAAATCCACGACGATGGCCTTGGCGTATAGACACGAGATACCTCTTCCGAAACAGGCTTCAGACAAACGCTCTCTCAGACAACGCGGAGAGAGAACAACGGAACGAGGTTGGCGGGTCTCCGCAGACTGACAGCGGAGCAACGACCGTTGAGAATCAGTTTTAATTGACAATAAGACTCAGTCTCAATTCAGAATGCCAAAATAAGCCTGATTTACAGAACAGTCAACACTGGAAGACGGTATTTTGTGATAAATGAGTCTTTTCAGAGAAACTGGGAAAAGCAGACTTTCAGGTCTGATTCATGAGAGAAAGCGTGCGCACCAGGATACTACGAGCAGAGTCGAGTGGGCTTGAATTCGCAGCGAATCACTTCTGAATCCAGAACATCGCTCCCGTCCAACCCAGCCAGACCGCAAACAGCCCGACCAGCAGATTGCCGGCAATGTTGATGAAGGCATGATGCATCTCTGCATTCCGCAGCAGACTCACCGTCTCATGCCCGAAAGTGGAAAAGGTCGTCAGCGATCCCAGCATTCCGGTAATCAGAAACAGGCTCACATGTTTATGCACCCACACCGAGGAGTGGATCTGCTTGTGTGATACGATTGCCATCAGAACGCCGATCAACAGGCACCCCGTCGCATTCACGACAAAGGTCCCCGCCGGAAATCCAGGGTACTTGCGCGACATGAATTCCGTGATGCTGTAACGTGCAATCGCTCCGAAAAATCCACCCAGTCCAACGGCCAGCAGTTGTGACACCAGTTATTCCTTTTTCAGTCGCATCTACCTGAAAACCAGGCGCATGAATTCAAATTGCAAAACGGAATTGACAGCAAACCGGTACCACTACTGGTACCGGTGCTGCATTGAGCGTCTTTTATCTACTCAGCTGACTATTTGGAAGAGATCTTCCACAGATGCTGATCACTACGCAGGAACAGTGCGTTATCGGCAATCGCAGGGGTCGCCAAAATCGTCTCTTTGAGATCAATTTCACCGGTCTGCTTGCCTTCATCAGCTCCCACCTGGACCACCTGCAACAACCCTTTTTCATTAACCAGGTACAAATGATTTGCCGCGGCAATCGGAGTGGCGCTGAAGGGGCCTTTTAACCGCAGCCGCCAGATGACTTCGCCATCCTCAGGGTTGGCACAGGTCAGAACCCCCGCCCGATTCACGGTAAAGACTTTCTTCTGATAGAACAGCGGACTGGCCGTTGCCGGCGAAAGTTTTTGTTCCTGCCAGAGCACTTTTGGCGGCTCACTACTGGATCCCGGTGCCAGCGCCGTTAAGCCATTGGAGGGGACGTACAGAGTATTATCACCCACAGTTGTCGAGGGAATCCGGCCGGCTCCCTGCTCATACTTCCACGCGGTTTCTCCTGTTTCGGGATAGACCGCAGTCACCCCTTCGCTCGACTGCAGCAAGACCAGCGTTTCAGCATCTGCCGACGGCTTTAAAATCGCAGGTGAAGTCCAGTTCGCCACGCGGGGACGCTTGATCCTCCAGCGGGAAATCCCGGTTTTGACATCCAGGCCCGTTGTGAAAGAATCATCATCATTTTCCACGGGAACGATCAATGTCTCGCCGACCACGATCGGAGACGAGGCCATTCCCAGACTGTTACTGGCGTTGGGGAAATCATGCGACAGGCCCCGGAACCAGAGCAGATTTCCGTCCAGGTCCAGGCAAACCACATCGTTACTGGAGAACGTGGCAAACACCCGCTTGCCGTCACTGGCAGGCGTCGGCGTGGCGACGCACATTTTATTGTGACACTGCGTCCGACCGGTGGCCCAGAACTGACGGTCCCAGAGCTGCTTGCCGGTCTTCGCATCAAAACAGAGTACGTGCAGCTGATCCTGCTTGAAACCGGTAGCGCAGGTCAGAAAAACCTTGTCGCCAACCACAATCGGTCCCGATGCACCGCGCCCTTCCAGATCGGCAGTCCAGGCAATGCTCTCCTGATCGACCAGGGTCGGCGGTGTATCCGAAGTCGCCACGTTGTTGGTCATCGGTCCCCGGAACTGGGGCCAGTCGGCTCCACAACACAAACCAATGGCAATCAGAGGCAACACAAGTTTAAGGGCATTCTTATTCATCATATCAACCTGTCAGGGAAAGAATTATTGAATTCGAGTCGCTACAACAGAACGGCAGTCAGCGCGATAACTGCGTCGTTGCCTCTGGTTTTTCAGAAAGAACGCCGGTCCCGGAAGGACGGGCAATTCGCAATTGAAACTGGTAACGCTGTGCCCAGCTCTCGGTCTGTTCGTTTTGACAGAGTTTGAGCAGGATCACATTTTTGCCCGGTTTGAACGTCACCGGCACACTGTATTGATCCATGATCATCCCCCGGTGATACTCGTTGCGGGCAAACAGCAGCTTTCCATTCACCCAGATTTTCCAGGCGTTGGGAGTCCCCAGGCGGATCTCCAGTTCCTGTTCTCCCGGGCTGTAAAAGTCGGCTGCACAATACATCACAGCGCCCTTGTAGGGAGAAATCGACTTGGCAATGTCAAAGATCCCGTAATCATCTTCGGTGTTGACCGGCTTCCAGTTGACTTCCCCCTCTTTGCCTTTCAGAGCCGAGGAGAAGTCCAGTTTTTTCTCGGGCGGATAGGCTGTATCGTATCCCTTCAGTTCCCGATTATCGAAGGGGCCGATGATCTTCCAGTCGGAAAGGAAACCGAAATGCTTCTGCAGATCGATCTTCTCGCCCAGCCCCCGCAGCGGCTTCACAATCGCTTTGACCTGATCGTCATCGGTCGCCCCTGTCAGTGCCTGCTGAAAAGCCTGCTTCGCTTCATCTTTTTTGCCTACCTTCTGCAGTTCCTTCGCCTGATCGATCAAACGTTGAACGGCATCGCGTCTGAGCGTCACGCTCGGGTCGTTGATCATCCCGGGAATCAATCGCTCGGTGGCCTCCGGATCGACCTTGATCAGAGTTTCATAAGCCAGACGCCGTGCCCGCGGATTATGGGATTTGTCCAGAATGAATTTTTCCAGTTGTTCTTTGGGCAGCTTATTCTGCTGGATGGCTTTGGAGGCAATCGTTTCAAAGGCACCGCACAGCCAGTTGACTGCCAGCGGATTGGCCCCCTCAAAGCTGGAGAGAATCGGAATCAAAGCCGACTGGTCCGCCTGGGAGAGCTGTTGAACCGCCTGGGAGGCAGCCTGATTCCCCTGCCCTTCCTTCTGAACCTGTTTGATTTTGGCGATCTGTTGTTCCACATCATCTGCCTGCACGCTGCTCACTGCGCTGAACAGACACAGGAAACAGAACAGAAAACGACTTCGCTGCATGGAAATCTCCCGACTTTCAAAATGTTCTGAACCGGCAATCTCCGCTGGCTGGAGATCACATCCATATTTAAAGGCAAGTGCACTGGATTGTACCAGTTTCGTTCCCGCACCAACAAGTATGCAGCGAAATTTCGCCGCGAAACACCCGGAACAGTCGGTTTCCGCTGATGAAATCAAACGAACTTCGAGCATTCCCGTTGTGTCTTGGCTGAATCTGAGCTACACCTCTGATATAATTCGAGAGTGCACAAGATTGTCTTCTTTAGAGACTTCAGGAACAGCAACCATGTCGACCGTCCTCAGCCAGACTCTGAATCGCCTGCTTGAGGGAGAGAACCTGGAGAGCGAAGCCACCCGCCAGGTCATTTCTTCCATCATGCAGGGTGAGTGCAGCGATGCCCAGATTGCCGCAGTACTGACTGCGCTGCGGATGAAAGGCGAGACATCAGACGAACTGGTAGGAGCCGCCCGGGCGATGCACGAAAAAGCCCTGGCGATTCCCACGAACACGAAAGGCCTCCTGGATACATGCGGCACCGGGGGCGATCAGCTGCATACTTTCAACATCAGCACGACCGTTGCTCTCGTCGCGGCTGCAGCCGGAATTCCCGTCGCCAAGCATGGTAACCGCAGCGTCTCCAGTTCCAGCGGCTCGTCGGATGTCCTCGAAGCCCTCGGCGTGCGTCTCGACCTGACACCTGAACAAATCGGACAGTGCCTGGAAGTCACCGGCATCGGATTCTGCTTTGCCCCGCTGCTGCATTCCGCCATGAAATACGTCGCGCCGGTCCGCCGGGAACTCGGGATTCGCACCATCTTCAATTACCTTGGGCCTTTAACGAATCCGGCCAGTGCCGAGTACCAGTTACTGGGGGCGAATTCTGTACAGGCCGCCGAAAAAATTGCTCAAGCCCTGCTGAAATTAGGTCGAAAACATGCATTGGTTGTCTGTGGAAACGGAGAACTGGATGAGGTCAGCCTCTGGGGCAAAACGACCGTTTTCGAAGTGACCGGCTCAAATCTGAGCCACTTCGAATGGACGGCTGCGGACTTCGGATTAACCGAATGTGACGTAAGTCAGTTGACTGTCGAATCCTCAGAGCAGAGTGCCAACATCATCCGTGAGATCCTGAATGGTGAACAGGGCCCGGCCCGCAACATGGTCGTTGCCAACGCTTCCGCTGCCTTACTGGCAGCCGAACAGGCAACAGATCTGGTGCAGGCTGTTCAAAAGGTCGCTCAACTGATCGATGAAGGAAAAGTCCGCGAAAAACTCCAACAACTCATCGACTTTACCAGTAATACAGGAGGAGAATCAATAAGTTGAATTTCTGAGCAGGTATCTGAAAAAGTCAACTGCTTTTGTCAGGTTGACTTGCCGAATCTGGGCTTCCTCTTATAATTCCTCAAAACAACGCCATCCCCACCAGAAATCAACCGCTTCGATTTCTGGCAGAAATAAAGGTCTCATTATGAACGCCGAAGCACAACGCAAACTGATCTTCACTCCGGATGAGGCCAATCTCCGTTTACCACTCGTACGGGCGATCGTCAAAGACATCGTCGCACTGTATGAGAGCCTGCATGATCGCCAGGAACGGATCGCGGAAATCAAACATCTTCCCGGTTCCACCACGCGCGATGAAGATTCCGTCTACAGCGAAGAGCTGCTGCAGGCTGAGATCGACATTGAGAACGACAAAGAACAGCTCAAAGCCTACGAAGACGAACTCAGCGAGTTAGGTGTCGAACTGGAAGACCCCGCGCAGGGTGTAGTTAACTTCCCCGCCCTTCGTGAAGGGAAAGAGATCTACCTCTGCTGGAAACTGGGTGAAGAAGAGGTCGGTTACTGGCACTCCTTCGACGAAGGGTTCTCCGAACGTCGATCGCTCCTGGAAGAGTCAATTGACAACGACGACCGCAACGACATGCTGATGTAGGCTTTCCTCTCAGTCGGCCTTCGTTCTCTGAACCCAGGATTTGTAAGCCGCTTCCATCTGCGCTGCCACTTTTGGCTTCTGGTCTGCCAGATCCGTGGTCTCCCCCAGATCCTGATCCAGGTCAAACAGCATAAACGGCTGTTTGGGATTCGTCTGGATCAGTTTATAGTTTGCTTGGCGAATCGCGCCGTACTTCCGGTATTGAAAAAAGAACGTCCGCGGTTCTGCAGTTTCAGGATGTTCCAGTACCGGCAGCATATTCTTCCCGTCCAGTGTCCGGTCACTCGGAAGTTTGCCTCCGGAAACGGCAATCAGCGTCGGCAGTATATCCAGACTGATCAGCGGGCTGCTGTTGACCGAGCCCGCTTTGATGTGACCGGGATAACGCACGATCGCCGGCACCCGGATGCCCCCTTCCCACAACGTGACACCGCCATCACGGAGCGGTTTATTGGAAGCGACTTCCAGTCCACGGTCTTTGAGCATGAACGCCCCATTGTCCGAATACCAGATCACCAGCGTTTTGTCACGCAGTCCGCAGGCATCCAGTTGATCCAGCACCCGGCCGATCGCCGTATCCAATGCGGTCACAACCGCGCGATACCGCTTTTGTGGATTTGTCGTCTCAGGAGAATAGCCATAGGCGGCAAAAGCACTGTCCGGCGCCTGCCATTCATTCCCCTGCCCCGGCTGCTTATTCCGCTTACTGGGGAAATGCGGCGCATTGAACGGCAGGTAGATAAAAAACGGTCGCTGCTGATTCTTTGCGATGAATTGACATGCTTCATCGGCAAACAGATCGGTGGAATATCCTTTGACAAATACTTCCTTGAGACCACGCCACAGATCATGTCGGCCGGCATAATAGTGATGGTAATAGTCGATATTACCGGCAGCGAAGCCAAAGAATTGATCGAAGCCCCGTTCCGTAGGTCGGCTGCCGGGCGAAAAACCGACATTCCATTTTCCGAAACAGGCCGTCTGGTACCCTTGAGGTTTCAGGTACTGGGGAATCAGCTTCTCACTCTGGCGTAAACCATCGGCATAGTTTTCCTCGGCACTGAGCTGATGATTCAACCCGATCCGCTGCGGATATCGTCCCGTCAACAGTGTCGCCCGTGAAACCGTGCAGGTTGGCGAGGCGGTATAAAAATCGGTCAACCGTGCCCCTTCCCGAGCCAGCTGGTCCAGGCGGGGCGTCTGCATCACCTTGTTTCCATAACAGCCCAGGTCTCCGTATCCCAGATTGTCTGCCGTAATCAACAGGATATTGGGATGCTGCTGATTCTCGGTCTGTGCTGCAACCGGACCTGAAGCAAGAAACGAAACAGCAAAACAGATACACAACAGGCAGAACAGACGAATATTCATCACGGATTCTCCGGGCAGACTCGAACAGATAGTCTTTATTTTCAATACGCGGCGCTTTGTCCCTGCACGGGACCTGATTTCATCTCAACATCTTCTGTCCGGTCTGTCAATCGAAGAGACTCAGCTGAGCTGCCGGATCAAATACAGATATTCCAGGGCGCTGTGCATCGCTTCCTGCTGTTGATTCGCCGTACCTTTGTGACCGCCTTCGATATTCTCATAATAAAAATAATCGTATCCGAGTTGATCCATCCGGGCGGCCATCTTCCGTGCATGCCCCGGGTGCACCCGGTCATCCTTGGTCGAGGTAAAGAAGTAGACCCGGGGATAAGCCTGCCCCGGTTTCAGATTCTGGAGCGGCGAATACTCACTGATAAATTCCCACTGTTCAGGCAGATCGGGGTTCCCGTATTCCGCCATCCAGCTGGCCCCTGCCAGCAACTTGTTAAAGCGTTTCATGTCCAGCAGCGGAACGCCACACACGATTGCGTTGAACAGATCCGGTCGCTGTGTCAGCGTGACGCCCATCAGCAAGCCGCCATTACTGCGGCCCATTGCTCCGTAATGCTTCGGGGAACTCACTCCCTGGTTCTGCACCGCTTCCGCGACCGCAAAAAAGTCGTCAAAGGCGCGCTGCCGGTTCTCCAACAGTGCCGCTTCATGCCAGCGGGGACCATATTCTCCTCCGCCCCGAATGTTGGCCAGCACGTAAGCGCCCCCTTTTTCCAGCCAGAGTTTCCCCATCAGCGGGCTGTAATGCGGCAGGATTGAGATCTCAAACCCGCCATACCCGTACTGTAACACGGGCGTCGAATGATCCAGTGGGATATCATCGCGGTGCACCAGAAAATAAGGGACTCTGGTCCCGTCCCGGCTGACGGCAAATTCTTTTTTCACCTTAAGGCCGCTCGTGTCGAAGCGTGCCGGCGTCGACTGTAGCAACAGTTCGGTTCCTTCCTGAAAATTGACATAATACAGGCTGCCCGGCTGCAGAAACCCGTCACGAGACATCAGCAGGTGATTACTGCTGCTGTCCGACGAACTGATAGAAAGCACCTCATCCTGGCCCCAGGGAATCACGCGCCCCTGCCAGTGTTTGTCTGTCAGCCTGTACTCTCTGATCTGACTGGAAACATGCTCGATTCCCGTCAGGTAGACTGCATCTTTCGCAGAGCGGACCTGGGAAATCGTTCCCGTCTGGCCGGGATCGAAGACCAATAAAACCTCATCAATCTTTCCCGACTTTTCGAAATCAGGCAGAGAAAAACTGACCAGGGCCCCCGCCGGGAAATCGCGCCAGTCCTCTTTCAGTTCGACCAGCAGCTGATCCTCAAACAGTCCGGACAGACTGCATTTCTGCGGCAGGGGGAGCTCCTTCAACGTCCCTTCCGCAGTGACCAGGTAAAACGTAAAGTGATAGAAATCGTGTCCGCGCATCACAAAGCAGGTCTGGCGGCCATTGTGTTTCAGATTGACGGGATAGACGAAGGTCTCTTCCACACCGGTCTCAAGTACTGTTTCTGCAGCAGAAAGCGGGGTCCCGCGCTGCCAGCGTTTCAGGATGCGGGCGTAGCCGGAGGTGTTCAGGCTGCCCTTTCCCCAGTCGGTCGCAATCAGCAGATGATCCCGGTCTTCCCAGCAGAGATTGCTTTTCGCCAGCGGAACTTCGAAGCCCCCCTTTACAAACGATTTCGTCGGGAGATCAAACTCACGATAGACTGCAGAATCAGTCCCCCCCGGTGCCAGCTCGACCAGACAACGGTCATGATCCGGAGCCAGGCAGTCTACACCTTTGTAGATCCAGTTCTCGTTTTCGTCACTGGCCAGTTGATCGACATCCAGCAGCAGTTCCCAGTCCTTTGATTTCTGTTTGTACTGATCCAGGGACATCCGTCGCCAGAGCCCCCGCACATGCTGTTGATCGCGCCAGAAGTTGTATACGAATTCTCCCCGGAGAGTCCCATAGGTAATCCGGTCGGCGGCAGTCAGGATCGCGAGTGCTTCCTGTTCATATTGCTGGTAGCGGGGATCACCGGTCAAAGCCTGCAACGTCTCGTTATTCTGGCGTTTCACCCAGTCCAGAGCCTGTTCCCCCTCAATTTCTTCCAGCCAGAGCAAAGCCTGCTCGTGGTCCTGTTCTGACGCCTGCTGCTGGCGAGCGGAATTCTCTGCTGCATCCATCCGGGTTGCTCCTGAATTAAAGAATCTGGTCGAGTCTGCGTCCATTGTAAGCTATTTCTTGAGCCCGTCTTAAGTGATCTGCGCCGATTTGTCAGCTTTTTCGGCAGAGACGGGCTGATCTCAGATATTCTCCGAATTTCGCGATTCAGGGGCTGTATTTAACAGGGGTCGCTGATACAATTCCACACCGATGAGGAGCCAGATGGTCCGTAAACCCACCTTAGGTGCCGACCCGCTCTGAGCTGATCTCCAGAATCTCTTTCCTAAAGAGCCGGCTGTTTGCCCTCTTTTCGTGTTGTTTTTGCTACATTTTGCCGAATCTCTGAGACAGGGGTTTCGCTTCTGACCGTAGCAGTGGGGTGATACGAAGCAGAGCTTCGAGGAGAGCGCTTTTCAGACCGTGATCTGAATAAGCCCCCTGAGTCGACAAAACTCGACTCTCACACCATGTTCTATTTTTACGCGACGTCCACCTCGCCTGCGGGATGAAGGTTCGTCAAAAGGCTGATTTTATGTCAACTGATGTCTCTGAGCAGACAAAATTCACTGATTTTGCGCTTTCACAACCCGTTCTGGACTCGCTCGAAACACTGGGTTACGAGACTCCGACCCCGATCCAGGCGCAAACCATACCTTATCTTCTGGAAGGCCGCGACCTGGTGGGGCAGGCTCAGACCGGAACCGGCAAGACAGCCGCCTTCGCACTCCCCCTGCTCTCCAAAATCGATCTGGAACTCAAATCACCCCAGGTACTCGTGCTCGCACCGACCCGGGAACTGGCAATCCAGGTTGCTGAGTCTTTCAAAGGCTACGGCTCACAGATGCAGGGACTGCAGGTGCTCCCCATCTACGGAGGGGCCAGCTTCCAGGGACAGCTGCAACCGCTCAAACGGGGCGTGCATGTCGTCGTGGGAACCCCGGGTCGCGTGATGGACCATATGCGACGGGGCACATTGAAGCTGGACCAGCTCCGTTGCCTTGTCCTTGATGAAGCAGACGAAATGCTGCGGATGGGCTTCATTGACGATGTGGAATGGATCCTGGAACAGACACCTGATAACCATCAAACCACCCTTTTTTCAGCCACCATGCCCGATGCCATCCGCCGCATCGCTGGTAATTATCTACAGTCTCCCGAACAAATCACCGTCAAAGTCAAAACACGAACCGCGGACACAATCCATCAGCGGTTCTGGCTGGCAAAGGGACACCACAAACTGGATGCCCTGACCCGTATTCTGGAAGTCGAAGAAACAGACGGCGTCATTATCTTTGTACGCACCAAGAGCATCACCACCGAGTTGGCCGAGAAACTGGAAGCCCGCGGCTTCCTGGCGGCACCATTGAATGGTGATATTCCCCAGCGACAGCGCGAGCTCACCGTTGGCAGGCTCAAAGCCGGACACGTCAATATTGTCATCGCCACCGATGTCGCTGCCCGCGGACTCGACGTGGACCGGATCAGCCATGTAATCAACTACGATCTGCCGGGCGACTCCGAAGCCTACGTGCATCGCATCGGCCGCACCGGTCGTGCCGGCCGGACCGGCGAGGCAATTACGTTTGTCTCTCCACGGGAAACACGTTCCCTTTCCGGCATTGAACGGGCCATCAAACACAAGCTGGAGCGGATGGAACTCCCCACGATCGACGTGATCAATGAGAGTCGCACGGCGCGCTTTAAAGATTCCATTACCCAGGCGATGGGATCCCCGGACTTTGGCATGTTCAGCAAGCTGCTCGGCGAATATCAGGCAGAAACCAACTGCTCTGAAATCGAAATCGCCGCCGCCCTGGCCTGCCTGCATCAGGGCAAACGACCTTTGTTTCTCAAAGAGACCCCCAAAAAGGAATCCCGGAAACCACGGGAAACATTCAACCGCGATCAGGGACCGTCGGAACGTCGTTTCAACAAAGAGAAGGATCGGCCCCGCAAACGTCCGCACAACGATTCCCCCGAGGAAGGTATGGAACGGTTCAAAGTCCAGGTGGGGCACAATCATGGCGTCAAGCCAGGCAACATCGTCGGTGCCATCGCCAACGAGGCCAATCTGGACAGTCAGTATATCGGCCGCATCAACATCTTTGATGATTTCAGCACCGTCGATCTGCCGGAAGGCATGCCCCGCAATATCTTCCGGGCGCTGAAGAATGTCTGGGTTGCCGGTCAGCAGTTGCGGATCTCCCGCTGGGAGTCCCCTGAAGCATTCGCCGGAAAACGCAAACGCTTCAAGGGAAAACAGAAACACAAGCAGCAGAAAGCATAAGCTTTGAAAACAAAAAACCGCTGTTCCGAGCAATCAGAACAGCGGTTTTTGTTTCATGTTCATTTAGCTGCAGTAGCTTATTTACCGGCACCGCCGAAGACTTTCGAAGTTTGACCGGACGACGTCTGCTGCTTCAGACGCTTGCCGCGGGAATAGACTCCGGAAACCTGCCCGGAAGAAACGGCATTCACGCCCGTCTGTCTGGCACCTGCTTTAATCGGGGAAGCAATTCCGGAACCGGGAGTATACAGACGACGTTGTGGCTTGTAGCCGATATAGCTCAGGAAGTCGTTGATGCCGATCACACGGACTGCCTTCAGACGGGCCTCTTCACGAATTTCCTTCATCTTGGACAGCACTTGCTGCATTTTATCCCGCTGTTCATCGGTCTTTGCAGCATCAATATCCGGTGATTCACCAATCACGAGGAACTTGGTGTGCACGGTCAGGCCGTTTCCGATGCGTTCGCCATTTTCTGTCACAATGTTATCGATCTTGGCGTTGGCATTCTCCACAATCCGGTTCAACAGATCCATGTCCGACTTGCCGTCACCATCCAGATCGATAATGCCGGAAACCGCAAATGTTTCAGGACGCCCTACGCCCCAGAGCGGAGTGTAAATCGGATCGCCGGGGCTGATCGGCTGATAGATGTCATCGGATACGATGCGTGCTTCAGACAGATGGGGCCCCAGGATCTTGGTAACTTCGATCGCACCAATGATGTCTTCTTCGCCACGACCAATCCCCTGATGGGCCTTACGATAAACACTGAAGTTCATGCGTTTGGGCAGACGGTCGGCCTCCCCCAGATTGATCCAGACGACGCCGGTGCTGTTATCAATGGTTCTGATTTCACCATCCGGCTTTTCAAAGCTGACTTTCTGGACTTCCGTCAGTCGGCTCCGCAGGGTATCAATCAGACTGGCATAGGTATTGTTCTTGTTTTCCAGGTCCTTGATCTTCCTGGCATCCGTTTCACGCAGCTGATCCAGCTCGATCAGGATCTCTTCGTTTTCTTTCTGCAGGGCAGCGATCTGCTGATCCTTGGCGGAAACCTCTTCCTCTTTCACTTTCTGGGTGTCTGCCAGATCCTTTTCAGCCCCTTCCCGTGCGGTCCGGTGCTGGTCGACCACTTTATCCAGCTGGCCTTTCAGAGCCAGGTACTGTGCTTCCAGTTTGTTTTTATCAGCCTGCTCCTGTGCCAGCTGATTTTTGGTTTGATCCAACTGGCCAGACAACTTGATCAGTGTATTCTTAATCGTGGCCTCTGCCAGAACGCCGGCATGGGTTTTGACATCATTTTCAGTCGCGCCAATAACAGTGTTCGGTGTTTTGTTATCCAGCCCGATCTCTTCCTGCTCGTTGCCGATCAGTTTTTTCAGCGCCTGCAGTTCTTCGTCCAGTTTTCGCACGGTCGAATCACTGGTACGTGCCGTCTGCTCAGCCTGACTTAACTTGGCATTCGCTTCCCCAAGGTCTTTCTGATTCAGGTAAGCCATGACCCCGAAGATCAATGTGAGCATGACGAAAAAGATCAATGAGAAGTGAACAGCAGTTGGTTTACTGGCAGCCATTTTTTCTAACCTTAAGGATTTTCAAGTGACAATCGTGTGCGACGTTGCACCGTGACGGTGATGGTCGATGTGTCGTACATCTTCAGCAAAGCCTGGTCATCTGCCATGACAACCTGCAGGAAGACCTGATGAGATGAATCTGAAGAAACAGCCTCCTGCTTTTATTATTCTAAGTGCAGGAATAGCAGTGTCAAGCAGCTTCTCTGAACCTCTCCCTTGTGACGATAAATAGTTTCCCGATGCCCGACAGACTTGACCCGCCAGACAAAGTACACAAAATATCAGTAGCCCGTTTCCTGCCGGACAGACGAACAAAAGATTCCATTGAGTTCTGACTTCAACTCGCCTGTTCATGGCGATTCCAGTCTCTCTCACCAATAATGAATCTCTCGCGAGCAGATTTCAGGCAGATTCCCGGTCTGCCGGGACGTCTCTATGCCCGTAAAATCTCCTCATGTTTCCAGTTTCGGCTATCTCATTTCAAAATTTCAGGTAAAGCTAAATCTTTATGAAGAAAACACTTTACATCATTGATACGTTTTCTCTGGTATTTCAGGTTTTTCATGCTGTGCCGGCCATGACCGGTCCTGCCGGTCAACCCACCAATGCCATTTTTGGCATCACACGCGACATCCTCAACATCATCAAAACTCACGCGCCGGACTACCTGATCTTCGCCATGGACTCCAGCGGCCCGGGCACGCGGAATGAAATCTATCCCGAATACAAAGCCAACCGTACCGAGATGCCTGAAGATCTTACACCGCAAATCCCGCATATCATGGATGTGGTTCGGGGTTTTCAGGTCCCGATCATCGAATGCCCGGGGTGGGAAGCTGACGACGTTTTCGCCACCATTGCCCATCAGGCCCGGGAAAAAGGCCTCGAAACGGTGATCGTGACCAACGATAAAGACGCCCGTCAGCTGATCAACGAGGCGGTCCGGCTCTACAATATCCGCAAGGATAAATTCATGGATGCCCAGGCAGTCGAAGACGACTGGGGCGTGCGCCCGGATCAGGTCATCGACTTTCAGTCCCTGGTCGGCGACAGTGTGGATAATATCCCCGGCGTCCCCCTGGTGGGCCCCAAAAAGGCGCAAACCCTGATTGAGCAGTTTGGAACACTCGAAGAGGTCCTCGCGAATGCGGACAAAGCCAAAGGTCCCAAACTGCAGCAGAACCTGAAAGAATTCGCTGACCAGGCCCGCATGTCCCGCGAACTGGTGACCTTGAATCCGAACCTGGATCTCGATATCGACTGGGAAGCCTCCCGTCTCACCCATCCCGACCGGGAACGGCTGAGGCAACTCTTCACTGATTTCGGTTTCCGCCGTTTCGCGGACGAGATGAAAGAAGACTTCACGAAACACGAAGAAGCGGAGCCCCAGGAACGAATTCGGGAAACCGTCGACACCGAACCGGCCTTTGAAAAATTCATGGCCTTGCTCAAAGAACAGGAGGAGTTCTGTGTCGACCTGGAGACCACCGGCCTGAAACCGGCCGAAGCGGAGATCGTCGGCTGGGCCATCAGCTGGGAAAAGCACAGTGGTTATTACATTCCCGTGGAAGGTCCCCCGGGGCAGCCTGCCCTCGATCCCCAACTGGTGCTCAGCCAGCTCAAACCGCTGCTGGAAGACCCCGAAGTCATGATCACCAACCAGAATATCAAGTACGACATGGTCGTGCTGATGCGGGCCGGCGTCCATCTGCAGGGAGTCAGCATTGACCCGATGGTCGCCAGCTATCTGCTCAATGCCGGAGAACGGGGACACAGCCTGGATAAGCTCTCCGAACGCTATCTGCAGCACACCATGATTCCGATCTCGGAACTGATTGGCTCGGGAAAACAGCAGAAAAAGATGTTCGAGGTCGAAATCGACAAGGTGGCTGAGTATGCGGTCGAAGATGCCGAAATCGCCTGGCAGCTCTCACGCATCCTCAAAGAAGAGCTCAAACAGCAGAATCTGTGGGACCTCTACTGGGACCTGGAACGCCCACTGATTCCCATTCTGGCCGAGATGGAGTTCACGGGTATCCGCGTCGATATTGATGAACTCCAGCAGCAGAGCCAGGGGCTTGAAGCACGTCTGACCACACTGATCGAGGAAATCCACAACCTCGCGGGACACGAATTCAACATCGCCTCGCCCCTGCAATTGCGGACCGTGCTGTTTGAGGAACTGAATCTGCCGGTCATCAAGAAAACCAAAACCGGCCCCAGTACCGACCAGAGCGTTCTGGAAAAGCTGGCGCCGCTGCACGAACTGCCGGCCCGTATCACCGAGCATCGTCACCTGTCGAAACTTAAAAGTACTTACCTCGATGCCCTGCCCGGTCTGGTCAATCCGGAAACGGGACGGATTCATGCCAGCTTCAACCAGGTCGTCGCTGCGACAGGAAGACTCAGTTCCAGCGATCCCAATCTGCAGAACATTCCCATCCGCACTCCGGAAGGACGGCAGATCCGCAAGGCCTTCATTCCTCAGGACGAAAACTGGCGTCTGCTCTGTGCCGACTATTCCCAGATCGAACTCCGTGTGCTGGCCCATCTCAGCCAGGACGATGCGCTCAGCCAGGCGTTCCGTGAAGGCGCAGATATTCACACTGCCGTCGCATCAGACATCTTTCGCGTCGCTCCCGAGGAGGTCGACAGTGACATGCGGCGGACAGCGAAAGCGGTCAACTTCGGCGTCATTTATGGACAGAGCCCCTTCGGCCTCTCCGAAGCGATCGGCATTCCGCAGAATGAGGCCGCCGGTTTCATCGACGATTATTTCGATCGTTACCAGGGGGTCCGGGAATTCCTGGATCAGATCCTGGAAGAATGTGCCCGCAAGCGTTATGTCACGACCATCTGTGGCAGAAAGCGGGAAATCCAGGGTGTGCGGGGCGGTGTTCAGAAGCAGTTGAACATGCCCGAACGGACCGCCATCAATACGGTCATCCAGGGCTCTGCCGCGGACCTGATCAAACAGGCGATGATCAACGTCAGCCAGCGGCTCAAGGAGGAACAGCACCCCGGTCGGATGCTGATGCAGATCCATGACGAACTGGTCTTTGAAGTGCCTGAAAACGAGCTGATTTCCCTCGGCCAGATTGTCCAGTCCGAAATGGAGTCAGCCATGGAACTGGAGGTCCCCCTGATTGTCGATATGTCCTCCGGCTTGAACTGGCTCGAACAGTCGAAACTGGAGGTCGACTGACGACGATTCGCTCTACGATAGCGGCATTTCGTGGCCTGCCCTTCCCTGTCGGCAAAACAGATCAGGAACTGCCGATCCAGCGATTCGGTAACCTTCTAAAGAAAGTATGAAATTTAAGCTGAAAACAGTGAACTTTCCTTTTTTTTGTTGACAATCAGCAGGGTATTGGTAACGATATTAATGCACGCCTATGTGTCTCATCTACATGTTGCTAAGGGATTCAGCAATCTTAAACCTCCTGTGTGGTAAGTTTCTGTTGCGAAGGAATGTGTAAGAAAACCATTTTCCACCAGTGCAAGTTGTCACAGCCACCTTGTGTCTTGTCATACATTCATCCCCACGATTGCTCTGATTGGAGGAATCGGATCAGGTAAAAGTGCAGTAGCCAGAACAGTAAATTCATTTCGACCGGTCACAGTCATCGATGCCGATCAGATCGGGCACGAAGTACTTGATTTCCCCGAAGTTCAGCAAAAAATACGAGCACAGTTTGGAACTGTGGTGTTCAATGAACAGGGAAAGATCATCCGTAAAGAGCTCGCCAGAATCGTTTTTGGAGAATCAAAACAACATCAGGAATCATTAAAATCACTTGAAAAGATAGTCCATCCCGAGATTCATCGCAGATTGGAACAGGAAATACAGGCAGCCCGGTCACAGGGACATGTGGATGCCATCCTGATTGACGCTGCCGTGATTCTGGAAGCGGGATGGCAAGAGTTGTGTGACCACATCGTATTTATTGAATGTCCCTTTGAGCAACGTCTACAGAGAGTGACGCGGAATCGAGGGTGGTCAACAGCGGAATTAACCAGACGTGAGAATCACCAGTTGCCTCTCTCAGAAAAACGAAAACTGGCAACAACCGTGGTTCACAATGATCAGGATCTGCAATCAGCAGGCCGTCAATTATCCAGATTCATTGATTTAATACTGCAACCAGAAAAAGAGACAAATAACTGATTTGAGGATATCCCATTCACATCCTTGATCACACACATATAATACAATCGTCTTCACCCAGAGACAGCTGACTCGCCGCTGATTAAATCAAAACCAGTTGATGCCTTTTCTAAATGTTACCCGACCTTTCCAGAGGTTAATAATCCTTCGCGTTCAACCCATCTGCTTTAAATCCCAGAAACTCCACTCGATTTCATCTCACTATTTTGTAATTCGGAAAGTATTTGATCATGGCCAAATCCATAAAACTTCAGACATCTGAAAATGACGGGCTTGTGGCTTCAAAAAATATAGACGAGTTAGACTCGAACGATAAAACTGAAAAATCTCCGGCGCGCGATCAGCGTGCTGCTGCCATCTCCAAAGCGGCCGATGAGCGGTATGAAAAGATTAAACAGAGCGAAATTCACATCGCGGATCTGCAGCGGCTGACCATGAAAGAACTCATGCAGCTCGCTAAGGAAGAAAACCTCACTGAATATACCGGTCTGAAAAAACAGGATCTGATCTTCAAGATTCTGAAAGAACGTACCAAAGTCAATGGCTTGATGTTCGGTGAAGGAACGCTTGAAATCCTGCCGGACGGCTTCGGCTTTCTCCGCAGCCCCGACTATCATTACCTGCCCTGCCCGGATGATATCTATGTCTCTCCCAGCCAGATCCGTCGATTTGGTTTGAGAACCGGTGCGATCGTGGCAGGACAGATCCGGCCTCCCAAAGAAAACGAACGTTACTTCGCCCTGCTGCGGGTCGAAGCGGTCAACGGTTGCGATCCGGAAATCCTGACAACCAAGGTCTTCTTCGATGACCTGACCCCGCTGCACCCGAAAGAACGCCTTCGACTCTCTTCCCCTGCCGGCAACCTGAGCACGCGCATTGTCGACCTGGTCGCCCCCGTGGGGATGGGACAGCGTGGCCTGATCGTCTCGCCTCCTCGAGCCGGTAAGACTGTCATGCTGCAGGAAATGGCCAAGTGCGTTCTCGCCAGCCATCCCAATGCGTATGTCTTCATCCTGCTGATCGACGAGCGGCCGGAAGAGGTCACCGACATGGAACGCCAGGTAGGAGGCGACCGCTGTGAAGTCGTCTCCAGTACCTTTGATGAACCCCCCAGCCGCCACATTCAGGTTTCGGAAATGGTCATCGAAAAGGCCAAACGCATGGTTGAGTATGGCGAAGATGTGGTCATCTTCCTGGATTCGATCACCCGTCTGGCTCGTGCCTGGAATACCGAAGTCCCTCACTCCGGTAAAATCCTTTCCGGTGGTGTGGACGCCAACGCCCTCCAACACCCCAAACGGTTCTTCGGTGCCGCCCGGAATGTGGAAGAAGGGGGCAGCCTGACAATCGTTGCAACCGCACTGGTCGATACCGGCAGCCGCATGGATGAAGTGATCTTCGAAGAATTCAAGGGGACCGGTAACACCGAACTGCACCTCGACCGTAGAATGGTCGAAAAGCGAATCTGGCCGGCGATTGATGTCAATAAATCAGGTACCCGCCGCGAAGAATTGCTGATGGACGAAGAGGAACTCCGTCGTGTCTGGATCCTCAGACGGGTTCTTAACGATATGAATCCGGTTGATGCCATGGAACTGTTGACCAACCGGATGCGACGTACTAAAACGAACGAAGAATTTTTGCTGAGTATGAACCTGGGATAGGCAGCTGCTGACTGCGATCCGAAACCCGATCGTGAACTGTCCCGGAACTGTATCTATTATCCACCTGGCAATTTGAAATTACGACCTCGATGAACCACAAACTGATTGAAGGCGATTTACTGGCCCGCGATGCGAGCTATGCCATTGTTGTTTCCCGCTGGAATGAACTGATTACCCGTCGCCTGCTGGAAGGGGCGATGGAAACATTCCGTCGGCACGGTGGTTCAGAAGAGAAGATTACCGTGTACTGGGTGCCGGGATCATTTGAGCTGCCTCTCATTGCAGATAAGCTGGCTAAAAGCGGTCGTTTCCAGGCCGTCTGCTGCCTGGGCGCCGTGATTCAGGGCAGTACGATGCACCACGATTACATCAATCACCAGGTCGCAGCAGGAATCATGCGCAGCAGCCAGGAGAGCGGGATTCCCGTTCTGTTTGGCGTCTTAACCTGTGAAACAATGGAACAGGCCATGGACCGGGCCGGTGGAAAAGTCGGTAACAAAGGGAGTGAAGCCGCCCTGGCCGCGATTGAAATGGTCAATCTGTTACACTCGATTGACCAGGATCAGGCAAACGCCTGATATACCGGCCCTGACCGGAGTACCCGGGAAACCAGGATTTTTCTGTCTCCAGACTGTAGTTGTGATACCCCTATGTCTCTTCGAAAACAGGCACGCCAGCTGGTCGTGCAAATGCTCTATCAGATCGACCTCAACCCGGACATCACTGGCGGGGAGGTTCGCCGTATGATCGATGAGCATGGCCGCAATAAAACCGTCCGGGCTTTCGCCTGGGAACTGTTTTCCGGGGTCATGGAATACAAACAGCAGATCGATGCGGAAATCGTGCGCGTCGCGGAAAACTGGTCCCTGAAGCGGATGGCTGTCACCGATCGCAATATTCTGCGACTGGGTGGCTACGAACTGCTGCACACAGACACCCCCTCTGCGGTCATTATTGACGAAGCCGTTGAACTGGCACGCGAATTCGGAAGCGCGCAATCGTCACAGTTTGTAAACGGAATCCTGGATAAGTTCGTCCCCAAACCGGGCGAGCAACCGCCGCCCCCCGCTAATCCTGAGCCCCCAGAGGAGGAAGATCCTCCCCTGAAACCGGGCAGCCCCTGGGCTACTTAACGCCGAACCGGTGGGGCGTGCGATCGTTCCAGCTGAAATTCATATCGATTGCCACCTGGGACAGGTGTATCAGTAAATCCCGGTCAACATGCGGGCAAGTCAGATGCGGTGCCGCTGCCTGCGTGTTAGAGCTGTCAAACACGGGGTCGTCACGCCAGTAGGAATTGTAAACCCGGATGTGATCGTAGAACAGCCGCTCCCCTTCGGTGGGGTCAGTCAGTTCCACACCGGCTCCGGCAAATTCGGACCCGTAGAATTGACAGGTCGTCGACAAGACATCGTGCACCAGTCGGGACTGTACAGGATGCAGTGGCGTTAAATGGTAGGTTTTGCCATGGTGTTTGGGATGCGTGATAATGTAAGCCATCACAGCGGAGACCCAGTCGACCGGAATCAGGTTCTTGGATTCGTCTCCGTTCAGCGTAAAGCGGGAACGGGCAAACAGCAGACCGGTTTCATCCCGTTCCTGCATCTGCATCAGAGTGTGTCCCAGCTGTAACGCTGCGTAAAAGCCATGGAACGTATTTGTGAATCCGGTTTTGGAATCACCGATAATGATCGCCGGACGGAAGACAGTCAGGGAATCAAACTGATCTGAACCGCGCACCAGCAGTTCCGCTTCCAGCTTGCTCCGTTCGTAATCGTTGCCCGATTCCTGCCCCACATCGACATCGGATTCCATGATCCGACCGGTTCGCAGGCCACAGACATACGCAGTGGAAACGTGATCGAATTTTTTGATATTCGCGGTTTTACAGAACCCCAGCACATTTTTCACTCCACCCACATTGGAGCGCCAGGGCTCACTCTCGTGGCTGGTACTGTAAAACGACAGACTGGCGGCAGAATGGATCATGCGGTCCACGTTTTCCGTAGCCCACTTCAGATCCTCTTCGCTCAACCCCAGATTCTCTTCGTTGATGTTCCCTTCCAGAACAACCGGTCGCGGCAGTTCCCGGCCTAACTGATCATCCCAGAAGCCCATGATCATGTCGATCCGCTGGTCGACTGTCATCCGTCGAGTAGGACGCACAAGTACCGCCAGCGGTACTCCCGCCATGGACAAGTCTCGAATTAAGTATCTTCCCAGTAACCCGGTGGCTCCTGTGATCAGATGGTATCCCATTTTGAATTCCGCTATGAACCTGTAGTTGAAAAAGGAGTGCTGATTGACTCAGTGATATTTTAAAGATTCTGTCCGGTCCCATTCAGCTGGCTGGCAGGCGATGAAGAATTGAGACTGGCCAGCCCCTTACCGGTACAGAAATCGAGCTGTTTTCAGGGGAAAAGTCAATGATAATGAACTGGCTTCATTTATCAATCAACGGGTACGGAAAAGACAACAGATTGCCAGACGAATTCAGTCGGCATGGTCAAAATAGACTATGCAACTGCTTTCCCTGACTGATCTTTCGTCCCCTGCTGCGACTGCTTGAGAAAATGAGGACTCCGCGGTCGAGACTCGTCGACGGAACTGTCACTGTCTTTGTGATCAGATCCATCCGGCTGATCGGCAGACTCAGGCCGCAGAGCGAGCAGACAAGGCAGCAGAATCAGGTCTCCGACCAGTGCTGCAACCAGGAGTGAAGTCATCATATAGCCAAAGCGGGCGGTCGGCACAAAGTTGCTGAGAGTTAACGCCAGCATGCCGGCCCCGGTAATCACCGCGGCGGTAAAGATCGGCTCGCCGGTCATCAGCAATGAATCCCGGGACGCCTGAGCGGAATTACGGGTGAGACGGTACTGTGCCTGATATCGCACCAGGAAGTGGAAGGTTCCGTCGACCGCGATTCCCAACGCAATACTGGCGGTCATCATGATTCCGATGTCGATCGGAATCTGGTACCAGCCCAGTATGCCGAATACGATGCAGATCGGCGTCAGGTTGGGCACCATCGCTACCAGACCGGCCTTGATCGATCGCAGTGAGACAATCATCACGGCGGTAATGATCACAAACGCCATCGAAAAACTTTCCCAGAAGCCGGTGAAAATCTGATTTTGTGCCCGTCTTAACAGGGGAGCAACGCCTGTCAGAACCACATGCGGGTCGTTGATCATCTCAGCCAACTCGTCGTAGATCTGATCCTGAGGCAGATCGGCGTCACTGCTGATGCGAGCGGAAATCCGCCACAGCCGTTCGCCATCGGAAGTAAAATCATTGTCCCCATGCGTCGACTGAGCATGCGACAGTAACCGCGCGGTTTCAAACGGGCTTTCCGGAAACTGGTTGGGAAAGAAACTGGCCAGAGACATCGTATGCCTGACGGCCGGATGCTTCTGGATCAGTTTTTCCAGCTCGCGGACCCGATCGATTTTCTTGATGAAAGGCAGCTCTTCATCACCGAAATCGACAATCGCTTCGATCGAATCCAGCTCCGTCAGATTCTCCTGTACCGCACGTACGTCCTGAATCACTCGACCTTTTGCCGGCAGAAAATCCAGCGGATCGATCTTGGTCTTCAGATTGAACAGTCCCACTCCCGTGATCATCACCAGCACGATGGTTGCCAGTGAGACGCGACCGGAATGATCAATTAACCAGTTGGCACATTTCTGGAAATTCCAGCGGGATTCTCCCCCATGGACTGTTTGAGGGTCAATGGGCCAGAGAGTCAGCACAGCCGGTGTGAGCCCCAAGCCAGTCAGCAGCGACACAAAAGTCCCCAACGAAGCTGCATAGCCAAACTGCGTGACTGGACCAATTTCGCTGATCGTCAGTGAATAGAGCCCGATGGTCGTCGTCAGCGTGGCGAGGAAGCAGGGCTTCCAGGCGATCTTTAAAGCGGAGGCCAGCGGATCGGGTTCATCGATACAACTGGCGACATAGTGATGCACGTGAATCGAGATCGCCAGCGTAAACACCATCACCATGACCGACAGAGCACCCAGGATGAAATTCATTTCCCCGCCGCCCAGGTAAATCAGGGCAGTGGTCAGATTGATGGCCCAGACCGTCAGGCCCAGGGTGGCCAGTGTTTTTTTCCATTCCCGGAATGAATGATACAGCAGCCCCAGGCTGATCAGCAGCGTGATGATGAAAAACTTTTTATTGCTTTTCTGACTCCCCAGGCGATCCAGTTCGGCAATCACCACGGGAGCCCCGGCCAGTTTGACTTCCTGTCCGGTCAGCTGGTTATACTCGAGTTTTTCACGAATCCCGGCAACCGTGCCCGCCCGGTCTTTGATCCCCTGATCGGACAGCAGAACCAGGATCCCCGCGACCTGGTGCTCCTGATTCATCAGCAGACCGTCCAGACGGCGATTGACTTCCTCTTTTTCTACCTGAAATTCGTTGAGAATGCTTTTCAGTCGATCAGGCGTCCAGCATTCTCTGACGGTCGGCAATGTTTCAATGCGACTCGCGGTGGCTTCGATTAGAGCCGGCTGGTCCAGACCCTGCTCGACCGCTACCAGAATGACTTCTTCTGCACCAAACTCGGTTTTGAACCGGTCATAAACAATGCGAACGTCCGAATCCTTGGGCAGCCAGGTTTCAATATCGTTATTCGAAGGCAGGAGTTCTGCAAGAAAGGCCAGAATCGGCAGCGTGCAGAACACGCCCCAGATCAGGTACCTACTATATTTTTGATAAAAAGATGAGATCATCATAAGAATTGGTAGATCAATCTGCTTTCGCTTGCTCGAGCCATTTCAAGTACTCACATCCTGGTAATCAAAGTCATCCTGACCTCCGGCTCCCGGCCGTGCTGAGTCATCAGTGCAATGATTGATTACTGAGATCACCCCAATTTCATATCGAACCTGCCTGAAACAATGCGTCAAACGGATTTATTAAAGTGCAGGCGTTATAGCAGAATCAGCAGGAGTCTTTGGTACGATTGATACAATTCGCACCTTCAAGGGATGAAATACCGGCATAACCGTCAGATTTGAACCAGCCCTTCCGAGTGGATTGATTCTCATAATTGCCAGTCCTTTCCCGTATCACGACCTCCGGCCGCTGTGCAGCAGTCATTCTCCTCATGTTCCTGCCCTCGTGGACAGGCAGCCTCAGCAATCTGCAATGAAATCAAGCCCCGATTTCTATTTGTATTCTATATTTCAATATCAGCGAAATCTGAGCACACGAACCAAATCAAAATAGAGACTTCAAACTCGGAGTAATTCAATGGAAGAAACGCCCTGGAGCCGTCCCACAATGGACGACCTGAAACATGTATTGGAAAGTTTCGGTAACAGCGATGCCGTGAATGTCCGTGATGTGGATCGCCTGGAACTCTCTGTGCCCGCGGAAGTGAAAACCATGCGGGGGAATACCATTTCAGCCATGACACGCGAAATCAGCCGCCAGGGACTGGGACTGCTGCACAAAGGGATGATCAATCCGGGTGAAGTGACAGTCAAACTGGCCAGCGAAACACGCGAGTTTGAATACCGGGTTCAGATCATGTGGTGCACCCCCTGTGAAAACGGCATGTTCATCAGCGGTGGTGAATTTCTCACGAAACCGGAAAACTGATCATCCGGATATCCTGCATGAGATGACAGTCGAGCGCTGGACAGTGCCGGACCATTTCCTGTAACCGTCTTTGCGCGCTTCCGGATGTTTTCCGCGTTCGATCAGGAAGAGGAAGCCCCGCGTCGCAACAGGACCACGATGATCGCTGAAAGCAGCAGAATGATCAGGCCTCCGGCTGCCAGCAACAGGGTCGTGATGCCTCCCCAACCGCTTTTGACGGCCGGACGTTTCCGTTCCGCCAGATCCCATTCGATCTCATCGAGTTTCAAGCCGGCGCCTCCCTGAGAGGCCTCTTCACGACGTTCCGTCCGTTTCTGTTCCACAAACGGCGAGGACTCTTCCCCGCTGCGCTCCTGTAATCGGGAGCGAAACTTCACATTGGATGTCGGCATTCCCCGCTGCTGTCCCGACTGTGATGTCATGGTCGCGTGTGTTTTTCCGTTCATCTCTGATTGCGACGTCAGATCTCCGGATACCGCAGGCAGCTTCGGCAGCATCAATTGAGGCCCTGCCCCGGAAGACTGTTCTGATTTCTCCTGGGGAACACTCGCTGGTTCCCGGGTCACAGCCTCCGGGCCACTCAACTGAATACGGGCCGGTGGTTCAACAGGAGCTTCTTCCAACTCCAGTTTGATGGAGGGTTCCGGCTGAACGGGTTTTGCTTCGCGCGGCACGGGTTGCTCAATGGGAGGTAACTCTGTGGGTACTTCCTCCAATGGTTCAAAAGCCGGAGGTTCCAGTGAAATACTTCCTTTGGGCTCATTCTGCGGAGGTGTGAAAGTCTGTCGAGGTTGAACCGGTATCGTCCCCATGTTGCGGGGAACGATCAGAGGCAACTCCTTGCTGGCAGACGGAGAGGGCGCGGGCTGCACCGAACGAGGTGCCGCCGGCTTTGTCTCGGTCCGGGGAATGGCCCGTCGCTTTAATGGATGCACGCGTGAGGGACTGAAGCCGGGTACACGCTGGCCGCTGTTGGACTGTACCAGGGGTTCTGAATGGCCGGTCTGCTTCAGTGCGGCAGGCTGATTCGATGCCAGTTCCTGTTTAATCTTCTGCAGTAACATCTGGGGAGATTCTTCATCGAGTCCAAAGGCGACATGGCCCCGATAGCTGGTTTCCAGTGCCTGTTCCGCGAGAAACTGAGCGTACTCATAATTCTTTTCTTTCAGTTCTCTGTTGGCACGCTCCATGATTGAGTTGATCTGCAGATGCCGCATCTCCTGGGTGACCTCTTCGAAGATGGGGGTCGACTGCTGTAGATCCTGTTGCAGTTCCTGTCCCAGTTGCCTGATTTGTGGATCAGCCAGTTCCTGATTGGCCTGCTCTAAATATCGGCTGACTTCGTCTGCGCGAAACGCATCTGCAGCGGTTCTCTGCGAGACATGCTTCTCCCCGGAATCCAACTGGTTCTCAGGAAAGACTTCTGGAGCAGGCTCATCTTGATCTGCTCCTACCAGCCGTTTGATTCCCCGTGAAAAGTCATCACTGATTGCCCCGGAAGCCTGTTGAATGCGATCCGTATTTTGCTGACAGGCTTCCATCAGTTTAGTGGGGTATTTTTTAGCCGAGGAAATCAGCGATTTGGAACGCCAGTTTTCGACAGGAGTTTCAGCCGATTTTTTCTGCGGCTGATTGTCATCAGCCGCCCTGGCCTCCTGTTTCATGCGTTCGACATCTTCAAAGGCAGCCTGACTGATTTTCACCGGCGCTGGCTGCATTGACTCCGGGGTCGGCTTTGACTGAGCAACAGGAGAAGGAGCACCAAGTTTGACGCGTCCCGGCTTCTCTTCTGCAGAAACTTTCTTTTTCTGATCAAAATAGTTAAAGCCCGAACTGTTGCTGGCTGCAATCAACGAGTTTTCTGTTGTTTGCGTGGACTGGGAAATCACATCCGCAGACTGGCGTAAACAGCCAACCGTCAGATACCCGAAGAGAGCCAACAACAAATAAACCGTTGTCAGTTTTCGTGTTAACAGACCGATCTTCACAACGACGAATCCTGTTTCTGCATGCAGAAATCAAATCGGGAATGAGATCTCTGCCTGGGTCGCGGGGAGCAGCCTCAATGGGGAGTTGAGGTGCAGACGAGCTCACTTCACAGGCGCGCAACCGCACCTGATACTTCGCCTGTTACCCTTTATCGACTGGGCGAAATTGATGGCATGAGAGGGTATTTCGGATTTTAGCAGTCTTTAAGAAATTCTCTCAGCTCTCACACAGCCCGCGCAGCGTCTGCATATTGACCTGATCCAGGGGCACGCCATCCTCTGCATCTTTAGGGGTTTCCAGATACATCGGGCGATCCTGAAAATTCGGATCGTTAAGCAGGTGGCGGAAGGGTTCCAGCCCCAGATAGCCACGACCAATGTTTTCATGGCGGTCTTTGCGGCTGCCAAATTCACACTTGCTGTCATTCAAGTGGAAGGCGCGCACACGATCGTAACCAATCACCTGATCCAGTTCCGACATCGTGGACTGATATTCTTCTTCTTCAATCAACGGATAGCCGGCTGCAAAAATATGACAGGTATCGACACAGATCCCCAGCCGTTCTCTCTCCTGGACCTGATTCAGCATGTACGCCAGCTGTTCAAATTTAAATCCCAGGTTCGATCCCTGCCCGGCGGTGGTCTCCAGCCAGATCTGGGTCTGAAAGCCATTGGTTTTTTCGTGAATCTGATCGATGGCCGCTACGATCCGGTCCAGCCCCTCTTCCTCGCTGGAAGTCACATAACTGCCGGGATGCATCACGGCTCCTTCCAGCCCCAGGGCTTCGGCGCGCTCCAGTTCCACCACCACCGCATCGATCGATTTGTTCCAGAGTTCATCCTTGGGACTGGCCAGGTTGATCAGATAACTCATATGCGAACAGGGCCGACTGACGCCCGTCGCTTCCAGATGCTCCTGAAACAACTGCACATCTTTGTCCGTCAGTGGCTTGGCCCGCCACTGGTTATTATTCTTGGTGAAGATCTGCACACAATCCATCTCATATTCGGCAGCCAGATCAACGGCTTTATAATATCCACCAGCAATAGACTGATGCGCTCCCAGTAATGGCATGATTTCATCTCCTTTGACATTAAGATCTGACGAGAATAACACGTTTCATGCACACTGAACAGGGATCGCTCCTCAGAAACGCACTTCCGTTCTCTTAAGTTTGAATACTCAGATCCTTACGCTTCAGCGCGATGATCTCTGTAGTGCAGGCTCATTTTTTTATTGATCCTCCCTGCAGGAACCGGTATGTTCAACAGGCAGTCAGCATACGATTTTCCAGATGCCCGTTCGAGACAGCAGGTTGTGAGGTTATGGTACTAAAAGCCGCATCACTGATTGACTCTCCCATCAAATCCAACTCCGATGATTTCTTCGAATTCGACTATCTGGTTTCTTTACTTTCTGCTCGAATCGATCAATGCGAGAAGTCGCTTTCTGATACGGTCGCGCTGTACGGCCCCTGGGGCAGCGGTAAGTCCAGCATTCTTGCGCTGACTCAGCACAAAAGCAAAAGTCGGCACCACTGGTTTTTATTCGATGCACTCAGATACCAGTCCCACGGCGACATCATCGTTCCTCTGTTGCACTTCATCGCTTCACAAGCCGCACCTGCACACAAGCTTGGATTTAAAAAACTCTCTGAACTATTACTCAATGCTGCCAGAAAATATGTCTCCGAAAGATTACCGGAGACCAAAATCATCTTCGAAGGAGCCCGGCAGATTGATCAGGCCATGAACGTGAAAAATGGCTTACCTGAATCGTATGCAGTCCAGGTGGAACATTGCTTTCGACAATTAATTTCACTCATCCTGGACCAAGGCCAGGGACGTGTCGTCATAGCCATTGACAACCTTGACCGGTGCCGTCCCGACGCTGTCTTGCTCATCATTGAAACACTGCATCTCGTCTTGAATGTACCGGGGGTCACTTTTATTGTCGCTGTAGACCAGGACGCCATCATTCGTTTCATCAACGGCCGCTACCTTGGAAATGGAACTGAAGCGGCATTGTACCTCGAAAAAATATTCCCTGATTATTACCGGGTCCCCACCCCGTGGTCTTATGACGAATGGAGCCAGGATCAGGATCCAATCAGCAGATATTTGTCGGGATTGACGAAAAATACAGAAGCAAAGAAAATCCGGAAATATGTTCGAACCATGTGGGCGATCATCTCGTATTCTCAGGCACTTAAAAACCCCAGACGCATCAAGCGAATTGTACGACGGCTGTCACTGCTTAAATCACCCCGCTGGGGCGAGAACAGTGCCAAATTCGTCGGGTTCTTTTTTTTAGTCGCCTTGAGTGACATCTGGCCTCATGCTTACCGTGCATTTTATTATGCAGAACCGGATGAATGGGAATCTTTCATTGAATGGATTGTCCTCGACTATGATTTTCAGAAAGCTCATAAAAAATCAAACATCACCATTACCGAAAGAAAACTGCGTTTATTAGCTGAAGACGAATCACTGGTGGAGTTTATTGTTGCTACCACTCAATGTTTTTCCAGCAGCGAAGACTTCGACATCCAGGCCTTCAATCAATCGATTATCAAAAACTACAACGCACTCTGGAATTTACTGGATCATGTTGCTCAGATTGGTCTCTAGTTTTTTTAATCTGCCTGTCATCTTTGGACTTTTGAAAGTGCTCCAGTCGTCATGAATCTGAAAACACTCATTCCACTTCTATTTGCCTTAAACTTCTGCATCAATCCACAACTCCTGGCAGAACAACCCAACATCATCATCCTGCTGGCCGATGACCTGGGCTACGGAGAACTGGGCTGCCAGGGAAATCCTCAGATTCCGACGCCGCACATCGACTCACTGGCGCAGGAGGGCATGCGTTTTACACAGGCATATGTTACCGCCCCCAACTGCAGCCCGTCTCGTGCCGGACTGCTCACGGGAAAAATCCCCACCCGCTTCGGTTACGAATTCAACCCGATCGGTGCCCGCAACGAAGATCCGGGAACCGGCCTGCCTCCCGCAGAACAGACGCTGGCCGAACTCCTGCACGACCAGGGATACACGACCGGATTGATCGGTAAATGGCATCTGGGCGGCACTGCCGATTATCATCCCTACCGCCACGGCTTCGACGAATTCTTCGGTTTCATGCACGAGGGGCATTACTTCGTGCCGCCCCCTTATCAGGGCGTCACCACCATGCTGCGTCGTAAGGCGATCCCCGGCGGCGGAAAGGGACGCTGGATCAGTGACCAACTGATCTATTCCACTCATATGGGATACGATGAACCGGACTACGACGCCAACAACCCCATCATTCGCGGCGGACAGCCGGTCGTGGAAACGGAATACCTGACTGATGCTTTTACCCGTGAAGCGGTCAGCTTTATCGATCGGCACCAGGACAAACCCTTTTTCTTATACCTGGCATACAATGCAGTCCACAGTCCGCTGCAGGGTAAGCAGGCCGACATGCAGCGTTTTCAAAAGATTGAAGATGTCCATCGCCGGGTCTTTGCCGCCATGCTGTCTTCCCTGGATCAAAGTGTGGGCCAGATTCTGAAACAGGTGCACTCGGCGAATCTGGATCGAAAAACACTGATTGTCTTTCTGAGTGACAACGGCGGACCCACCCGTGAACTGACCTCCAGTAATCTGCCCCTTCGCGGCGAGAAAGGCTCCATGTATGAAGGAGGGCTGCGGATTCCATTCCTGATGCGCTGGACTGACAAGCTGCCTGCCGGGGAAATTTATCAAGCGCCGGTCAGCAGTATGGATCTTTTCAGCACGTCAGCGGCCCTCTCGGGAGCGAAGATCCCGGAGCACCTGGATGGTCAGAATCTGATGCCCTATCTGTTGAACGAAAAGACCGGCGTGCCGCACACCGAATTTTTCTGGCGACAGGGCAAACGGGCGGCACTCCGCCTGGGAGACTGGAAGATTGTCAAGATGCGCGGCAAACCTGGTGCTGCTGCCTGGGAGTTGTATCGTATCACGGACGATCTGTCGGAACAGAACAATCTCGCCAGTCAACACCCGGACAAATTAGAGGAACTGCTCACCCGTTGGAACGAACTCAACTCGCAGATGAAACCCGCCCTGTTTTAATTATTTTGCAGCAGGTGCGACCGCGCCAGGCCGACTGCTCCCCTGTTCGATCAGGTCGGCTAACTGTTTTTTCAGCTGCCGTGCCACTTCCGGATGATCCTGGATGACGTTGCGATTTTCAGCCGGGTCCTGCTCCAGGTCAAACAGCTGGTAGTGGGGAACTTTGGTATTGGATAGCTCCTGTTCCACGATGATATTTCGGGCCGTCTGTTTGTCGTAGCGCTGCAGTTTCCATTTTCCGGTTCGCAGAGCATACGTTCCGTTATTCCCGTTGTTCTGCTGTACGAGATGATCACGGCCCTGGGCTCCCGCTTTCCCCAGCAGCGCACCGAGCATATTATAGCTGTCGCGACAGCCATCCTGGGGGAGCGACTGACCGGCCAGCGCTGCCAGGCTGGCTGGCAGATCGATCGTGCAGACCATTTCATCACTCACACCAGGCTTGATCCGCCCTTTCCAGCGGGTAATAAAGGGAGTCCGGGTTCCGCCTTCGTAGACACTGTACTTGCCTCCGGAATACGGTCCTGCCGCGCGGTGGTTTCCAATTTTTTCCAGCGCGCCATCTTTGTATCCATCATCCAGTACAGGACCATTATCGGAACAGAACACAACCAGCGTATTTTCAGCCAGTTGGAGGCGATCGAGCGTTTTCATCAACTCTCCCACACACCAGTCGAGTTGAATGATGGCATCGCCGCGATAACCGAGTTTTGTTTTTCCCTGAAAACGTTCATGGGGCATTCGGGGCACATGGATGTCATGCGAAGCAAAGAACAGAAAGAAGGGCTTCTCTTTATTCTTCTCGATGAACTCAACCGACTTCTCAACCCATTTATCCGCCAGATCTTCATCCCGGAAGCGCGCCGCATGCCCGCCTGTGTAGAAGCCGATGCGACTGATCCCATTATGGATGGTCGAATTATGCCCGTGCGACCAGTCCATTTTGAGCGTATCGCGATGCGTCAGTCCCGTAGGATGATCGGGACTGGGCTTTTTATTTCCCACCCAGAGCGGATCGGCGGGATCCAGATTCGGCACCCGATGGTCTTTCACATAAACCTGCGGTACACGATCGTTGGTCGTCGGCAGCAGGAAGCAGGTATCGAAGCCGATTTCCAGCGGTCCGGGTTTCAGTTCGCCGTTCCAGTCCGGCCCGGCATCTCCCCCCAGCCCCAGATGCCATTTCCCGATCACGGCAGTCGTATACCCGGCCCGTTTCAGCAGGGAGGCAACTGTCTCCGTGCCAGGCTTGATAATGGCCGGTGCATTCGGCGGCGCGATCCCGGTGCGTTTTCCCCGAAAGGCATATGTCCCGGTCAAAAATGAATAGCGGGTCGGCGTGCAGGTCGAAGCCGAACAGTAACCGCTGGTGAACCGCAGGCCTTCCGAGGCCAGCTGATCGATGTGAGGTGTCTTCAGAGCGGTTGCCCCATAACAGGACAGATCGCCATATCCCAGATCGTCGGCCATGATCACGATCACATTGGGAGTCGCAGCTTCCAGTTGAACAGGACCATAAAACACCGACACAAACAGCAGCATCAGGATGATTGAGAATTGTCGTGACATGGAAGCGCTTTCAATTGACTGATATTAAGGAATGAAATGATTGCCTGTCTGGGATGTCAGTTTTCCGATTTGCCGGCAGGAATCGGAACGCCGCTTCTGGAAAAGGCGATGGCGCGTGAACCGGAAGCGCCGACCATCACCGTTTCCACCAGGGGCGGCTCAACCTCTTCCCCAGCCATCCAGTTCACCAGGAAATTGGCGCCGGATCCCCCTGTACTGTCTTTCTCTTCCACCAGAAACTCAATCGTCTGAAAGGGTGCCAGCTTGATCGTCTGATCCAGGTAGATCTTGATCGATTCTCCATCGGTATCCACATAATTAATCGCTGTCAGATAAACCGGTTGATCCTGATTGATATTGCGAATACTCAATGTGGTTTCCAGCAGCAGAGGCGATCCTCCATGATAATAAATATGCGAATAGCAGGGTGCATAGATCGAACCACTCCGCGTCAGCTTCTGTGAATCAATCTTGCCTGCTTCGTACTCGGAAAGTTCCGGGGGCTGATAACTTCGCGGTGGCACGAACTTCAGCTCATCCTCAAAACGCGCAAAGCGGTTGTCGAGATAAACGGCCCCGGCAATCAGGATCAGAGTCAGTACTCCCAGCACCAGGAATAAAACAACCCACTTCTCCCACAACCACAAAAACCAGTCGGGATATTCACCTTTATTTGCCATCGCACATGCTTCCCTTGTGTCAGCTGTAATTTCCATCCCGGCAGCCAGTCCGAAATCAGATTGAGATCAGACCAGTTGAGGCACTTCCTGTCGGCTGTTGTATTAAACAATACCTCACCTGACATGAAAAGTCATACCGGCAGCCAACGTGCAAGCTACGGTAAATGTTTCTGTAACTCTTCCAGGCGGGCCAGGCAGTTTTTCACCAGCGACTCCAGCCGGGCATCCGACTGGCCGGCCGCTTCGATCATTGAATGATAATACTGCACAATCTCTTGCGGGCTCGCACCAAAGTGCCCCCAGAATTCCGAGCGGTCTTCCGTCTGCAGATCGAACAGCATCGCTTCCAGGTTATGCAGTTTGTCAGCCAGTTCGATGGCTCGCGCACCTTCGGAAGCCTGTTGCATCACCTGGATATGATCCCGCTTGCGGTCGCGCCAGCTGCGCTTTTTTCCGTCCTCGGCTTCCTTCTCCTCTGTCATTTCTCTGACATACTGCAGAATTTCATCCGAAAAGGTTTCCGCCAGATCCTCAAACGTCAGCGCTGTGTCTTCCACGACATCATGCAGGGCCGCGGCAGCGAGAATCGATTCTTCATGAAACCCCGCCTTGACCAGAATCAGGCAGACTCCCATCGGGTGTGCAATGTAGGGAATGCCGGATGACTTTCGTTTCTGTGATTTATGTGCCTCGGCTGCGACCCGGATTGCATTTTCAACCACCGGGGAGTGAAGTGTTTCCATTGTGATGACTTTGGTTTAACGTGGTTCGTTCGGAGTTTCCTGGGAATGCCGGAACTGATTGAAACGCGTGTATTCCCAATGGCGATACAGGGCGGACCGCTTCAACAGATTTGCCTGACTGTCGACGGTTTCGACCTTGCCATCCTGGATCACTACCACCTGGTCCACGCGTCTGAGCGTCGTAATCCGGGAAGGAATCACCAGGATTGTCCGGTTCTGGAATATCCGGGCGTAAGCATCTTCGAGCAGCGTTTTGGTGTCCTCATCCAGGGGACCTTCCGGCTCCTCAATGATCATCAGTGCGGGCTTTCTCAACAGTGCCCGTGCCAGCCCCAGGCGGAAACTTTCCCCGGTCGTCAGATCTTCACCATGCTGCCCCAATACGGTTTCGTATCCTTGAGGCAGATTCTGAATGAACTGATGCGCGTGGGACTCTTTCGAGGCGGCGATGACTTCCTGCAGCGAATAGCGTTCATCGCCACAGCGAATATTGTCTTTTACGCTTCCAGTGAGATAAGGATCGTTTCCGCTGACAAAAATTGCCTCCGCCCTCAGAGATTCGAGCGTCACCCAGGCGGTATCTTCGCCGTCCATCAGGACGCGCCCCGACCGAGGTTCAATAAACCGCGGAATCAGAAAACTGACAGCTCGCGGAGCCAGTTTGTCCAGAGAAACCAGGGCGGTACTGGTTCCAGCGGGAACTTTCAGATCAAAACCGTTTAAGATCAGCGGCGAATTGGCAGTGAGACTGTAGTTGACATTTTCGAACTGCAGTGCCGAGGACAGTGGTTCGAGGAACTTGGCCCCCACCGCCTGTCCCACTTCCGGAATGAGGTTCAGATAACGGTAAATCGAGCTGGCTGCCACGTTGGCTTCTTCGCGGACGTGTAACAAAGTATGTAAGCCACTGACGGGCAGGTAGAAAAAGCCAAAAATCCCGACCACCAGTACCGCAGCCGACAGTGGCAGAACTTCGGGATTGACCAGAACCTTGTATCCCACCAGAAAGACTACCAGGCAGGAACAGAAGACGGCCAGCCCGCGGGCGATGCGATGCCCCCAGCCCTCCACACGTTTCAGCTTTTCCAGATTTTCGGTGTACTTGGCCAGGTGTTTCTGGAACTGTTCGTGTTCCGCGTTTTCCATTCCGTAACCACGTACCAGCCGCGTGCTCCGCAGATTTTCGGCCAGCAGCGAAAGCTCTGTTTCAATGGTCACCAGCGTTTTCGCGTGTTGCAGTTCAGAATCTTTGCGGTGCTGCAATAGAAAATACCAGGCGGCAGCCAGCGGGATAATACACTGCAAGGTCAATCGCCAGTCAATGGAAACAGCGATCAGTAACAACACAACCACGGTCAAAATATGACGTGTCAGGTCATAGACCCAGTGAAATACGCCGCTCTGGACAGTGCCGACATCCTGAATGAACAGATGAAACGCCTGCTCGGTCTCTTTTCCCGATAAATCCCCGGGGCCCAGCCGGAGTGCCTGACGGTGAATCATATTCCGTAAGGTCGTGGAAATATGATACGACACTTTGAGGCTCCGCAGTCGGCATCGCCAGCGGATCAGAACCCGGATACTGGCCAGCACCAGTGATACCAGAATCAGTGTGAACAGGGCCGACTGATTCTGCTGCAGTAAAGGGACCCGCTGATAGAGTGATTTCAAAAGCCCCAAATGGTACTTGGAATGAGTCCACCAGACAGAAGGCAGAATCCCCGTGTTTGAAAGACTCAAACGCTCCAGTGCCGGCCTGGGTTGAGAGGCAGCCGGAGCCGCTTTTTTTTCCGGTTCCGGTTCGGGCTGCTTTTCAGCGGCCTCTTTTTTGGTATCCAGTTTCGGCTTGGGCTGGTTTTCTTCCGCGGGCTCAGGTTTTTCGACAGGCTCTGCTGCGACCGTAATGCCCTGCAGTTCCTGCAACAACTGCACCTGCGTTGCTCCCTGAACCGCGATCTTGCCCTGATGATCCAGCAAATCAAGGATCAGAAAAAAGATGAGCAGCAGAAGCGCCAGCAACAGACCATTGATAAATGACCAGAACACAACGGATCTGGCAGACCCACGAAAAAACTCCCGCGCGGGGAATGCGCGATGGAATGCGTTGGGCTGACGATTTGACACAGGACCCACCGAATCTGTTTTGAATGGT